>NZ_JBEXEX010000008.1:0-224828 GCF_040606445.1 Streptomyces sp. NPDC005408 | reverse complement strand
GGGGGAGCTTTCCTCGCGCCGGCGGCATGTTGGTGGGCCCGCACCGCTGTTGAGTCCACCGACACGTCCCAGTCGATCCGGCCCGCGGCATCCTCGGCGGCCTGGACTTTCGACAGCAGCATCTCCCACGTTCCATCCGCTGACCAGCGGCGATGACGTTTATAGACCGTTTCCCACGGCCCGAACCGCTCCGGCAGATCCCGCCACTGCACACCAGTCCGTACCCGGTACAGCACCCCGTTGATCACCCGCCGGTGATCACTCCACCGACCCCCACGCGCACCACCACGAGGTAAGAACGACTCCAGCCGATCCCACTCCGCATTCGTCAGATCCCCACGGCCCATACCGCCAGCCTGCCCCAACACCCCACTCACGTCAGGAGATCCGAGAAACAGCGCCTAGGCGCCGGGTGCACTCAGCCAGGCGCTGATGCCGGCAAGGGCGCCGTCCCCGGAGTCGGATTCGACGTCGTTGGCCAGGTCGGCGATGGTGACGGACCGCAGAGCCTTCCTCCACGCCGACTCGGCAGAGGCCATGGCACGGGCGATCGCACACGGCGCAGTGCAGGACTCGGGCGGGGTCGCCATTGGGCCCCGCTGGCGGATCTCCGTGCACACGAACGCCGGGCCGGGCCCGTCGACTGCTTCGACGACCTCAAGCACTGTGATCAACGCGGGAGATCGGGTCAGGACGTAGCCGCCCGACTTTCCCTGCACCGCTTGCACAAGCCCGGCGCGCGAGAGGGCTTGGAGCTGCTTGGCGAGATACGTGGGTGGGACGTCGTGCAGTTGCGCAAGCCGCGCTGCCGGCACCGGCTCCTCCACCGAGGTCAGCACGACGCAGCAGTGCAGAGCCCACTCCACGCCACCAGACATCTTCACCCCTTCACCCTACCCGCGGGCGCTATTGACTCGGACACGCGATGTCCGAGTATTATCTCGGATAGAGAGTATCCGAGTATGAATGCACGTAGAGTGCGATCAAGGCCGCATAAGCCGTGTATCGGGCAATGTCGTCGAAGGAAGGCTAGATCATGAAGTTCGCAGTCATCGGTGGAACTGGACGGATCGGGTCGCAGGTCGTGAAGAACCTGAACACGGCCGGCCATCAGGCCGTACCGCACTCCCCGTCCACGGGCGTGGACGTCATCACTGGCCAGGGTCTGGAGGCGGCCGTAGCGGGCGCAGACGTCGTCATCAATCTGACGAATTCCCCGACCTTCGACGACGCCTCGCTCGCCTTCTTCCAGACCTCGATGGACAACCTTCTTGCCGCGAGTGAGAAGGGGGGAGTCGGGCACTTCGTCATCCTCTCCATCGTCGGAGTGGACCAAGTTCCGGACCTCGATTACTACCGGGCGAAGGCACTCCAGGAGGACATCCTCAAGGCCGGGCCCGTCCCGTACTCCATCGTCCGCGCCACGCAGTTCATGGAGTTCATGGACGCAGCGATGTCCTGGACCACTGACGGTGACACCGTCCGTCTGCCACGCACGCCAATCCAGCCGATCGCTGCCGCAGATGTTGCCCGCTTTGTCGCCGAAGCAGCCGCGGGCACCCCCCTGAACGGCGTCCTCAACATCGCGGGCCCTGACGTCTATCCCCTCGACGAACTCGGCCGGCTCACCCTCACGGCCAAGAGCGACGGGCGGTCTGTCGTCACCGACGACAGCGCCGGCATGTTCGCCGCCGTCGACGGTGACGTCCTCACCGCCCCGAACGACGTCCGCATCGCCCCCACCCACTACACCGACTGGCTCTCCTGAACGGTCCCTCTCACATCCCCGAGGGGAGCCGAGGTCATGACCATTCACGTGGAGTCTCCTCCCGGCGACCCCGGCACCCCTCCTGTTGGAAGTGCACGGTCACAAAGCCCTGACCACTACTCGCAGTCAGTGTTGGAGATGGCCCTCCCTGCCTTAGGGAGGGCCCCATGCCCGCACCACCGACCCGGACACCGGGCAGTCGCATGACCGCCCGGACAAGTCCCTAGCCGATGTTCACCCGGAAGATCTTGTCCGCTCCTGCCGGCTCACCCCCGTTCCCGTCCGCGTTCGTCGTCGAGAGCCACAGCTGGTTCGAGCCGGGCACCTTGGTGACCGAGCGCAGCCGTCCGTAGGTGCCGACGTAGTGCGCCTTCGCCGTGCCGACGTTCTCGTTGTCGGCGTTGATCGGGATCTGCCACAGCCGTTCGCCGCGCAGCGCCGCCATGTAGACCGAGCCGTCGACGATCGCGATGCCGCTGGGCGAGGCTTCAGCAACTCCCCAGGCCTTCTTGGGGTTGGTCATCCCGGCTTCGGAACAGTTGCCCTCGCAGGTCGGCCAGCCGTAGTTCTTGCCCGCCTTGATGAGGTTGAGCTCGTCCTTGGAGCTCTGGCCGAGCTCGGCCTCCCACAGCCGCCCCTGGGCGTCGAAGGCGATGCCCTGCGGATTGCGGTGGCCCAGGCTGAAGACGAGGTTGTTGAACGGGTTGCCCGGCGCCGCCTTGCCGTCCTTCGTCATCCGGAGGATCTTGCCGTTGAGGGAGTTCTTGTCCTGGGCGTTGGAGCCGGTCTGGGCGTCACCGGTGGAGGCGTACAGATAGCCGTCGGGGCCGAAGGCCAGCCGTCCGCCGTTGTGGAACTTGTTCTTCTTGATCCCTTGGACCAGGGCCTTGTAGTCCTTCAGCGTGGACCCGTCGTACGTCATGCGGGCGATGCGGTTACCGTCCGACGAGGTGTGCATGAAGTACACATAGTGGTTCGACGACCAGTCGGGGTCGACGGCGACGCCCATCAGTCCGCCTTCGCCGCCCGTGGTCTGGGAGTTGGGGACGGAGCCGACCTGGGTCTTCGCGCCGGACGGCGTCACCTTGAAGACCTTGAACGAGTTGCGCTCGGTGACCAGTGCGGTGGAGCTGTCGGGCATCCAGTACGTGCCCCAGGGGATCGTCCAGCCGGTGGAGATGGTGGTGATGCCGGTCGGGGCGCCCTTCACTGCGGCGGCCGCCGGTTCGCCGGCGTCCGCCGACTGGACGAGCCCTGCGACGAGCGCTGCCGCGCCCATCACAGCCGCCGTGCCGACCAAGTTCCTGCGTCGCATGTGTTCCTCCGTGGGGGGATGGGGGGTGAGGGGTGTTCTGCCGACGGGGTGTCAGCCGCCGTACTGGGCGACGATCTTGGTGTACGCGTAGGGGGACTGCGAGACACCACTGCACGCGTCCGCGTCGCCGCCCGAACTGCAGCTGCGGTCGCGGTTGACGGACCAGAAGGCGTAGCGCGCGATGTGGTGCTGCTGGGCGTAGGCGAGGATCGTCTTGAAGTCGTTCTGCGTAACGGTCTCTCCGGCCTCGTCGGTCTTGCCGTTCATCGACGAGACGCCGATGTGCTGGTACGCGACGGAGTCGCTGTATGCGTATGCACTCTTGACGGCGCCCTTGAGTCCTTCGAGTGCGCTGACGGAGGCCTGGCCCATGCTGCCGCTGTGGCCGCCGAAGTCGAAGGGCATGATCACCCAGGCGTCGGCGGCCAGTCCCGCCTTGGCGCCGCGCTTGATCAGGTCCTTGCCGGTGGCGTCCGGGCCGCTGGGCGTGGTGCCCATGGTGACGTAGGTGACGATGCCGGGATTCTTCTGCTCGACGATCTTCAGCGCGTCCACGACACGCTGGCGCACGGTCGCATTGCCGAACTCGGTGTTCTCGATGTCGATGTCGAAGGCCTTGAGCTTGTACGCGTCGATCACCTTCTGGTACGCCCCGGCGAGCGCGGTGGCGCTGGAGCACTTCTCGCCGAGCTTCGCGCCGCTCCAGCCGCCGACGGAGACGACGATGTCGCCGCCCGCCGCCCGTATGGACTTGATGGCGTTCTCGTCGGAGCCGCCCTTGAGCGCGCGGCTGCCGTCCCACTTCGGATTGCAGCCGCCGTCGGACAGGATGAAGGCGAGCGTGAACCACTTCACGCCGGTCGCCGCCATGACATCGGTCGGCTTCTGGGGACTTCCCCAGCCGAGATATTCGTACGGTGCCGCGGCCAGCGCGCCCGAGGCTTTGGGAGCCACGGCCTGCGGTGCCTCCGGGACCGCGCCTTCGGCGGGGAACGCCGCCAGCGCCAGTGAGCCCAGCAGTCCGATGACTGCCGCGCCGATCGCGGAGTTACGGAGCCGTGTGGTGGGGGGTCGCACGTCTGTTATCCCCTGTCGAGGTAGTCGATGTTGGGTGCGCCGTTCGCTGTGGTGGCGGTGACGCGTACGGTGTTCGAACCCGCCTTGAGCGGGACGCTGAGGGTGGAATCGGCCCAGGTGGTCCAGGCGCCGGTGCCGTTGAAGGCCCGGCCCGCCGAGACGACGGCGCCGTTGACGGAGACGTCCATGGGCCGGCCGGCCGTGGTGCCGTTGGCGTAGCGGATGCTCAGTGCGGCATCCCGGGCGGTCGCCGATTCGACCGTCCACTCGACATACGCGCCAGCGGCGTTGGGCGTGTTGACGAAGCCCGTGCCGCTGAAGCCGCCGTGGTCGGTGTCGACGGTCGATCCCGTGCTGTACGAGGCGTTCTCGGCCTCGTAGCGCGCGGTGGTGCCCGACTGCGGGGTGGCCCGGATAAGCCGGGTCTCCCCCGGCCTCAGCGTGACGCTGTACGAGCCGCTGACCGTGCCGCCGCTCTGGCCGGACCATAGGTCGGTGACGGCCGCGGCGCCGGAGAAGCCGACCTGGGACCAGTTCACGCTGACGGTCTGGTTGCCGGAGGTGCCGGTGTTGAAGAGAGCGACGATGTAGTCGCCATTGGACTCGCGCTTGCTCCAGACCTGTTTGGGACTGGAGTTGACGATCCGCTTGGCGGCGACGCCGTCCTGGTTGACCGCGATCACCCGGTCGTTCGTCAGCATCGCCTTGTCGGTGGCGTTGAGCGCGGTGAGGTCGGTGCCGAGCAGCAGCGGGGACGCGGCCATCGCCCACAGTGTCATGTGGGAGCGCCGCTGATCGGCGTTGAGGCCGACCTGGTCGCCGTTGCCGATCTCCAGCGAGTCCAGGTCGTTCCAGCCGCCGGGGCCCGCGTACTGCTGCCAGTTCGCGGCGGAGGTGAAGCGGGCGGTCACCTTGTCCCACGTGGTGAGCGGGAAGCCGCTGCCGTTGGGCCCGGGGCCGCAGTAGCACTCGACATCGCCCTGGGTCCGCCAGCTGTTGGCGAGCTGTCGCCAGGTTGGGGCGTCGGCGATGGCGAGGTTGTTGGAGAGTGCGTAGTTGATGGGGCGGCCCGATGCGCGCAGGGCCTTGTCCCAAGCGCGGACGTCGGGGATGTCATGGCTGCCGACGCCGTCGATCTTGAGATAGTCGACTCCCCAGGAAGCGAACTGGCGGGCCCAGGAGTTCACGAATTCCTGGGAGCCGGGCTTGCTGTAGTCGATGTAGTACATGTTCTTGCAGTTGTAGTTCTTCTCCGTCTTGGACGTGTCCGCGATGTCCTTCGCGTGGTACGAGGTCCCTTCGACCGGCGTGTTCTTGGTGACGGCGTTCTTGGCGATGCCGGGGGTGACGTAGAAGCCGAACTTCAGCCCCTTGGAGTGGATGTAGTCGGCGAGCCCCTTGATGCCGGAGGGGAATTTCGCCTCGTCGACTGCCCAGCGGCCGTACTGGTCGACGGTGAAGCCGTTGGCGTCGCACTTCTGGTAGAAGTCGTCGAGGTTGATGTAGACGTAGCCGTGGTCCTTGAGTCCGCTGCTGACCAGGGCGTCCGCCTGCGCCTTGAGCTTGGCCTCGGTGGGCCAGCGGCGTACGAAGCTCCAGCTGGACCAGCCCATCGCGGGCCGGATGGACAGGCCGTTGTCGGAGGCCGCGGCCTCGTGGCGTGGGACGGTGAGCCCCGCTATCGCCAGGGGTATCGCGAGGGCCGCAATGAGCAGCCCTCTGAGCCGGTGTCTCATGGCGCCTCCACATCGAGATGGTCGAGATTGGGTGCGCCGTTCGCTGAGGTGGCGGTGACGCGTACGGAGTTGGCTCCGGCGGTGAGCGGGACGGTCAGGGTCGAATCGGCCCAGGTGGTCCAGGCGCCGGTGCCGTCGAAGGCCCGGTTCGCGGAGAGAACCGTGCCGTTGACGGAGACGTCCAGCGGACGGCCCGCGGCGGTGCCGTTCGCGTACCGGATCGCGATCGATGCGCTGCGTGCGGTCGCCGACTGGACCGTCCACTCCACGTACGCGCCGGCCGCATTGGGCGTGTTGACGAAGCCGGTGCCCGTGAAGCCGGTGTGGTCGGAGTCGACCGTCGCGCCCACTGAGTAGGCGGCGTCCTCGGCCTCGTAGCGGTTCGGCGTCGGCGTGGTGCCGCCGCCCGCCGCATAAGCGGTCCCGATCCACGACTCGTCGATCCGCAGCCGCTTGTAGCGGGTCGAGTCGCTCGATGCAGCATGGGTGTTGACCACTTCGAGGCGGACATGGCGGGTGGTGGTCGAGGGGATGTCGATGACGGCGACCCCTCGGCGGCTGGGCAGGGTGCCGGTCTTGACCGGGGTCCCCCAGTTGGTGCCGTCGCTGCTGACGTACACCCGGTAGTCCCTGATCCGGGCAGACTGTTCGGTGCCGGAGCGTGCGTAACTCACCGAGTCCTCACGCTGGTTGACGCCGAGATACTGCACCCGCTTGGCCGATCCGAGGTCGAAACGGAGCGAGACGGGCGTGGTCTTGTTGCTGTCCCAGTAGGTGCGGTAGTCGCCGTCCGCGGCGGCCGCGGCTCCGTGCCCGCTCGCCGACGCGCTTGCGCTCATCGTGTACGAGGAGGCGGGGATGATCCCTTCGCGCCCGCCGGTGGTCACCTTGAACACGGTGTCGTACGGGTCCCAGGCGCCGAGCCCGGTGAGGCTGAGCGTGCCTCCGTTCTGGCTGTACGAAATGGCCGCGCCGGTACGGAGGTTGGTCACGCCCGTCACCCGGTAGCCGTTGTCGCGCAGCCGCAGGGTGGAGGTGGAGGGCGGGGTCAGCACGTGGATGTAGTGCTTGTCGGGATCCCTGCTGACGGTCGTGACGCCGTGGGCGCCGTCGTTCCAGAACCCGGGCGCGAGCCCGCCGTGCATATAGCCGCCACCCTCGGTGCCGTGCAGCGATTCTGCGATGGCGTCGAGATAACCCTTGGTGAAGTTGTTGAACGCGACCTGGTTGCCCGGGAGTTTGCCGTTGACCATGGCGGTCTCGGCCATCAGCGCCTTCACCGAGGATCCGGCGTTGGTGATGAGCCGGCCGAGGGTGAGCTTGCGGTCGACGGAGGGATCGGAGCCGGTGTACCACCAGGAACCGGTGGAGGGGAGCTTGAAGTCGGCTTCCGTGAGGCGGGGCCCCGCCGTGTAGACCGCCTGGGGGTAGTCGTACGACGGGCTCATCCCGGTCTTCTGCTCATTGCTGATCATGTCCATGATCGGCGTGTCTTCGTTGTTGTTGCTGATCGTGTAGTTCGGGCGCTTCTGGTACACCTGCGCGTAGAGGTTGTGGCTCTCCCAGTACGCGTTGTCGTTGTCGATCCAGAAGCCGCCGAGGTCCGGATAGCGGTCCATGACCTCGAAGAAGTTGTCGTAGCTGAACTCCCCGAAGCCGTCGCGGCCGGTCAGATCGACCGTGCGGCCCTTGTACTTCGAGTACGCAGCCGAGTCGAGCCACTCATGGCCGCCCTCGTTGTGCCACTGGGGGTCGTCGGTCATATAGAGGATGGTCTTGAGGCCCTTGGCCTTGGCGGCCGTGATCAGCTCGCCGAGGAAGTCACGCTTCGTACTGCAGCTTCCGGGGATCTTGGACGGCCAGGGGCGTGCGTAGCCGAGGCGGCTGTGGAAGGTGGCGAGCACGAGGTACTGGGTGTGCAGCTTCTGCGCCTCCTGCACCCAGTAGTCGGGGGTCCAGCCGCCACCGGTGACATCGGACTCCCACTGGCTGCAGCTGTTGTGGGAGGGGGCGGTCCGCTGACCCCAGTGCAGGAAGAGACCGCCGACGGAGGAGCGCAGGAAGTCCTGGCGCGGGTGTTCCAGATCGGCGCGGGCGGGGCCCTGCAGGGTGAGCGCGCCGAGGAGCAGCGCGCCCACCAGCACCAGCCGCGCCAAGAGGCGTCTGGTCATTCGGGGCCATCCAGATAGTCGAGGTTGGGTGCGCCGTTCGCGGTGGTGGCGGTGGCGCGGACGGTGTTGGCCCCGGCCTTGAGGGCGACGGGCAGGGTGACCGTGCGCCAGGTGGTCCAGGCGCCGGTGCCGGCGAAGGGGGACGCGGCGGCGACGGTGACCCCGTTGACGGTGATGTCCAGCGGGCGTGCGGTGGTGCTGCCGTTGGCGTACGCGATGGCGAGGTCGACACTGCCCGCCTCGGTGGCGTTCACTGCCCACTCCACATAAGCGCCAACGGCGTTGGGCGTGTTGACGAAGCCCGAGCCGGAATAGCCGGTGTGGTCTGAGTCGACGGTCGATCCCGTGGAGTACGTGGCGTTCTCGGCCTCGTACCGGGTGGGCGGCGTGGGGCCGCCGCCGTCGCAGTTCTGACTGGAGCCGGTCTGGCTGACGCGCAGCGCACCGCCGCCGGTGTTGGCGCTGTTCGCGACGCAGTAGCCGTTGACCGTCTGGAAGAGAAGGTCCGAGGGGCTGCTGCTGCCGCGCTGGGCGGTGAAGCGGTCGAAGCGGATGCCGGTGCTGTTGTTGGCGATGACGGCGGGCCTGCCGTCATTGGCGGCGAAGCGCACCTCGCTGTCGGTGAAGCGGACGTTGTCGGCGTTGCGGATGTACCAGCCGTAGGCGGGACGAGTGCCGATGGCCTTGGGGTTGTAGTCCTTGGGGTCGTTGCTCGGCGGGTTGGTGGACATGGTGCCGTTGCCGCCGGGCACGGTGATGTCGACGTTGTTGAAGGTGATGTCGTGGATGCGGCCGCCGGTCTCGCCCCAGATGGTCGGCGAGAAGGACGGGGTGGTGCCGTTCGCCTTGATGTTGGTGTACGTGATGTTGCTGATGGAGCCGACGCCGGGGTTGTTCCCGCACCGTTTTCTCGTACCGACCTTCTGCATGATCGGCGAGCGGACGTCGGTCATGGTGATGTCCTTGTAGTGGACGTCGGAGATCTTGGCGCCGTCCATCGAGACCAGACCGAGGCCGGACTTGTCCGAGCCCTTGATGGTGATGCGCTCGAAGGTGTAGTCGGTGAAGTCGCCGCAGGTCTCGGAGCCGAACATCAGGGCGTTGCAGCAGCCGGCGGAGAGATAGGAGTCGGTGACGGTGACATGCCCGTTGTTGAGCTTGGCGCCGAGCGCGTAGTCGCTCTTGAAGGCGAGCGCGTCGTCGTTCGCCTCCAGATGGGCATTGGTGATCTTGACGTTGGTGGTGGAGATGATGTTCCAGCCGTCGCGGTCCATCGCCGTGTCGATGGTGAGGCGGTCGGACACGACGTTGTCGCAGTTGTTGAGGAGGGCCGCGAAGTGGCCGCCCTCGCGCAGGGTGATCCCGCTGAGGGTGAGGTTCTTGCAGCGCGTCAGCGAGATGATCTTGTCGGCCTCGCCCGACTTCGGGTTGCCGGTGATCAGCGCGCCATCACCGTCGATGACGCCTGAGCCCGTGAAGCCGATGTTGCTGAGGTTGTCGCCGTAGATCATGGCGTTGTGGAAGTGGCTGTGGCCGTAGTCCTGGTAGTTGTCCCACTGGTTCGACTCGGGCGGGTCATAGGTGTCCGCCGCGTTGCCGCTGATCGTCGACCCCGCGTCCAGCTGCAGGGTGACATTGCTCTTCATCTTGATCGTGTTCTTGGACTCGTACGTCCCCGAGGGGAAGCGGACGATTCCGCCGCCCGCCGTATTGGCGGCCGTGATGGCCTTGTTGATGGCGGCGGTGTCGTTGGTGGAGCCATTGCCGACCGCGCCGTAGTCACGGACGTTGAACTCGGCGGCAGCGGGTGCGGGTGCCGCCGCCGCGGGGGCAGCAAGCGGGAGTTTTGCGGGCGGCTCGGCCCCGGCCGGCGGCTGGGCGATGCCCAGCGCGACCGCGAAGCCCAGTAAGGCGATGGCGGCGGTTCTCCGTAAGCTCTTCATGGTCGTCCTCCTCAGACGAGCTGGTAGCCGCGCATATTGGTGAGGAGCATGTGGCAGTTCTGCAGCGAGCCCGAACTGTCGCCCAGGGAGCGGTAGATGCCCCACTTGGGGCGCACCCGGTCCGCGAGGAAGGTGTCGACGCCCGACTTCGACTTGTCGATCACGGTGGTGCCGCCGCTCTTGAGGATCCAGCGGACGGAGCCCGACGTACCGTTGCCGATCTTGATCTGGAAGTCGACGTCGGTCCACTTGTTGTGCAGCGGCTCCAGGTTCGTACGGCCGACGAGGACGTCGCCCGCGATGACCTTGAGCTCGATGGTCTGCACGCCGTTGACGCGTCGCAGCGACTGCACGACGATCGGCGACGATCCCGCGCCGGGCTGCTTCATCTGCATGATGTGTGTGAAGCTGGTGGTCGCCTTCAACGTGCTGGGGATGAACATGGAGTACGTGACCCGCCAGGTCTGGCCGGACTTCCACTGGAGGTAGGAGCTGCCGTTGCGGCAGCCGGTGACCTCATGGCGCTGGCGGTCGGTGCTGGTGTCCCGGTCCACCGTGTGCATGTTGAACCGGAAGTTGTCGCCCTCGGCGAAGATGTGCGGGGCACCGGCCGGGTGGGAGTCCGCCCGGTCGTCCTCGATGGTCTCGAAGGCCTTGAGCTTGTCGCTGCTCGCGGAGGGCGACCAGCGCAGCTGCCAGGTGGCGGCGCTCGTCGCGGCCGCGACGGCGGGCAGTCCTGCGGCGACGGCGCCGCCGAGGGCTGCGCCGAGTACGGCTCTGCGGGATGCGGTCATTTTCCTTCACCTCGAAGGGAGTTGGTCGCCCGGAGTTGTTCGTTCATGATGAGAAAGGCGCCGAGACCGTGGAAGTCATTAGTCTTCCGGTCGCGCTTGATGTAGTAGCTGTAGTTCCCGACATTCGTTCCGATGGAGATGTCGGTGAGATTGGTTCGGCCGTCGCCGCCGGTCGAGATCTTTCCCAGCACGCCCTGATAGCCGCGCTGTGCCACCTGTGCGAAGTGCGCGTCGACATATCCCTGCTGCACCGAGCGGGAAAGGGCGAAGGTGAACATGCTGGAGCAGGAGGTCTCGGTCCAATTGTCGCTGTGCGAGCCCTTGTCGACGACCTGGAACCAGCGGCCGGTGGCCGGGTCCTGGTATTTCTCGATGCCCGCGGCGAGCTTCTGCAGCAGGCTCAGCAGCTGCCCACGGCGCGGATGGTCGGCCGGTACGGCATCCAGGACGTTGACGATCGCCATGGAGTACCAGCCGATGGCGCGGCACCAGTGCTCGGGTGCGAGCCCTGTCTGCGGATCGGACCAGCTCGCGTCGCGCGACTCGTCCCAGGCGTGCTTGAGCAGCCCGTTCGCGACCTGCAAGTGGCTGCCGTAGACGGCGAGTTGCTTGCTCGCCTCATTGCTGGTGTACGCGGAGTCGCCGAATTCCTTTCCGTATTCGACGAGGAAGGGGTTCACCATGTAGACGCCGTCGGCCCAGAGCTGGCTGCGCCGGGAATCCGATGTCGAGTGCCAGAATCCGCCTTCGGAGGTACGCGGATAGGTGTTGAGGCGGTCCCGGATCTTCTTGGCGGCTTTCTGGTAGCGCGCCTGGCCCGTCTCGTGGTGGAGGATGTTCAGCAGGCGTCCTGCCTGCATGCTGTCGAGATTGTTGAAGCTCTGCCCGATGTTTCCGCCGCTGTCGACGAAGCGGTCGACATAGCTCTTGATGTAGGCGAGATAGCGGGCGTCCTGGGTGCGCTGATAGACGAGGTACTGGCCGTAGAGATACAGCCCCACGGGATAGGACCAGCCGCCGATGGCGCTCGGTGAGTAGCGGGCCATCGTGGACTCGACCATCCCGACGGACCAGTCCGGGGCGGAGGAGCCTTCGCCGACGGTGAGCGAGTCGAGGTTGGGGCCGCCTGCCGCGGTGGCGGAAGTGAGCCGTACGGTGTTGGCTCCGGCCTTCAGTGCGGCGGTGACGTTCTTGGACTGCCAGCCGGTCCAGCTGCCGGTGGAGCCGAAGGCCAGGTCGTCGGCGACGAGTTGGCCGTTCACGGTGATGTCGAGCGGGCGGTTCGCCGTCGTCCCGTTGGCGAACCTCAGAGCCAGTGTGGTGCTCCCGGCCGCTGCGGAGTCCACGGTGAACTCGACATGGCTCCCGGCCGCGTTGGCGTAGTTGACGAATCCGGATCCGGTGAATCCGGTGTGGTTGCTCTCCACGGCGCCCTCGTGGATGACGGCGTCCTCGGCCTCGTACCGTACGGGCGCGGCCGGGGCTTCGGGCAGGGCTTCAGGCGCGGGCCGGGACAGTGGCCGAGCGGCCGCGGGCACGGCGGACAGGGTGCTGCCGGCGAGAGCGGCCGCGAGCAGCAGAGTCGTTAGTCGCTTCATGGTCCTTCCTTGCGGTAGGCGTACGCGGGTGCGGCCACCGGCTGGGGGATGCGCGGGCGGTCGACGAGATCGCGTACGAGCGCGTGGTCCGGCGAGAGATGGCAGGCCGGGTCCGTGCGGGTGGCGTCGCCGGTCAGGGCGTACGCCTGGCAGCGGCAGCCGCCGAAGTCCTTGGTGCGCAGCTCGCAGCTGCGGCACGGATCCTGCATCCACTCCTCACCGCGGTAGATGTTGAAGGTCTTCGAATCGCGCCAGATCCACTCCAGTGAGTGGTCCTTGACGTTGGGGGCGTCGAGGCCGGGCAGGGACGCGGCCGCCGGGCAGGGGTAGGCCGTGCCGTCGGGTGCCACGGTGAGCGAGACCGCGCCCCAGCCGCCCATGCAGGGCTTGGCGGTGCCGTCGACGTAGTCCGGCACGACCCAGACGAGGTCCATCCGGCCCGCGAGCCGTTCCCGCCACCGCTCGACACCGGCGCGGGCAGCGGCGATCTGCTCGCGGTCGGGCAGAAGAGCGTGCCGGTTGTGCAGGGCCCAGCCGTAGAACTGGGCGTTGGCGAGCTCGATCCGCTCCGCACCCCAGGCCAGGCCGAGTTCGACGAGGTCGTCGAGCGCGTCGAGATTGGCGCGGTGGAGTACGACATTGAGGCCGAGGGGCAGATCTGCCTCGCGTACGAGCCGCGCCGCGCGCTCCTTGGCAGCGAAGGACCGTGCTCCCGCGATGAGTTCGGAGGCGACCGGGTCGGCGTGCTGGACGGAGAGCTGGACACTCCGCAGTCCGGCCGCCGCGAGGGCCGCGAGCCGCTTCTCGTGCAGTCCGACTCCGCTGGTCACCAGTTGGGTGTGGATGCCCGCGCCGTCCGCCGCCGCGACGATCTCGGTGAGATCGCGGCGCAGCAGGGGTTCACCGCCGGACAGATGGCTCTGTACGACGCCCAGGTCAGCGGCCTGACGGAACACATCGGCCCATTGACCAGTGGTCAACTCCTTTGACCGACCGACCAGTTCGACGGGGTTGGAGCAGTAGGCGCAGTGCAGCGGACAACCGTGACTGAGTTCGGCGAGCAGCGCCCACGGCGGGTCTGCGTCGACGCGTATCGGGTCCGTCATTTCAGCCAGCCCTCCTTGCGCAACCGCCCCAGGAACACCGGCACTTCCTCGGCCACGGGCGCACCCGGGTGCTGTTCGGCGAGCTCGGCCACGATCGCGTCCACGTCACGGGCGCCGTCGCAGAGCCGCACGATGGATCCGGCGTTGCCCTGGAGCACGACCACCCGTTCGGGCAGTACGAGCAGGTCGGCGCCGCGCACCCGGTCGTGCCGGAACACCACCGACCGTGAGAGCACCGGTTTCCATATGTCGGTCATGGCCGCTCCCCCGCACCGTCCACGGCATCCAGCAGCGACCAGAGGACATCGCATTTGAAGCGGAGGGCGGCGACGGCAGCCTCCTGTTCCTTCCTGCTCTGCGCCCATGCGAGGACGAGCGCGAGGGCTTCCTCGCTGTCGCGGCTGCCCTGCCCGATGCGGTTGCGGAAGTAGATGAGTCCGTCGGCCTTGATCCACCGGTAGTGGCGTTCGAAGGCGTCGATACGGGTGCGCATGATGGTGGGCGCGGCGAGTTCGGTGAGTGATGCGGCGACGGCTTCGAGCGGGGAGCGCAGCCGGCAGAAGTTGACGTAACCGTCGACCGCGAGCCGTACGCCCGGGAGCACTTCAGCGCCCGACTGAAGCCGCTTGCGGTCGATCCCGGCGGCTTCGCCGAGCCGCAGCCAGCGCTCGATGCCCCCTTCGCCTTCCACCAGTCCGTCGTGGTCCTGGATCCGGCGCAGCCAGGAGCGGCGCAGCGACGAGTCGTCGAACTTGGCGAGGATGAGCGCGTCCTTGACGGGTATGTGGCGCTGGTAGTGGAAGCGGTTGAGTATCCAGCGGCGCAACTCGTCCGGTCGCAGGGCGCCTTCGTGCATGCGTACGTTGAAGGGGTGGCGGTCGTGGTAGCGCTCGGCGGGTACGGCGCGCAGCCGCGCCGTGAACTCCTCGGGGCTCCACAGCTCACCGGCGCCCGTTGCGGGCAGAACGACTGTGCTCACAGCTCGATCACCATTCGGTCGGCGGCGACCTCGAGTCCCCATTCCCCGAGCAGCGCGTGCTGCGGGGCGTCCGGGTCTGCGAGGGGGTTGGTGTTGTTGAGGTGCGTGTAGAGGCAGCGGGCGCGCAGCCCGCTGAGGCGTCGCGCGGTGCCGTTGGGCCCCGCGATCGGCAGATGACCCATTCCGGTCGCGGTTTTGGTGGAGATTCCGGTGCGTACCGGCTCTTCGTCGTCCCAGAAGGTGCCGTCGACGATGACCAGGTCGGCTTCCTCGACCGCCTGCTGGAAGTCGTCGCTCCAGCGGGCGAGGGCGGGGGCGTAGAGCAGGCTGCGGCCGGTCGTGGTCTCGCGCAGCCGCAGGGCGACCACCCAGGTGCGCTCGTCCTCCCCGGTGCCGACGGCATAGCGCGGCCGTTTGGCCGAGACGGGTACGACACCTATTTCAACGGTGCCACTCTTGGTCAGCGGTTCCGCCTCGCGGCCCAACTCCCGCCATTCGATACGGGTGTACGGGGCGAGCACTTCACCGAGCCGTAGTCGTCCGAGCAGTGCGCCCCGTACCGGACGGGTGGCGAGGATGTCGAATCCGTCGGCCTCGCGCAGCCGGGCGATTCCGAGGGTGTGGTCGAGTTCGGCGTCGGTGAGGATCACTCCGGCCACGGGCGATTCGCGCGGCTCCGGCCCCGGCCGCAGTGCGTGGCTGTCCTCGATCTGGTCGCCGATGTCGGGGGTGGCGTTGACGAGAAACCAGCGGCCCTCGTCCGCGCACAGGGCGAGTGAGGCGTGCCGGCGGCGCCGGTGCGGGTGTGCGCGTGCCCCGGCGCAGCCGGGACACGCGCAGTTCCACTGGGGCAGTCCGCCGCCCGCCGCGGTGCCGAGCACCTGCAGCAGCATGGCGGCGGGGTCTACCGGTCGGTGAGGGCGTAGGCGGTGACCTCGAGTGCGGTCTCGACGACCATGTACTCGGGGGTCTGCCAGTTGACCGTTTCCTCCGATGTTTCCTTGCTGTCCTGCATGAGCCGTACCTGCCTTCCTGAGATGTGGGGGTCAGGAGTGATTCAGGAGCGATTACCCGGTGACACATGGTGGAGCAGGACTGAACATCCGTTCACATGAGTGTCCGGCGTTCAGTTATGTGCCATAGAGTTGCGTCTTGATGAGACGCGGTCAATGGTCCGGACCGATAAGGTCGGAGCTGTATCAGGCCAACTTCAGGGTCGGGAATGCGTCCACCGGGGTGATCGTTGACCATAGGAGTCCCAACCGACGACGTAAGGATCGACCGCTCGTGAGCAAGGTCCCCTCCCTCACCCTGAACAATGGCGTCGAGATGCCGCAGCTGGGCTTCGGTGTCTGGCAGGTGCCGGACGACGAGGCGGCTGAGGCGGTCGGCACGGCTCTCGAAGTCGGCTACCGCAGCATCGACACCGCGGCCATCTACGAGAACGAAGAGGGCACGGGCCGTGCCCTCGCCGCCTCCGGGATCGCCCGCGAGGACCTCTTCATCACCACGAAGCTGTGGAACAGCGCGTCCGAGACCTGGACCCGTGACAGCGTTCTGCAAGAGTTCGACGCCTCGCTGAAAAAGCTCGGCCTCGACTACCTCGACCTTTACCTGATCCACTGGCCGCGTGCCGTGCGCGACGACTACAGCACGATCTGGAAGACGTTCACCGAGATCGAGCAGAGCGGCCGCGCGAAGGCCGTCGGCGTCTCCAACTTCAAGGCGCCGCAGCTCACTCGCATCATCGAGGAGTCCGGCGTCGTCCCGGCCGTCAACCAGATCGAGCTGCACCCCCAGCTCCAGCAGTCGGAGCTGCGCGCCTTCCACGCCGAGCACGGGATCAGGACCGAGGCGTGGTCCCCGCTGGGCCAGGGCAAGGGCCTCCTGGAGGTCCCGACGGTCGTCGCGATTGCACAGAAGCACGGCAGGACGCCGGCCCAGGTCGTGCTGCGCTGGCACCTGCAGACCGGGAATGTGGTCATTCCCAAGTCGGTGACTCCGTCACGTATCGCCGAGAACTTCGATGTGTTCGGCTTCGAGCTGGACGACGAGGACATGCAGGCGATCGCGGCCCTGGACGAGGGCAAGCGGCTGGGGCCCGACCCGGACGGCTTCGACTGGAACTGACGTCCAGGATTGACGCGTCCCGGATCGACGCAAAGGGCCTGCTCCCTGCTGCTGAACAGCGGCCGGGAACAGGCCCTTTGGCATGCTTCAGGGTTACGTGGCGAGTTACGCGCGGCCGTGCAGCGCGGCCCACTCGCGGTCCAGGAGGGACATGCGCACGGCATCGACCCACTCCCCTTCCTGCAGCAGCGTTTCGCGCTCGATGCCCTCGGCGACGAAGCCGACCTTCTCGTAGACGCGCTGGGCCCGGGGGTTGAAGGTGAAGACGTAGAGCGAGATGCGGTGCAGCCGCAGCTGCTCGAAGCCGTGTCCGACCATCAACCGCGTCGCCTCGGTACCGAGGCCGCGGCCACGTCCCTGCGGGCCGAGCAGGGTGCGGAAGGTGCAGCTGCGATTGTGCTCGTCCCACTCGTAGAGGACGGCTTCACCCACGAGCTCGCCGCTGTCCTTGTCGATGACGGCCAGGTCCAGCCGGTCGGCCTGATGCGCACGTGCTGCGTACACCGTGCGTAGCTGCTGCTCATCGAAGACGGCATGTATCGCCCCGGTGTACTTGCGGACTTCCGGGTCCTCGATGATCGCGGCCATGGGCTCCGCGTCCTCCGCGGAGAAGGGGCGCAGAACCACCTTCTCGCCGGTCAGGACAGGCTTGTTCGAGAAGTCGGTCGTCGGCTTCGTAGGCGCTGGCGTCATCGGCCGGATTCTCTTCCAGCAGGGCAAGGAGAGCGGGGCCCAGGCCCAGCAGTGGCAGATCGACCCTGTTCCCAACGGAAGCGGGCTCTACCACTTTGTGAACGCCGCCAGCGGAAAGCGGCTGGACGTCGCCAACGCCTCCACCGAGAACGGCGCCAACATCCAGCAGTGGAGGGCCAACAACTTCGGCGCCCAGGAGTGGATCATCGAGCAGCACCTGGACGCGCCGGGCACCGTCACGATCGTCAGCTTCATCAGCGGTCTGCTGCTGGAGGTCGAGAGCGGCAGCACGGACGACGGAGCGAATGTCCGTCAATGGGAGGACACCGACTCCCCCGGCCAGTGGTGGCGGCTGGAGCCCTGTTCCTGAATCAGTCCCGGCGTGCGGTGTGCACCGTGCGCGCGGTGAGCAGGTACGTGTCCGGGCGGTGGAGCAGGCCCTGCGGGTCCTCGGGGTCCAGCAGCCGGTCGAGCACGGCGACATCGTCCGCCGCCAGCCGCCCGTCCAGCATCTTGCGCTGCCAGCCGAACTCGGCCACCCCGTGTTCGCGTACGGCCTCGGGGACCGGCGCGGGGATGTCCAGCAGGAAGGAACGCGTCCCGCTCGGCGTGAGTCCCGCGGCGGCGAGCAGCGCCCGCCAGTCCTCGACCTCGTCCTTCGCCCCGGGCAGCTCGGCCCGCATCTCGATGAACCACTCGCCCGCGGCCGCCTCCAGCCTGCTCTCCAGACCCGGCCGGCCGATGCCGATGTCGCGCGGCAGATGACGCGCGGGCAGCCCGCCCTCCGCCAGCGCGATCAGCCCGCCGGGGCGCAACAGCCGGGCGAAGCCGCCGAGCGCGGCGCGCTGGTCGCCGATGTGGTGCAGCGAATTGCCCGCCCAGATCAGATCGGCCTCGCCCAACTTGTCGATGCCGTCGGGGAGTTCGGCATGGTGCGTACGGACGCGGTCACCGAGCCCGGCACGGTCGGCGCGGTCCCGGGCCCGGGCGAGAAGCGGCTCGGTGGCGTCAACGGCCACCACTTCCGCGCCCGGGAACGCCTTGGCGAGGAGCAGGGTCAGCGCTCCCGGTCCGCTGCCGATGTCCAGGATCCGCCGGACCCCGGCCGCCGGCAGCAATTCACCGAGCCAGGCCGCGGCCTGCTCGTACAGGGGGCCTTGGAACTGCGCGTTGCGCTCGAGCAGCGCGCCCATCTCGTCCCAGTCGATGTGCGTCGTGTCATGGTGATGGCTCATGGGCACAGCGTCGCTCCGATGTGCCGTCATGGCGAGTCTTGTTGCCGTTCCGGCAAACCGGCACCGGTGCGGTGTTCCTGCGGGCTGATGCCGCGTACGCGTTTGAAGGCGGCGCTCAGCGCGAACGAGCCGCTGTAGCCGACCTTTCTGGCCACCGCCTCGACCGTCGCGTCCGTGTCGCGCAGCAGATCCGCGGCGAGCGCGAGCCGCCAGCCCGTGAGATACGCCATCGGGGGCTCCCCCACCAGATCGTTGAAGCGGCGCGCGAGCCCGGCCCTGGAGACCCCGCACTTGGCGGCCAGCGAAGCGACCGTCCATGGGTGCGCGGGATCGTCCTGCAGCAGCCGCAGCGCCCGGCCCACCACCGGGTCGCCCATGGCCAGATACCAGGCGGGCGCCTCGGCGTCCGGGCGTGAGAACCAGGCCCGCACCACGGCGATCAGCACCAGGTCCAGGATCCGGTCGAGCACCACGCTCTGGCCCGGCTCGTCCCGGGAGATCTCGTCGTCGAGCACCGGCATCAGCGGGCAGTCCCAGATGTCGGCGGGCAGATGGAGCAGCTCGGGCAGCGCGTCGAGCAGCCGCGCACTGACCTCGCCCTTCATCTGGTACGTCCCGACCAGCATGGTGGCCGAGCCTTCGGGGTCGTTGCCCCAGCTGCGTACGCCCAAGTGCATGGACTGCGCGAGCGGTTCGCCCTGGAGGGTGTGACAGGTGCCGCCGGGACCGATCAGGGCCGTCGGTTCGCGGGTGGCCTCGTCGGCCGTGGTGTACAGACCCGGGCCGCGGGCGATCGCGACGTCGCCGGGACACAGCAGCACCGGGTCACCGTCGTCGGGCACGATCCAGGCCTCGCCCGCGGTCATGCACAGCAGGGAGAGCGGGGCGCGGTCCTCGATACGGATGGACCACGGCGGCTCCATCACCATCCGCAGCAGAAAGGCTCCCCTGGCGCGCGGTCCGTCCAGAAGTCCGGCGAGAGCGTCCATGGCCTTCAGCGTAGACGTACGGACGTACGGACGTAGACGTACGCATATGGCGTTGAGTCTTTGGAGCATGGAGAGTCCAGACCGGTCCCGCGAACCTTGAGTCATGACACAGAACCTGAAGCAGGAAACGGTGTTGGTGACAGCGGCCACGGGCAAGACCGGCCGACGGGTCGCGGAGCGGCTCGCGGCGCACGGCGTGACGGTGCGGGCCGGATCGCGCAAGGGATCGGTCGTCTTCGACTGGGAGGACGAGTCGACCTGGGGTCCGGCGCTGCGGGGCGCGGACGCGGCGTACGTCGCCTACTACCCGGACCTCGCGGCTCCGGGCGCGCCCGAGTCGATGCGGTCCTTCGGGCGGGTGGCGGCCGAGAGCGGAGTGGGGCGTCTGGTGCTGCTCTCCGGCCGCGGAGAGCCGGAAGCGGTGGTGGCCGAGGGCGCGCTGCGGGAATCGGGCCTGGACCTGACGGTCGTACGGGCCAGCTTCTTCGCCCAGAACTTCAGCGAGGGCGCCATGTACGAAGGGGTGCTCACCGGGGAAATCCCCTTCCCCGCGGGCGAGACCGCCGAACCCTTCATCGACGCGGACGACCTGGCGGACGTGGTGGTCGCGGCGCTTACGGAAGACGGTCATGTGGGACTGGTCCACGAGCTGACGGGTCCGCGGCTGCTCACCTTCGGCGACGTGGCGGCGGAGATCGGCCGGGCTTCGGGCCGCGAGGTGCGGTATGTCCCCCTGTCGGGCGAGGAGTACGCGGAGATGCTCCAGCAGTACGGCTTCCCGGGACCGGACTCGGAGTGGCTGTCGGCGCTGTTCACGATGCTGCTCGACGGTCACAACGCCGCGCTGACGAACGGGGTGCGGGATGTGCTCGGACGCGCGCCGAGGGACTTCGCGGACTTCGCACAGGACGCGGCGGGTACGGGCGCGTGGCGCGACTGACCGGCGCCGGGGTCGTGCCGACGGGGCCGCGTTTCAGGCGTACCGCTCGGCCAGCGCGCGGGCGGTCGCGGCGATCCGGGCGCGGAGTTCGGGCGGGCCCAGGACCTCGATCTCCGCGCCCATGGCCAGGAATTCCCCATGGGCGTGGTCGACGGACTCGATCGGGAGCAGCGCCCGCGTCCAGCCGTCCGGCTCGTCCGTGCCGGTGTCGGCCAGGGCCCGGGCGGCCGCTCCCGTCAGCCGGGCCGCAGCGGCGGGCGAGAGGCGGACGAGCGCATCGCCGCCGTACAGCCTGGCGTGGAAGTCGGCCTGGTAGCGCTGCCAGTACGCGGCCAGATCGAAGTCCGTTGGCGGCTCGAACTCCCCCTCACCCACGGCGAGTTCAAGGATCTGGTCGACGCGGTACGTACGCGGGCCGGGCGCGGCGACGACATACCAGCGGCCCGCCTTCAGCACCAGGCCGTACGGCTCGAGGCGGCGGTCCACATCGGTGGGCTCCTTCCAGCGGCGGTAGCGGATGTCGAGCACCCGGCTGTGCCACACCGCGTCCGCGACCGCCGTCAGATACGGCACCTCGTCGTCGGACGCGTACCAGCCGGGCGCGTCCAGATGGAAGCGGGACCGCATCCGGTCGGCCTGGGAGCGCAGCTCGGCCGGGAGCGCCGCGCGCAGCTTGAGCTGGGCCGCGGCCAGCGCCGAGCCGAGCCCGAGTTCGGCGGCCGGTCCCGGGATCCCGGAGAGGAACAGCGCCTCGGCCTCCCCGGCGGACAGGCCGGTCAGCCGGGTGCGGTAGCCCGCGAGCAGCTGGTAGCCGCCGGCGTGGCCCGCGTCCCCGTACAGCGGCACACCGGCTGTGTGCAGCGCATCGACGTCGCGGTAGACGGTGCGCACGGAGACCTCCAGCTCCTGCGCGAGCTGGGCGGCGGTCATCCTCCCCCGGGTCTGGAGCAGAAGGAGGATCGAGACGAGACGGCTGGACTTCACTGACACAGGATGTCAGTGAAGCGGGCTTAGCGTCCTGCCATGACCTTCACCGAGAAGCTGCTGTGGGCGCTGCCACCGATCGAGGCGGGCGGCCGCCGCATCAAGCGGTACCACGTCACGGGGGACCCGGGAGGGATCGAGCCCGCGGTCGAGAAGGCCGCGTACGCGATGCTCCCCGAGCTCCTGCCGGAGCCGGACGGCACACCGCCGGCCGCGTTCGTCGTCCTCCACAGGGGAGGGGACGACGGCGCGTACCTCAACGCGTACAGCTGGGTGTGGGACAACGTCCTGCACTTCGGCGGGGCGGCCGCGGGACAGCCGGTGCTGGACTGCCCGGACCGCGACCCGGCCCATTTCGTACGGATCGACAGGGCCGACCGGCCGTGGATCGGCTGCGTATGGGAACTGCCGCCGATCCTGCACGAACGCGACGCGTGGGTGCGGCACATGCTCGTGCCCGACCGCCCGGATCTCGACGCCTATCTCGCCGACTCGCTGCCCGACGGCACGACAGGAGACCGCTCATGAGCAAGACCGACTTCGACTTCCACCAGGGCGAGTGGGTGGTGGCCAACCGCCGCCTCAAGGACTTCCTGGACGAGACGAGCGGGTGGGAGGAGTTCACGGCCGTGAGCCGTGCGTCGCGCCACTTCGACGGCGGGGCGAACTTCGACGAGATCGAGTTCCCGACGATGGGCTTCAAGGGGCTGACCCTGAGGCTGTACGACGTCGAACGGGACGAGTGGTCGCTGAACTGGTCGAACGACCGCAGGGGCGTGCTGGACCCGCCGGTGGTGGGCGGGTTCGGGCCGGACGGACGCGGGGTGTTCTACGGCGACGACACATACCAGGGCAAGGATGTGCGGGTCCGCTTCCTCTGGTCGGACATCACCAGCGCGACGGCGAAGTGGGAGCAGGCGTTCTCGGTCGACGGCGAGAAGACGTGGCTGACGAACTGGGTGATGGAATTGGCCCGCCGCGGGTAGCCGCCTCAGCGAGGCGGGGCTGGGGGCCGGGCGGGGCCGCCGGTCCGGGCCACCCGGGGAGCGGGGCCGGGCGGTGCCGCCCCCCGGGTGGGGCCTGGCCGGGGCCGCCCGGCCCGGGCCCGTCAGCTCGCGCCGTGGCCCGCGGCGATCTGTTCCACCCGCTGGGCGAGCTCGAAGTCCTTCTCCGTGACCGCGCCGCCCGCGTCATGACTGTTCACCGACAGGGCAACGGTGTTGTAGCCGAGCGTGAGGTCCGAGTGGTGGTTCAGCTCGTCCTGGATCTGTGCGATGTGCACAACCATCGCGGTGGCCGCGAAATGCGCGGAGAGGCGGTACGAGCGGGCGATGCGGTCGCCCTCCTGGGACCAGCCGGGGAGCTCCCGCAACCGGTCCTCGATCTCCTTCTGCGACAGCGGCTCTGTGGGCATGACCAGGATCCCTTCGGAAAACGGCTCGGCATGGGCTCTGGAAGCGGCGGCGACTTCGGCCACCATAAATGGGATGCCCGCTCGAAGGCGCTCTGTGTACGTTCCACCGGTGGAAGCACTGACCGAAAAGCAGATACGCGGCTCCTTCGTGAACTGTACGAAGGGCGAGGCCACGCGGCTGAAGCTGCCCGCCGATTTCGCCGAACTCCCCTGGGACGACCTCGACTTCCTCGGCTGGACCGATCCCGGCGCTCCCCTGCGGGCGCATGTCGTCCTCCCCCGAGACGACCGTCCGGTCGGCATCACCCTTCGGGTGCCTTCCACCGGACGGACCAGCGCCATGAAGTCCAGCATGTGCCAGGCCTGCCTCACGGGGCATGCGTCGTCCGGGGTGACTCTTTTCGCCGCACCGCTGGCGGGCGCGGCGGGCCGGGAGGGCAACACCGTGGGCACGTATCTCTGCGCCGACCTCGCCTGCTCGCTGTACATCCGCGGACGGAAGCAGCCGAAGCTGCGCGGCGGCCTGCACGAGGAGACCCTCACGCTGGACGAGCGGATCACCCGCACGGTCGACAACCTGACCGCCTTCGCCGACAAGGTGATGGGCCTGCGCTGAGGGCGCCGGTCGCGGGCCGGGTTCAGGCGCGGGACTCCAGGACCTGGTCGATGGTGTCGGCCTGCTCGGCGGGTTTGTCGGGGCGGTGGCGCAGCACGCGTGCGAAGCGGAGAGCGACGCCGGCCGGGTAGCGCGAGGAGCGCTGCACTCCGTCGTACGCGATCTCCACGACGAGTTCGGGACGGACCTTCACGGTGAACCCGTCGTCGTCCACGGCCAGTTCGCGCAGCCGCTCCGTCTGCCAGCGCAGCATCTCGTCGGTGAGGCCCTTGAAGGTCTTGCCGAGCATGACGTACGTGCCGTCGGCGGCGCGTGCGCCGAGGTGGAGGTTGGACAGCAGTCCGGTGCGTCTGCCGTGGCCCCATTCGACGGCCAGGACGACGAGGTCGAGGGTGTGGACGGGTTTGACCTTGAGCCAGGAGCGGCCTCGGCGGCCCGCGACATAGGGCGCGTCGAGCGCCTTGACCAGGACGCCCTCGTGGCCGCGACGCAGGGTCTCGGCGAAGAACTCCTCGGCGGCTGCGATCTGCTCCGCGGACGCGGGGTCGTCGACGACCGTACGACGCACGCGCATCGGCTCCTGTACGAGGCGGGCGAGGACGGTGTGCCGTTCGGCGCCTGTGAGGTCCAGGGTCGGCTCCCCGTCGGCGGAGAGGACGTCGAAGAAGACGGGCGAGAGCGGGAGCGTGGCCCGTGCCGTGTCCACGTCGACGCGGGAGCCGACGCGGGAGGCGATGTCCTGGAACGGGACGGGGCGTCCGCTGCCGGCGTCCAGGGCGATGACCTCACCGTCCAAGATGAAGTGATCACCGGTCATGTTGCGTGCTGCGGCCACGACTTCGGGGAGCCGGTCGGTGATGTCGTCCAGGGAACGTGTGTAGATCCGGATGTCCTCACCGCTGCGGTGCACCTGGACGCGGATGCCGTCGAGCTTCTCCTCGACCACGCTGGCGGCTTCCAGTGTCCGGACGGCTTCCGTGACCGACTTCGCGGTGTGGGCGAGCATCGGAAGGACGGGGGTGCCGACGCGCAGCCGGAACCTCTCGAGGGCGGCCGGACCGTCGGCCAGCAGCGCGCGGGCGACGCGGGGCAGCGATCCGTCGAGCATGACGGCGCGTCGCACGTCGGCGGCGGGCGCACCGGCGGCCTTGGCGACGGCCTCCAGCGCGATCGCGTCGAGCGCGCCCTGCCGGACCTCACCGATGAGCAGCCGCATCAGGAACTCCTGCTCCTCGGCGGTGGCGGCGGCCAGGAGCTCGCGCACGAGGCGTTTGCGCTCGGCCTGCGAGCCGGGCCCGGCGACGCCCGCGAGCCGGCTCAGCGCGGCGTCGGCGTCCGAGACGGTGAGACTTGGCGTCTCGGCGGGAGGCACGGGCTCCTTGAGGACGCTCCAGCCGATGCCGATACGGCCCTGCGGCAGCCGCCCGGCGAGGTAGGAGATGACGAGCCCGACGTCATCGGCCCGGGCCTCACCGAACAGCTCCGCGAGCGCGGCGGTCTTCCGCGAACGGGCGGAGGTGGCGGCGACGTCACGTGACACATCGGCAAGCCGGGCGAGCAGCATGGGGCCATGGTCCCTCGGGGCGGCGGGGGGCGCACGTGCTCGGCCCTGCCGTGTGGTGCGGGTTTTGGGTCCGCTCCAGGGTTGCGCCGGGACTGCATGATTTACGGCGCGTCTCTGGTCTGCCGTGAGGTACCAGCGTCCCCGCGCCACACATCACGCTCTACGTCCCGGCTCCACCCACTGCACGGCCCCCTTGCCGGTGACGCCCATCGGTCACCCGGTGCCGCGCGGCCGACGCCTGCGGGTGGGTGCACCGCGCCGCGCGGCCGACGCTTAGAGGCGCCGGGCCGGCGCCGCGCAGCTGGCGCACTGGGGGTGTGGGGGCGTCAGCCCCCACGTTCCCCCCACCCTCGGGGGTCTGGGGGGCTCGCCCCCAGTTTCGGGAAGGGGCGGGGCGGGGGAAAGCACCCCCACGCGTAACGGCTGAGTCCCGTCTCCCCCCGGTTCACTCAACTCCCCTAGCCTTCCGTCGACTTGATCGCATCGACGTAAAGGCAGGGGACCATGGGGAAGCTCACGCGCGCGGCCCTCACGACAGCAGTCGCGGCCGGGCTGCTCGCCACCGCACTCGCCCCGGCTGAGGCGGCCACGCCCAGCGCGGTGGACCCGGGGCAGTTGCCCTACTCCTCCGCCACCTGGGTGGGCGTTCACAACTCCTACGAGAAGGCGAAGTACGCGTACTTCGCCGATGCGCTCGACTCGGGCGCCGGGATGCTCGAACTCGACGTCTGGACCAATGTGTTCGGCCGGTCGTGGCGCGTCTCGCACAGCAACCCTCTGGGCAACGACAACAACTGCGAGAACGCCTCAAGCCCCGCGCAGCTGCGCACCAAGGCCAGAAACCAGGACCTCGGCGGCTGCTTCTCGGACATGAAGGCGTGGCACGACGCCCACCCCGGCCACCGTCCGATTCTGATCAAGATAGAGATGAAGGACGGCTTCCAGAACAACAACGGCCGCGGCCCCGCCGCGCTCGACGCGCTGCTCTCCGCCCGCCTCGGTGACGCCCTGTTCCGCCCGGCGGATCTGGCGGGGAGCCAGCCGGAACTCGACACGGCGGTGAAGACGAACGGCTGGCCCTCCCGCTCGGCCCTCGCGGGCAAGTTCGTGGTCGAGCTCATCCCCGGCACGGTCGAGGAGGGAAATCCGGCGGACTCGCTGTGGACCGACCGGGAGTACGCCACCCATCTGCGCAATCTCGCCGCGGCCGGCCGCCTCCGGGACGCGGCCGCGTTCCCCGCGGTCCACGGCGCGGCCGCGGGTGATCCCCGCACCCGGTATGCCGACGCCGGCATCCGCCCCTGGTTCGTCCTCTTCGACGGGGACGCGAGTGCGTACGCGGGCGGGTCCATCGACACCTCGTGGTACGACCGGAACCATTACCTCGTCGTCATGACGGACGCGCACAACGTGGCGCCCGCGATCGACGGCACGAACCCGACCGAGCCGCAGGCACGGGACCGCGTCGGGCTGCTTGCGGGCCGTTACGCGAGCGTGGTCTCGGCCGACTGGTACCCGCTGCCGCCGGTACTCGCGACGGTGGTGCCACGGGGCGGCGGCCAGTAACGGAACGTTGCGTCTGTCACATGCGTGACCCCCGGTAACAGGGATCGAGGCTGGATCGTTTATCGTTCACCTATACGTGGGTGGCGCCATGCGTCCCCACCCCTGTGCCGCCCCGGCCGGAAACCCCCGTTCCGGCCGGGGCTTCTCTGTTCACTCCTGCCGAGTACTACGGTTTCGGGCATGACAACTGTCGCGTCCGACACCGGAGTGGGCACGCTGCTGCGCGGCTGGCGCGAGCGACGCCGGATCAGCCAGCTGGAGCTGGCCCTGCGGGCCGACTCCTCCGCCCGTCACATCAGCTTCATCGAGACTGGGCGCTCCCGCCCGAGCCAGGAGATGATCCTGCGCCTCGCGCAGCACCTCGATGTTCCCGTACGGGAGCGCAACGCCCTTCTGCTGGCGGCCGGTTACGCGCCGCGATTCGCCGAGACCCCGCTCGACGATCCGTCGATGGACGCCTTGCGCGAGGGGATGGAACGGCTGCTGGCGGGCTACGAACCGTATCCGGCGCTCGTCGTCGACGGCGCGTACACCGTCGTCGCCGCCAACCGGGGTATCGCGATGCTGCTGGAGGGACTGCCGGAGCAGCTGCTCACTCCGCCCCTCAACGCCATGCGGATCACGCTCCACCCCGAGGGGCTCGCCCCGCGGATCCGCAATCTGCGGGAGTGGCGGGGTCATCTGCTGGCCCAGATGGATCGCCAGATCGCGCTGGCCCGCTCCGAGCCGTTGCGCAAGCTGTACGACGAGGTCGCCGCCTATCCCCTGCCGGAGACCGGCGCCGCCCCCGAGGACCGGGAGGATTCCGTCCCCTATCCGTACTTCGCGCTGCCGCTGCAGATCGAGCACGAGGGGCGGGTGCTGTCCTTCGTGTCGTCCATCTCGACCTTCAACACCCCGATGGACGTGACCGTCGCCGAGCTGGCCATCGAGACCTTCCTCCCGGCGGATCCGGCGACGGTCAAGTATCTGCAGTCGCTCACGCCGTAGCGGTGGCGCGCAGCGCGGACCACTGCAGAACCGCGAAACCGGCGACGGTCAGCGCCTGAAGCGGAATCCAGACGGCACCGGCGGTCGTCGGGTCGAACCAGAGCCCGAGCGCGGCGATGCTGATGGCGGCCCACAGCAGATTCGCGTCGATGACGAGCTTGACCGGCAGGTGCGACGGGCGGCCGCGCGAGGCGAGATAGCCGACACCGGCCCCGAACAGGGCGAGAAATACGCCCAGTTCGAGGAGGAGGGCCGAGTCGACTCCGAGCAGCCGCCCGAGAGGACCGGAGGCCGCGACGTACGCCAGACCGTTCACGCCGGTGACCACGGCGTCGAGAGCGAGAAATCGGCGCAGCATCGTCTGCGGCTCGGTGGTGCGGGAGATACCGGCGAGCAGGGTGGCGGACATGGCGGATCAGCCTCCATCGAGGTCGTACGGGCTGGTCAGGGACCCGGAACTCGAACGGAGTGCGCCGCCCGAGTTCCGGTACCGCAAGCGTGCCGGGCAGTGCGCGGGGCGTCGATTACGCCAGAGGTAATGGCGGCCCGCTCGGCGGGCCCCGCCGCAGGCGACCGGCACCCGCCGCGCCCCTCTTACCACTCCACCCCCACCCCCGCAACAGTGCGCGCACCGTCGTCCGCCGCGCGCGCTATAGGGGACGTCACCATTCCTCGGCCACCGGACCGTTCCTACTGTGACCGGCACCTCGGTACGCCTGCGGGAGGCCCTGATGCCGTTGCCCAAAACCCTGTCCAAGTCGCTCGGCCGTCTGGCCGCCGTCCTCGCCCTGCTCGCCGCTGCTCTGTGGCTGGGCCCAACTCCCGCCGCGCAAGCGGCCGTACCCCTGGAGAGAGTGAGCAGCTTCGGCGCCAATCCCGGCGCCCTGAACATGTACGTCTACCGGCCCGCGGGCCTCCCCGCGCATCCGGCCGTCGTGGTGGCGCTGCACGGCTGTACGCAGAGCGCCCAGGTCTACGCCGACAACTCCGGGCTCACCACTTTCGCCGACCGGCACGGTTTCCTGTTGGTCTTCGCCGAGACGACGTCCGCGAACAACGCCAACAGCTGCTTCAACTGGTTCCAGACGACCGACAACCGGCGTGGACAGGGCGAGGCCGCGTCCATCAGCCAGATGGTCGCGCATGCGCAGAGTGCCTACGGCGCCGATGCGGCGCGTACGTATGTCACCGGTCTTTCGGCCGGCGGCGGAATGACCGCGGTGATGCTCGCCGCCTATCCGGACGTCTTCGAGGCGGGCGCCGTGGTCGCGGGGCTGCCGTACGACTGCACCAAGGACACGGGGGCCTTCACCTGCATGAACCCGGGCGTGGACCGAACGCCCGCGGTGTGGGCGCAGCGGGTGCGTGACGCCTATCCCTCGTACTCCGGGCCCTGGCCGCGGGTGGCCGTCTGGCACGGCGACAACGACCCGACGGTCGTCCCGAGGAACGCCGATGAGCTGCGGGACCAGTGGACCGCGGTGCACGGGGTTGACCAGAGCCCGGACCGTACGTCCACGATCGGGCCGAATCAGACGCGCCGGGAGCAGTATCTGGCGGCGGACGGCACGGTCGTCGTCGAGCTCGACCGGGTGCCCGCGATCGGTCACGGCACGCCGGTGGATCCGGGCAGCGGGCCGCAGCAGTGCGGGCAGACCGGTACCGCGAACTTCATCGATTCGATCTGCTCCGGCTACTGGATCACCGAGTTCTTCGGCCTCGACGGGTCCACGCCCAGTCCCGGCGGTCTGCCGGCCCCGTCCGGGCTCGCCGCCTCGGGCATCACCGACACCTCAATCTCCTTGAGCTGGACGGCAGTCGACGGCGCGGCGAGCTACGCGGTGTACCGGGACGGGGCGCGTATCGCCACTCCGGCGGCCGCGTCGTTCACCGACTCGCGTCTGAGTCCGGGCACGAGTCACACCTACAGCGTGGCCGCCCGGGACGCCGCCGGAACCGAGGGCGCGCGCTCCGGCACGGTCACGGCCACGACCACCGGTGGTGCGTCCGTCGCCTGCTGGACCACCGACAACTACCACCAGGTGCAGGCAGGGCGGGCCACCACCGACGGCAGCTATGCCTACGCCAAGGGCTCCCTGCAGAACATGGGCCTCTACAACACCTTCGTCACCCACACCCTCAAGGAATCCCCGGTCGGCCACTACGTGATCGCCGACGGCACCTGCCCCTGATCCACGGTCCGTACACCGCCCCTGGAGGTCTCTCCGTGCCCCTGCCCCTCGGCGTTCCGTACGCGGCGGCGCTGCTGCTCGCCGTCACCGCCCTCCCGGCCGCCGCCCAGCTGCCTCAGGCGTCGGAATCCGGCCATTGCACCCGGATCACCCGGCTGCAAGTGCCGGGCGCCGAGCGCCAAGAAGTGTCCTGTCTCGGCGAGTTGACGACAGCGGGCACGGTCGCCTCCGGCCACACCGACCCGGCCGACTGGGCCGGGCTGACCCCGGCGGGCCTGGCCACGCCCACCGGTGTGCCCGGTATCCAGATCGACGGCTACTTCCCCGACACCTCCGCCTCCAACACCAACCACGGCTGGAATCACGACGCGCAGTTCGTCGTCCGGCTGCCCGACCACTGGAACGGCGGTCTTGTCGTCGCGGGCTCGCCCGGAGTGCGTGAGCAGTACGCGAACGACCGAGCCATCGGCGACTGGGTCCTGTCCCGCGGCTATGCGTTCGCCGCGACCGACAAGGGCAACACCGGCGCGGCCTTCTACCGCGACGGCGAGGCGCCGGGCGAGGCGATCGCCGAATGGAACGACCGGGTCACCGAGTTGACCAGGGCAGCGCGGGCGGTCGTGGCCCAGCGCTATCACCGCCCGCCGTCCCGTACCCTCGCCACGGGCATGTCCAACGGCGGCTATCTGGTGCGCTGGCAGCTGGAGAACCATCCCGAGCTGTACGACGGCGGCGTCGACTGGGAGGGGACGCTCTGGCGGACAAGCGGCCCGAATCTGCTGACCTTCCTGCCGCCCGCACTGCGCGATTACCCGGTCTACGCAGCGGGCGGCCCCGGCGCGGACGCGGCGCACCGGGCGATGCTCGCCGCCGGATATCCGGCGGGGTCGGAGTTTCTGTGGCCGTTCCACCATCAGTACTACTGGGATCTGACCCAGCGGATCTACCGCGAGGAGCTGGACCCGGGCTACGACGGGCCCACCGAGGCGGGGACTCCGTACTGCGCTCCCGGCACGCCCGCGTGCGACGCGGACTATGAGTACGCCTCCCGTCCGCCGCAGGTGCGACGGGCCGTCGCCGCGATCGGACTGACCGGCCGGATCGGGAAGCCGCTGATCACCCTGCACGGCACGCTCGACGTTCTGCTGCCCATCGGGCGGGACTCGGATGTGTACGCGCGCATGGTGCGCGACGCGGGCCGCGGCGGGCTCTTCCGCTACTACCGCGTCGAGGGCGGCACGCATGTCGACTCGCTGTACGACGTCTTTCCGGACAAACTGCGGCCGTTGACGCCCTGTCACCGCTCGGCCTTCACGGCCCTGGAGGCGTGGATCGGTCACGGCAGGCAGCCCGTGCCGAGCCGCACCCTGGCCCGCCCGGAAGGAGCCGGTCCGCGCACGCTCGAAGAGTGCTCCCTCGCTGGCAAAGTGGCCGGATCCTGAGCAATCCCGGAGCCGCCCGGCGCCGAATAACAGGCGTGTGGCTGCGCACCGGTCGGCGGTGCGCCGGACCCCGGCTCTGGGGGCGCAGGTGCGAGCGACCATACGGGTACGAGTACTGGCGGTGGACGGGCCACAGGTGTGGCTCGCCGTGAGCGGCCGGCTGGCCAGGTCCACCGCTCCGATGCTGACCGAGGCGTTGCGCCTGCGGGAGGCCGAGGGGTTCACCGCTCTGTTCGTGGATGTCGGCACACTCGCCGACGACTGGGAGCTGACCCTCGAGGAGATCCGTGCAGTGTTCCCGTGCGACAAGCGGATGGCCTTCCACATCATCGGTTCCGCCGATGACCTTCGATTGCAACCCGGCCACGATCGCCGGTTCGTCTTCCATCCGGGGCCTGCTTCGGCGTGGACTGTATGGGTACGCGGCCCCTCGACGACCCCGTCGACGAGGGGCCGCAAGAAGGCAGCACGCCCGTCCGTCCGCACTCGTAGCCGCAGGAGTTCCCTTGGCAGCATCACCTGAACAAGGTCAGACCGTCGACGACTTCACCCTCCCCGGCGGGGTTCTGGTCGACGACGCCTTCGAGCGGCGTGACTTCACGCTGAGCGAGCAGCGGGGCCGTCCGCTGGTCATCGCCTTCTATCCCGGGGACGACACCACCGTCTGCACCAAGCAGCTCTGCTCGTACTCGAGTGGCCTGGAGACCTTCACCGACTGCGGTGCCGAAGTCTGGGCGATCAGCCCGCAGAGCGTCGACAGCCATGAGTCGTTCGCCAGCAAGTACGGGCTGCGGATGCCGCTGCTCGCCGACACCGACAGGGCCGTCTCGCGGGCCTTCGGCGTCGCGGCCCCCGGGATCGGTCTGCGCCGTGCCGTCTTTGTCATAGCGGCCGACGGGACGCTGCACTGGAAGCATGTGGCCCTGTTCGGGGCGACGTTCCAGTCGACGGAGACGCTGGCGCGGCAGCTCGCGGCGCTTCAGGACGCGTGACGTAGAGAAGCGTGACGTAGAGAAGGGTCGAGTGGCCACGGCATCGCTGCCGTGGCCACCGCCCTGTTCAGGCCGCGGGTGGTACGGGCGAGCGGCGGCCGGATCCCCGCGTGAGGGAGTAGCCGCCGACGGCCGCAAGGGCGCCGAGCAGTCCTCCGGCAACGGTCCAGATCCAGCGGTCGGACCACCAGCCCGACGACCAGCCGCCGTCCGGCTCACTGAGGGTGGCCGCCTGCTTCGGTTTGCTTCCCTCGTCGTCCCGCACCGTGGTGGCCGTGCCCGGCACCAGCGGGGCGGAGAGCGAGCCGTCGCCCGCGTACGCACCGCCCGCGTCGGCCGACGTGGCCTCGACCTCTGCCTTTACCGGCAGGCCGAGGTCCTGCTCGGGCAGATCGGTGACCGTCAGCCGGATGTAATAGCTGCCCGGCAGCGGGTCGTTGTCCCACGGCTCGGCCCAGGAGCGGACCGTACGCAGAGTGCAGGACAGCTCCACCGACGCGGTTTCCCTGGCCGCACCCTTGCTCTGCATGCCGTACATGCAGGCCTGGCGGCGGCGCAGCCCGTCGTACACATCGAGGCGCCACGTGGACGCGCCGTGGCGGGCCGCCGCCTCGGGCAGCGTGACCGTGGCCTTCACGGTCGCCCTTCGGCCCGCGTCGGCGGGGAACACCCAGTAGAGGTAGTCGCCCGCGGACGCTCCGGCGGTGGCTTTCTGGCCCTGCTCGATCGCGGTGGCGTTACGGAAGCCGGTGCCCGCCTCGGTCGGCCCTGCCGCATCCCCGCTCTTGCTCGGGCTGGGCGACGGGTCGTCCGCCACGGCTGAGCCCGCCGTGCCGGTCAGGGCAGTGGCGGCCAGCAGTGCGGTCGTCAACACACGTGTGATACGCATCAGTTGGTCCTCCAGACGGCGATGCGCCAGCGTGAGATCCAGCCCCACAGCAGACCGGCCACCAGACCGGTGAGCACCAGGACGGCGAGCAGCCACCAGCCGCGGCCGAGACCGAAGGCGGCCACGTCGGACGCCTCGTCGGGCGCGTCCACGACGTCGACGGTGAGCTCGACGGGCAGGCCGGGGTCGGTCTTCACCGACGCGGGCGCCGAGAAGGAGTTGCTCACCTGGAGGCAGACGGTCTCCGCGGCGGGCTTGACCTCGTCCGCGTCATCCAGCTGGGCCTTCGGATAGCGCAGCCCGGTGGAGATCACATCGGTGCGTCCGTCGCCCGCCTCGGAGCCGCGGACGATCTCCCGGCCGTGGACGGTCACCGCCCGCAGCAGTACGCCGTAGTCGTTGTTGACGGCCCGGTCGGCCGCGACGCTCACCGAGGCGCGCAGCTCCTGGCCGGGCAGGACGTCCACCCGGTACCAGCGGTGCTCGCCGAACTTCTCACGGTCGCTGAAGAGACCGGACGTGAGCTGCGGGGCCTTCGCGCACTCCTGCGCGCCCTCGGTGGCCACCGGGGTGACAACAGGCTCGGCAGCGCGGTCCACCAACTGGCTCACCCGGTCGGAGAGTTCGTCGGTGTGCTGCACGGAGGTGTACGTGCCGCCGGTGGCCTCCGCGATACAGCTGAGCTGGTTACGGGTCTTGGCGTCCGGCACCAGGCCGAGCGTGTCGATGACGAGATGATTCCCCTTGGCGGCGATGTCGCGCGCCACCTCGCACGGGTCGAGCGGGGCGCAGGTGTCCTCGCCATCCGTGATGAGGACGATCCGCCGGGTCGCTTCGCCGCCCTTGAGATCGTCGGCCGCGCCGAGCAGGGCGGGCCCGATCGGAGTCCAGCCGGTGGGGGCGAGGGTCGCCACCGCGGTCTTCGCCTCGGTCCGGTCGAGCGGCCCGACGGGGTAGAGCTGCTTGGTGTCCTTGCAGCCGACCTTCCGGTCCTTGCCGGGGTAGTTGGCGCCGAGGGTGCGTATGCCGAGCTCCACCTCGCTCGGCACCGCGTCGAGTACCTCGTTGAACGCCTGCTTCGCGGCGGACATACGGGTCTGGCCGTCGATGTCCCGCGCGCGCATCGAGCCGCTGACGTCGAGCACGAGCTCGACCTTGGGGGACGGCAGCTTGGCCACCGGTTCGTCCGCGGCGGCGCCGGCCGGGAAGAGCCCGACGACGAGGGCGGCGAGCAGGCCGCATGCCGCGGCCGCCGGCCGTTTTCTTGTGATCATCACCGGATGGTATTGATGATCGCCCGGCGATCCAAAACGGGTGGGGGGTAGGGGGGTTGGGCAGCGCCTGCGGCGGGCTTGTTCCCCTACCCGCCCCTTCCCGGCTGTGACATGTGCGGCTCCGCCGCGTGGGGGGCTTGCGCCCCCCAGACCCCGTACGCGCTTCGCGCGTATCCTCAAACGCCGGACGGGCTGAAATTCAGCCCCGCCGGCGTTTGAGGCGCGGGGTTCCGGGGGCGGAGCCCCCGTACGGGTACGGGGCGGAGCCCCGGTAGGGGGCTGGGGCCTGCCCTCAGTTACGGGGAGGGGCGGGGTGGGGAATGACCCCCCGCCCTAACCCCCGTGCGGGGCTATCACCGTGACGCCCGTCCCCGACCCCGTGCCCAGCGCGGCCAGCGCCGCCGGGGCATCGGTGAGGCCGATCGTCGTCGTCACCAGCAGGTCCGGCCGCAGGGCGCCCGACGCGACCATCCGCATCATCTCGGGATACGCGTGCGCCGCCATCCCATGGCTGCCAAGGATCTCCAGCTCCAGCGGGACGACCCGGTCCATCGGCAGGTGCACGCCCTGGGGCAGCAGGCCGACCTGCACATGACGGCCCTGGCGGCGCAGGCTCTGGACGGAGTTGACGCAGGTCACCGGAGCGCCCAGGGCGTCCAGTGACAGATGTGCGCCGCCGCCGGTCGCGGAGTGGACGGCGTCGGCGACGCCCGCGGCCGCCGTCGACGCGTCCACGCACACCTCGGCGCCGACGGTCCGGGCGAGCTCCAGCGCGTCCGGCGAGAGGTCGACCGCGACGACCCTGGCCCCACAGGCCGCCGCGATCATCACCGCGGACAGGCCGACGCCTCCGCAGCCGTGCACCGCGACCCACTCCCCCGGCTGCACCCTGCCCTGGGCCACCACGGCACGGAAGGCGGTCGCGAACCGGCAGCCCAGGCTCGCGGCCGTGGTGAAGGACATCGCATCGGGCAGGGCGACGAGATTGGTGTCGGCGTGGTGGATGGGGACGTACTCGGCGAATGACCCCCAGTGGGTGAAGCCGGGCTGCTCCTGGCGCTCGCACACCTGCTGGGCGCCGCGCGCGCACGCCGCGCACCGGCCGCAGGCACAGATGAACGGCACGGTGACCCGGTCTCCGGGCCGCCAGTTGGCGACGTCGTCACCCACCGACTCGATCACTCCGGCAAGTTCGTGTCCGGGGACGTGCGGGAGGGTGATGTCGGAGTCGTGGCCCATCCAGCCGTGCCAGTCGCTGCGGCACAGCCCTGTCGCCTCGACCCTGATCACCGCGCCGCCGGGGGCCGGTACGGGATCGGGCACCTCGCGCACGTCGAGCTGCTTCCCGAACTCATCGAACACCACAGCACGCAAGGGGCACACTCCCGGTTCGCTGGATCTGTCTGGCTCTGCCTTACGGCGTCAACGTATCCGGAGGGGAGGGTTCTGCGGCAGTCCCGATCGGCACCTGCGGCCCCTGGCACTCGCGCAGCCAGCGCCGCAGCACCCGGTGCACGCGCTCGGCGCCGACCAGTTCCGTGTCCGGCGCGACGGGCGCGGACAGGTCGAGCGGTGACAGCAGGAACGGCTGGGACTGTTCGCCGCCGAGTCCGCCGTGCGAGCCGATCTGCTCCTCGAAGGCGTGCACGGTGCCCGCCTTCGGGTCGTGCATCGAGTTGACCATGATGTCGGCGACATGCGGGAAGGAGTCGGTGCGCCGTACGGCCTCGGCCGCGCCAGGGCCGAAACCCTCCAGCGGGCCACGGTCGGCCAGCCGGTCGACCGGCACCTCGGCGCCGCCGGGGCCGAGGACCAGCGAGCCGTGCTCCTCGCTGCGTACCAGCAGGAAGCCGATCCCCGGGTGGCTGGCGAGGGTGCGGAGCAGCGCCGGGTGGCGGCGTTCGATCTGCTCGCGGCTGAGGCGCTCGGGCGCGTCGGGGAAGGAGATCAGCGCGAGGTTGCCGGAGGCGAGCACGATCGGGTCGGAGCCCGCCTCCGGACGCTCGTCAGCTCCCTCGGCCCGCTGCCGGTGCAGCGCCATGCGCAGGGCGTCGCCCGCCGCGTCGCGTGCCTCCGCGCCGCTCTTGGAGCGTTCCGCCCGACGCGAGACCGGCAGACCGCACCCGGCGCGCACCAGATCCTTGAGCGTGAGTCCGTATGCGCCCTCGAAGGTCTCTCCCGGGCTCTGGCCGTGGTCGGACAGCAGCACGATCCGGTAGTCGCGGGGCGCGTGTTCGGCGACCTTGGCGAGCAGCGCGACCGACCGGTCGAGACGTCGGAGCACCTGCGCGGCGTCCTTGCTGTGCGGCCCGGAGTGGTGTGCCACCTCGTCGTACGCGACGAGGTCGGCGTAGACGGCGGTGCGCCCGGCAAGCATGTCGCCGATCACCGCGGCGACGACCACATCCCGCTCTACGACCGTCGCGAAGGCACGGATGAAGGGATAGAGCCCGCCGCGCCCGACCCGCGGTGAGTCGCCGCGCAGCCATGCCCGCGTCGACTGGCCTATCTCACGGGCGACTTCGGCGACGAAGGACAGCGCGGTGCGCACGGCGTTGGCGGGGTCGGAGAAGTAGGCGAAGTAGCCCGCCCTGGAGCGGTTGGCCCTGCCGCGTCTGGCGGCCACGGACAGCACGAGCGCGAGCTCCTCGGAGCCGCCGCTGAAGAGATTGCCGCGGCTGGCTCCGTCGAATGTGAGCAGCCCGCCGTCGGCGGTGCGCTCGATGGCGCGGCGCTGGAGTTCGGCGGCGCTCGCGGGCCGGTTGCAGACCATGACCCGGCCGCTGTCCTTCTCGTACCAGCGGAAGGCGGGGACATCGTGGTTGGTGCCGTGCAGGATGCCGAGCTGGCTGGCGCCGGTCTGGCTGGACCAGTCGGTGCGCCAGGGGGTGAGCCGGTGCGTCGTGCCGATCCAGCCGGCGACGGCCGGCATCACACCGTCGTCGGCCGCGCTGCGCAGCACCTCGTACCCGACCCCGTCGAGCTGCAGGAAGACCGTTCCGGGCGAGTCCGGGTGCCCGGCTTCCTCTCCGCGTCTTCGTCTGCGGCGGGCGGCGAGCCGGGAGAGCCTGCGGCGGTAGGCGTTGTCGTCGCGTACGGCGAGCGCGGTGGAGGTCGTCGATGCGACGGCGGACATCACGGCGGCGACGACGACCGCGGTCTCCGGTGCGGCCACGCCGCGCCCGTCGGGAATCAGCCAGAGCGCGATCAGCAGCAGCGAGCCATTGAGGAAGAACACCAACAGACCGAGCACCAGGGCCGGTACGAGCAGCAGGGCACGTACGACGACGGGCCAGACCAGCGCGGTCAGCAGGCCGAAGGCGCCCGCGCCCCAGGCGGCGGTGACGGCGGTCCTGGTGATGGAGTCCCCGTCGTCGGACTGCAGCTGGAAGTCGGGGAGCAGCCCGGCGAGCGCCAGCATCGTCAGCGTGGACACCGCCCACACGACGATCACGCGCACCAGGGCTCTTCCGGCCGTCCGCCATCGCCCTTCGACCACGCTGCTTTCACCTCACCCTTGGATCAGGTCTCCAGCCTGGCACAGGGGCGGACGTGATCCGGTGGGGTGATCGGCCGGGGCCGGGCAGCGTGGTCAGCAGCCGTCGTAACCGGCCGTAGGCATGGAGAGCCTGCGATGCACATTGGCCTTCATCGAGGCGTCGTAGACGGGCTCGTCGAGGTTCGCCGTCTCCAGCGGTACGCCCCTGCGTTCGCAGGCGGCGAGGAAGTCGGGCAACGAGGTCACGGCCCGGGCGAGTACCCGTTCGTTGGGCGCGACGAACAGATCCACCTGACCCGCCTGGATGTCCGTCCACAGGCCGCAGTGGTCGGGGCTCAGTCCGTAGAAGAGCAGCTGCCGGGTGACGACATAGCCCTTGTCGGCGGCCCAGCGGTCACACATCGCGTGCTGGCTGCGGGTGTCCACCAGGAAGGGGTCGCGGTCAAGTTCCTCAAGGGGGGTCAGGCTGGCGATGGCCGCCACTCGTAATCCGTCCATGGAAGATCCCCCGGACGCCGACCCTACTCCGGCATCGACGCCACCCGGACTTCCCCGGGGCCTAGGCTCGTACGCGTACGGGAAACGAGGAGGCGGGCGTGGAGGTCACCTGGTGGGGTCATGCCACCTGCACGGTCGAGGACTCCGGTGTGCGGGTGCTGACCGATCCGCTGTTCGTACGCAGGCTGGCCCACCTGCGCAGACGGTGCGGTGAGCTGCCTCCCGCCGAGGCCGCTGTCGCCGAGGCGGTCCTGGTGTCCCATCTGCACTCCGACCATCTGCATCTGCCGTCGCTGGCGCGGCTGGCACCGGGCACCCGGCTGGTGGTGCCGCGCGCCGCGCCACGGTCCGTGCCGGGTCTTGCCCGGCTGGGGCTGCGGGTCATCGAGATGGCACCGGGTGACGAAGTGCAGGTCGAGGAGCTGGTGGTGCGGGCCGTGCCCGCGATGCACGACGGGCGGCGGCTCCCGCTCGGGCCACACCGCTCGCCCGCGCTCGGCTATGTGATCAGCGGTGAGGCGCGTACGTACTTCGCCGGGGACACCGGGCTCTTCGACTCGATGGCGGACGAGGTCGGTCCGGTCGATGTGGCGCTGCTGCCGGTGGGTGGCTGGGGACCGTATCTCGGGCACGGGCATCTGGATCCGGGCCGGGCGGCACAGGCGCTGGCCTCGCTGGCGCCGCGTGCGGCCGTGCCGGTGCACTACGGCACGTACTGGCCGATCGGTATGGACGGGATCCGGCCGCACGAGTTCTACGCCCCGGGCGAGGAGTTCGTACGCAAGGCCGCGCGGCTGGCTCCGCAGGTGGCGGTGCACCGGCTCGGGCACGGCGAGCGGGTCAGGCCGGAGGCCGCCCGGTGACTTCGAGGCCGTGGGAGACGCTCGGGCAGCTGTCCGACATCGTCGGGAAGCTGCCGCCTGAGTCGACGCAGCAGGCTGTCGGCTATCCGTCGCTGTTCCTGCTGGTGGCGCTGGGTGCGCTGGTGCCGGTGGTGCCGACGGGGGCGGTGGTCAGTTCGGCGGCGGTGGTGGCCTTCCATCAGACGGCCCCGCTGTCGCTGCTGTTCGTGTTTCTGGTGGCGTCGTTCGCAGCGTTCCTCGGGGATGTGACGCTGTACTGGCTCGGGCAGCGCGGGATCCGCTCCAAGAACGGCTCACGGTGGCTCGCGGCGCTGAGCGACCGTGCCGCGCCCGACCGCCTCGAGCAGGCGGAGCGCAAGCTGGACGAGCACGGCGTGACGGTGCTGGTGCTCTCCCGCCTGGTGCCGGCCGGGCGGATCCCGGTGATGCTGGCCTGCCTGCTCAGCCGGATGCCGCTGCGCGACTTCGTACGCGGGGACATCCCCGCGTGCCTGGCCTGGGCGGCGACGTATCAGCTGATCGGGATTCTGGGAGGCTCCCTGTTCGACGAGCCGTGGAAGGGCGTGGTCGTGGCGGTGACACTGACGGTGGTGGTCAGCGGGGCGCCGACGGTCTGGCGCAGGGTCCGGCGCGGGTCGCGCCCCGGTTCGGCGGGCTCATCCGGTCAGCAGGCGTGAGCCGCCCACCGGCAGGTCCCACAGTTGTCCGCGCGGGCGGCCGGTGCGTTCCCAGGCGGCACGGACCCGGCTGAGCGGCTCCAGGACCGGCTCGGCGGAGAGCACGAACGTCCCCCAGTGCATCGGGGCCATGTTGCGCGCACCGAGGTCCTCGAAGGCGCGCACCGCCTCCTCGGGGTCGGTGTGCACATCGCTGAGCCACCAGCGCGGGTCGTACGCGCCGATCGGCAGCAGCGCCACATCGAGGTCCGGGTGGCGGCGGCCGATCTCCTTGAACCAGTGGCCGTAGCCGGTGTCGCCCGCGAAGTACACGGACTGGCCGAGCTGGTCGGTCAGCACCCAGCCGCCCCACAGCGAGCGACAGGTGTCGATGAGGGTGCGCTTGGACCAGTGGTGGGCCGGTACGAAGTCGAAGCGGACGCCGTCCAGCTCCGCGCCCTCCCACCAGTCCAGTTCGGTCACCCGGGTGAAGCGGCGGCGCCGGAACCAGCGGGCGAGGCCGGCCGGGACAAAGACGGGAGTGTGGCGCGGCAGCCGTTTCAGGGTGGGGGCGTCGAGATGGTCGAAGTGGTTGTGGCTGATGACCACCGCGTCGACGTGCGGCAGATCCTCCCAGCGCACTCCTACGGGCGTGATGCGGGTGGGGGTGCCGAAGATCCGGCGGGACCAGACGGGGTCGGTGAGGATCGTGAGCCCGCCGATGCCGAGCACCCAACTGGCGTGTCCTGCCCAGGTGACGGCGACGGTCGCGATGTCCACGGCGGGCAGCGGCCCCGGCGCGAAGGGAAGCAGCGGAATGTCGCGCAGCCCGTCGGGGCCGGGGCGCACGGCGCCCTCCCTGGCGAGGCGGGCCATGGCGCGTACGCCGGGGAGGGGGGTGGTCAGCCGGTCGGCGAAGGACCGCGGCCAGATGCGGATCTCGCTGAGGGGGCGGGACCGGGGGCGTACGCCGTCTGCCGGGCTCTCGGTTTCAGGGAGCGGGGCCGCTGTGCCGTTCGCGGCGTCGTGTGACGGGTAGCCCGCCTGTGCGGGGTGGTTCAGCTGTGCCGGGTGGGTTGCCTGTGCTGGGTGGGGCGCCTGATCCGAGTCGTCTGCTTGTCCCGAGTGCTCCGCCTGTTCCGTCATCCGGGGCTCCGTTCAACGCAGTTCGTCGAAGGCCGTTCCAAGAATGCTCAACGCCTCCGCCACATGCGGCAATTCCAGAGGTGCCGGTGAGGTGAGTGATTCCTGCCGCTGCTCGGGAGTGGTCCCCAGCAGCGGCCCGGTGGCCAGCCGTACCCGCAGCGCGCCCAGTTCGTCGCCGAACCGGTGCCCGCCGGGCACGGGCGCCCCGAGCCGGTCGGTCAGATACTCCTCGAGCTCCATGGAGTCGCTCACGCCTCGCTCGGCGAGGCGGGAGCGCAGCGGCCCGAGGTCGGCGTACAGATGGCGGCCCGCCTGCGGCGGACGGGCCAGCGCTCCCGAGACGAGCACCGCGCGGTGCACCTCGGCGGCCACGCGCGCGTGCAGGGCGGCTGCCCGCTCCATCCTTTCGGTGACCGAACCCGGCTCGTCGAGTGCGTGGGCCGCGGCCGCTGCGATCGGTTCGGCGACCACCGCGCCGACCGCGGTGAGGATGTCGAGGGTTCTCGCGCGGCGCAGTGCGCCCTCGTCGGTGCGCGGGAAGCGGGCGACGGCCACCGGCCAGGAGGCGGGCGTGAGCGCGCCCGCCAGATCGCTGATGACGGTCACGTCATCCGGGCACATCTCGGCGGGGCTGAGCAGCACCGTTTCATGCGGCCTGTGCACGGTGTCGCGCCAGGTCTCGTCGCTGATGATGTGCAGCCCCTCGGCGACGGCGGCCTCGCACGCCTCGCGCACCATCTCGGGCGGGGCGACGGTCGCTGTGGGGTCGTCGGCGACGGAGAGCAGCAGCAGCCTGGGCATGCCGCCCTCGGCGCGCACTCTGCGTACGGTCTCCAGCAGGGCGTACGGATCGGGCACTCCGCCGCACTCCGCCGGGGTCGGCACATGGTAGGCGGGCCGGCCGAGGAGCCGGGCCTGCGGAGTCCACCAGGCGGGGCAGGGGCGGGGCATCAGCACATCCCCGCCGTACGCCCCGATCAGGGCGAACAGCAGGGGTTGCGCGCCGGACGCCGCGGCCACCTCCTCGGGCCGGGAGCGCAGTCCGCGCCGCCACCAGTAGCCGCAGGCCGCCTCCCGCAGTTCGGGGCCGCCTCCCGGCGGCTCGCCCGCCGCGCGGTCCGATGCGGCCGCGAGCACGTCGGCGAGCTCGGGCAGTACGGGCAGCCCGGACTCGGGGGCCGGCGGTCCGTAACGGACAGGGCCACGGCCCTCCGGAGCCGTCCGCTGCATGCCGTCACCTCCGCGTGTCCCCAGGACAGGTCACCGCCCACGAACCCTTTATACGGAGGTTTGCGCGAGCTCGCCGCGCGGGAGCTCGCCGCGTAGGCTCGGCAGTCGGCCGGGCGTCAGACGACGGTGACCGGGTGGCGGACCACCGCGTCGAAGAAATAGCCCTGGGTGTTGTGGACGGTTCGCTCCGGCTGGGTGTTGCCCGCGCGGTCCGCCGTACGGGCCAGCAGCTCGGCCGGTCCGGTGCCGCGCGGGCGCCAGTCGGCCGTCCAGCGGACCCAGCCGTCCCGGTGCGGGGTGTCACGCAGCCGCGCCCGGTGCCAGTGCGCTCCGCCGTCGGTGCTGATCTCGACCTGGCCGACCGGAGCCTTCGCCGACCAGGCGCGGCCGGTCAGCCGGTGCGTGGTGCCCGCTTCGAGGCTCGCGCCGAGTGGCAGTTCGAAGGCGCTCTTGATGGTCTGGCGGGTCAGCGGTGCGCTGCCGCCCGCAGGATAGGCGTCCCCGAAGAGGCGGTAGAACTGCGTGGTCCAAGGCGAGGACAGCGGCGTATCGCTCACCTCGATGTCGCCGAGCCACTTGATCGAGGCGATACCGATCCAGGACGGCACGATCACCCGGACCGGGAAGCCGTGGTCGTACGGGAGGGGCTGGCCGTTCATCTCGTACGCGAGGATCACATCGTCGAGGGCCTTGGCGACGGGCAGCGGGCGGCGCACCCTTCCGTGGTTCACGCCGTTGCTGACGAACTCGTCGTCGAGTCCCCGGGGCATGACGTCGACCGCGGTCGACGAGATGCCCGCGCGGTGCAGTACGTCCCGCAGCCGCACCCCGCGCCAGCGGGCCGCGCCGATGGCGCCGAGCGTCCAGGGGGTGCCTGTGACGGTCTGGCCCTGCTGGGTGGCGTAGAAGTTGCGGCCGTTGCCGGCGCATTCGACGACGGCGGTACGGGTCACGGAGGGCAGGGAGCGGAGGTCGCCGTAGCTGAACTCGACGGGACGGCGGCCGTGCAGGCCGCTGCCCCAGACAGTGAGCTTCCAGTCCGACTCGCCGAGCACGGGGGTGGAGGTGTGGTTGCGGACGAAGAAGTGGTCGGCGGGGGTGTGGAGCCCGGTGGAGTGCAGGGCGGGGAAGTTGCTCTCGGCGTTGGTGCCGCGGATCGTGAACAGCTCGGGTGGCAGCGGCTTGACGATGTCGGGGGCCGCGCCGGACGCAGGGGCCGCGGTGGCGGCCGTTGCGGGGGCGGCGGCCGCGAACTGGGCCGCGACCGGCGCGGCGGCGAGCAGCTTCAGCAGATGACGGCGGTCCAGGGCAGGGGACAACACAGCTCTCCTCGAAAGAAGGGGGTGCACGCGGAAAAGGGGTCGGCAGTGTCAGCGGGGACACGGGCAACAGGGACAGGACAGCGCGCGGCGCGAAGCGGCAGCCGGAGGCGCGCAGTTGTCCCTGTAGAAGACCATGTCCGCGATCCTAGGCGGGCGCCCCGCGGCGGGCACCGGGTTCGTCCGTTCCTGCTCCTGACGTGGCCGAATGGGTCCCCTCCTGCGTGGCGGCGCCGCACACGGGGTACCCGCGATCCATGTCCGACGCTCACACGCACGCTCGCTCACAGGCTCGCTCAGAGGGAATGTCCCAGGTCCGCGCCGGCGTCGCGGGGCTGCTCGGCCGGTGGGACCGGCAGGTCCACCACGCCGTCGCCGCCCGGCACTGGCCCCTCGCGGAACCGGTGCTGCCGCGGCTGAGCCGCAGCGCCAACCACGGGCTGCTCTGGTTCGGCGCGGCCGCGGGGATGGCGGCGCTGGGCCCCGGCGCGCGCTCGCGCCGGGCCGCCGTACGGGGTGTGGCGTCGCTCGCGCTCGCCTCCGCCGCCATCAACACCATCGGCAAGCGCTCGGTGCGCAGGGCGCGGCCGCTGCTCGACGCGGTGCCCGTGATACGGCAGCTGAAGCGGCAGCCGTTCACCACGTCCTTCCCCTCCGGGCATGCAGCGTCGGCTGCGGCCTTCGCGACCGGTGTGGCGCTGGAGTCGAGGACCTGGGGCGCGATCGTCGCGCCGGTGGCCGCGTCGGTCGCCTTCTCGCGTGTCTACACGGGCGTGCACTATCCGAGCGATGTGCTGGTGGGCGCGGCACTCGGTGTGGGGGCGGCGTTCGCGGTGCGCGGCGTGGTCCCGACCCGCTCGCAGCTTCCTCCGCCCGGCCGGCCGCACACCGACGCACCCGTGCTGCCCGACGGCGACGGCCTGGTGGTCGTGGTCAACCGGCAGGCGGGCTCGGCGGATTCGGCCCGGCTGGTGCATACGATGCTGCCGCTCGCCGAGGTCGTGGAGTGCGCGCCTGACGAGCTGTCCTCGGAGCTGGAGAAGGCGGCGGGCCGCGGCCGGGCGCTGGGCATCCTGGGCGGCGACGGAACCGTCAACCGGGCGGCGACCGTCGCCGCCGCGCACCGTGTGCCGCTCGCCGTCTTCCCCGGCGGCACGCTCAACCACTTCGCGTACGACCTGGGCATCGAAACGGTCCAGGACACCTGCCGGGCTCTCGCGGGCGGCGCGGCCGTCCGCGTCGATCTGGGGCGCTTCACCCCGGGACCGGGCGACGGCGGCCAAGGCGGCGACGGCGGCGGCAGTGAGGCGGGCCACTTCCTCAACACCTTCAGCCTGGGCGTCTATCCGGAGCTGGTGCGTATCCGCGAGCACTGGTCGCCGCGCATCGGCGGCTGGGCTGCCGGGGTGATCGCGGCGGCGCGGGTGCTGCGAGGCGAACATCCCCTGGAGGCCGAGGTTCAGGGCCGCCGCCGCCCGATGTGGCTGCTGTTCGTCGGGAACGGCATCTATCAGGCGATGGGCCCGACGCCCGGACACCGTCAGGATCTGGCCGACGGCCTGCTGGATGTACGGGTGGTGCACGGCGGCCTCCGGCCGGGGCTGCGGCTGCTCGCCGCGGCACTCGCCGGACCGCTGAGCCGCTCGCCGCTGCACGCGGCGCAGAAGATGCACAAGGTGCGGATCTCGGGGCTCGCGCCGGGCACACCGCTGGCATACGACGGTGAAGTGACCATCGCACCACCGGAGTTGGTGGTGGACAAGGAGCGGGAGGCGCTCACGGTCTACTGTCCGCAGGCCCTGCTCTGAGGCTCCCGCTCCGGAGCGCCCGGCGAAGAAAACCGGATCGACGGGCCGCCGCGCGTCCCGCACCATGAGCACATGCAGATCCGCCGCGCGCAGACCCATGACGCTCCGGGGATCGCCGCGGTCCACGTACGGTCCTGGCAGGCGGCGTTCTCCGGTCTCGTACCGCAGGAGCATCTCGACGCGCTCGACCCGGCGCGTGAGGCGCTGGCCTGGACGGGACGGCTCACCCAGCCCCGCAGGCCCACCGCGGGTGTGCTGGTCGCCGAGAGCGAGGAGGGGATCGTCGCCTTCGCGTCGTACGCGCCGGGCCGCACCGCGGGCACCGCGGAGATCGGCACGCTGTACGCGCTGCCGGACGTCTGGGGCACCGGCGTCGGCACGCGCCTGCTGGCGGCCGTCGTCCACGAGCTCACGGAGGCGGGCTGCACGCGCGCCATGCTGTGGGCGCTGGAGGCCAATGAGCGTGCTCGCCGGTTCTACGAGGCGTCCGGCTGGCGTCAGGACGGCGCCGTGGAGGTGGACACGAGCGCGGGTCTGCCGCTGATCAAGCTGCGTTATCAGCGCCCGCTGCTGCCGAGGATCGGACCCGAACCGATCCGCACCGACCGGCTGGTGCTGCTGCCGCTCGCCGTGGAGCACGCGGAGGAGATGGCCAAGGCCCTCGCCGATCCGTCGCTGCACACCTTCATCGGCGGTACGCCCGATACCGTCAACGCTCTGCGCTCTCGGTACGCCCGCATGCTGGCGGGTGCGCCCGATCCGGCCGTGTCCTGGTGCAACTGGGTCATCAGCCTCCGGGCCGAGTCCGCTCTGGCGGGCACCGTCCAGGCGACGGTGAGCCCTTCGGGGCGGGGCCGTGCGGCCGAGATCGCCTGGGTGGTCGGCACGCCCTGGCAGGGCAGGGGCATCGCCACCGAGGCGGCACGGGCGCTCGTCGGCTGGCTCGCGGGCCGGTCGGTGCACACGGCCGTCGCCCATGTGCACCCGGACCATCTCGCCTCGGCGGCCGTGGCCGCAGCGGCCGGTCTCACCCCCTCCGACCGGGTGCGGGACGGCGAGGTGCGCTGGCAGGCGGACCTCGCCGTGAGCCCCCGTACGGCCTAGAGCTCGACGCTCTCGCCCGGCTTCAGCAGAAGCAGCCGGTCGTCGAGCCCTGCCTCCGCGAATGCCTCGGTGAGCGTCTCCGGGCCCTGGCTGAAGTGCCCCCAGTGCTCGAAGTGCAGCGGTACGACCTGACGCGCGCCCAGGATCCGGGCCGCCTCGGCCGCGGCCGCGCTCGGCAGCGTCAGATAGGCGTCCCCGAGCAGCGGGGTACGGGCGCCGCCTGCGAAGAGGACGGCGATGTCGACCGGGCCGAAGCGGTCCGCGATCGTGCGGACGACGTCGAGGGAGGCGTTGTCCCCGCTGACGTACACCGTGGGCAGCCCCTCGCCGTCGATGACGAATCCGGTGACCTCGCCGACCAGATGCTCGGTGCCGTCGGGGCCGTGCTGGGCGGGTACGCCGGTGATGCGGACGGGGCCCACCGAGTGGGAGGTCCAGTTCGGGAGCGGGGTGACCGCGTCCCCGAGGCGGCCGTGCGCGGCGGGCGTCGTCAGCACGAGCGGCACGCGGCCGAGGAACTCCCGCCCTGAGCGGTCGAGGTTGTCCGGGTGGTGGTCGTGCGAGAGCAGTACGGCGTCGACAGGGCCGGTCTCGTCGGCGGCGAGGGCGGGGCCCGCGCTCTTGACGAGCTTGCGCTCGCCGATGGGGTATTCGCCGGGCGGGTCGAAGGTGGGGTCGGTGAGCAGCCGGAGGCCGCCGATCTCCAGGATCGCCGTGGGTCCGCCGAGGTACTGAATCGAAACCGTCATGTGAGCCGTAACTGCCGTGCGCCCGGATCTTGTTCCCGGTCCCCTCAAGCCGGGGGCGCGCATACGTCTTGTCCACATATCAAGACGCAGGTCTCGAAATACGGGACTCCGGCGTACCGTTGCGGTACCCGCTTCCGGAGAAGGAGATCGGCCATGTCGAAGGAGACCGCCGTCTACACCCATGGGCACCATGAGTCGGTGCTGCGTTCGCACCGCTGGCGGACCGCCGCGAACTCCGCGGCGTATCTCGTCGGTGAACTCCGGCCGGGCATGGACGTGTTGGACGTGGGATGCGGTCCGGGCACCATCACCGCGGATCTGGCCGAGCTGGTGGCGCCGGGCCGGGTGACGGCGGTCGACGCGGCCGAGGACGTCCTGAGCCAGGCGCGCGAAACGGCCGCCGGGCGAGGCGTCGGCAACGTCCGCTTCGCGGTCGCCGATGTCCACGCGCTGGACTTCCCGGACGACTCCTTCGATGTCGTCCACGCCCATCAGGTGCTGCAGCATGTCGGTGATCCCGTACAGGCGCTGCGCGAGATGCGGCGGGTCTGCCGGCCCGGCGGCATCGTCGCGGCGCGCGACAGCGACTACGGCGCGTTCACCTGGTTCCCCCAAGTCCCCGCGCTGGACGAGTGGCAGGGGCTGTACCAGCGCGTTGCGCGGGCGAACGGCGGAGAGCCGGACGCCGGACGCCGACTGCTGTCCTGGGCCCGCGCCGCCGGTTTCACCGGGATCACCGCCTCGGCCGCCGCCTGGTGTTTCGCCGCGCCCGACGAGCGCGCCTGGTGGAGCGGTCTGTGGGCGGACCGTACGACCGCGTCGGTGTACGCGAAACTCGCGGTCGACGGCGGCCATGCGACGCGGGAGCGGCTGGCGGCGGTCGCCGACGGCTGGCGGGATTGGGGCGGCCAGGACGACGCCTGGTTCATGGTTCCGCACGGCGAGGTCCTCTGCCGGGCCTGAGCGAGAACAATCCGGCAATCGATTTCGCCGCCCGCCGGCGCGAACTACGCTCGCCCGTATGGAGATCCTCGGAACCACGCTTCGCATCTGCGTCGACGACCTGGAGGCCGCGGCGGCCTTCTACGAGCGGCTCACCGGCGCCACGCCCCTGCGCTTCGAGCGCAGCGGCGTCTCGGTCGCAGCCGTCGGCTGCTTCCTGCTGATGAGCGGACCGGAGTCGGAACTGGAGGTGCTGCGCAAGGTGACGGCGACGATCGCGGTGAAGGACGTGGACGAGGCGTACGCCACGCTCTCCGAGGTCGGCGCGAGGATCGTCGCCGGTCCGGTGCCGACCCCGGTGGGCCGCAATCTGATCGCCGTCCACCCGGACGGGTCGGTCTTCGAGTACGTCGACCGCAAGGCCGCCTGAGCCGGGCCGGTCGCCTCAGCCCCCTGAAGGACGCATCCGGTAGTCGTACGCCTCGGGCAGCGGCTCGTCGGTGAGCTGCGACCACACCTCTTCGAGGATCTCCGTGCCCTCGCGCAGGTCCGCCACATCGAAGCCCGCGTCGAAGATGGCGCGGGCTTCGGTCTTGCGGCCCTCGGCGATGAGGAGCTGGGCGTCGATCAGCCGGAAGCGGCCGCGCTGCTGGACCGCCGGGCGGAGCCGGTCCCAGACCGCACGGGCCTCCGCGGTGCGGTGGGCGGCGAGCAGGGCCGCAATCGCCTCGCGGCCGAGGGCTGCCGTGGCCGACGTCCAGGTCGCGCCGTCGTCGCGGCGCTCCTGGCACAGGTCGTCGAAGGCCTCGGCGTAGCGTTCGGCGGCGCGCGTCGTATGGCCGCCCTCCCGGTCGGCGACCGCGAGGCAGCGGAGCAACGGCCAGCGGGACGGAGCGAGTTCGAGGCCGCGTTCCCAGCTGCGTACGGCCTGGGCGAGGTCGCCCGCGTGCCACTGGGCGACGCCGAGGTGGTACTCGGTCAGCGGTTCGGCGGGGGCTGTCTCCAGCATGTCGCGCCAGTGCGTTGCCACGAGCGAGGGGCCGGGCGGGACGACCCTGCGGGGCGCGGGGAAGACGCCGGTCCTCAGCAACTCCCGCCAGGGAGCCTGCTCTTCGCCCAGCGTCGACTCGTCGAAGGGCGTGCCGGGCAGCTTGTGTCCCGCACGCAGCACCTCCAGCGCGCCCCAGCCCGATCCGGTGGCGAGCCGCTCGCCCGGTTCGGTGTCCGCGAAGGGCCGCCATGCCTCGTACGCGGCATCCACAGCTTCCCGCGGCAGGGCGTCCGCCAGCCGGGCCCCGGCCTCGGCGCGCGCGGCGTCCCAGTCGTCGCCGTGCACGAGCCCGGGGTCGGCGGCGAGCGGCCCGTACGACTCCAGCCAGCTGAACTCCTCGCCGCCGTCGAGGCGTACATGCTCCAGCTGGGTGCGCGCCAGCCCGGCCTGGATCTCCGCGTAACCTCCCGTGCCGGGCTCGGTCAGCCACTGCTGCCAGCGCCGTCCGCCCCGCCCCGAGCCCCAGAGGAAGAGCTTGCGGCCGCGCAGCGCATCGGTCGAGGTCTGGACGAGGCCGTGACCGTCCGCGTCCAGCGAGGCGATCCACTTACGGGCCTCGGCCGGCACTTCATAGAAGTAGTCGGCGGGGTATTCGCTGCGCAGGGGATACGTCCGGTCCGCGCCCTGGAATTCGGGCACGGGGACGCGCCGCAGGCTGCGCTCGTATCCGAAGTGCCAGGCTTCGTCGGCGGGTGCGAGCACACGTGTCGTCTCGTTCTCGGCGACGGCGATGTTGGACCACCAGTAGACCGGCGCGGGCCGCTCGTGCGGGTTGCGGATCCGTACGCCGACATGGAGGAAGTCGGAGTCCTCGGGCAGCCACAGATCGACCTGGAACGGAAGGTCGCGCAGCCGCTCCCACTCCCAGAGCCTGACCATCTCGCCGCCGTCGGGCGCGGGGACTATGGCGGCGTGCAGCGGTGCGCAGGACAGGGTGGTGTGGCCGGTGGCGCCGATGTTCCACTCGATGCCGCCTGAGTACCAGGCGCCGTTGAGCGCGAAGTCGGCGGGCTGGAACACCGGGTTGCGGTAGAGGAGTTCACGCCCGGTCGGCTTGTGGTGCAGGGAGTGGATCCGGCCGCCGAGGCCCGGCAGCAACGTGACCCGCAGCCGTTCGTTCTCAATCACGATCGCGTCGAGAGGGCTCTCGGTGCGCTCGCGGCCGTACCCGTCGAGCACCCGCACCGGCAGCAGCGTGCGCAGCGGCTCGTAGCCGATCTGCCGTGCCATCTCGCGCGGCAGCTCCTGCTTGGCGCGCTCGTCGATGGCGTGCATCTCGTCAAGCGGACGCAGTGCCGGCAGCGGATTCGGCGGGCCCACGGGGGCTGCGGGCAGGGTCAGTACGGCGCGTCGCACGGTCGTCATGACGACCATGGAACACGGAGGACGCCGCCCTGACCAGGGGCTCCGTGGGTCAGGCTTCGGCAAAGGCGGCGACGATCAGGCCCGCGAGCAGCTCACCCGCGGTGCCCTCCGGGTCCAGATCGGGGTCGTAGACGGTCACATTGAGCCCGACGCAGTGCTCGGAACGCACCAAGGCACGGAGCAGGGCGGTCACTTCGGGCGGCAGCAGGCCGTCGGGGTCGGGGCTGTCGACGGCGGGCATCACACTCGGATCCAGCACGTCGGCGTCGAGATGCACCCAGAAGCCGTCGAGCGCTGTCGTTTCGAGGGACTGCACCACGGCCCCCGCCGTGTCCGCCACGCCCCATTCGCGCAGCTCCCCCACCGTCGTCGTCGGGATCTTCAACTGGGCGAGTTCGGCCCGGTCTTCGTCGAAGTAGTCCCTGATCCCGAGCAGCCGTACGTCCTCGTCGCGCAGATAGGGCCGCAGTCCCTCGATGTCCGTGAGGTCCTGCTGTCCCCGCCCGGTCGAGAGCGCCAGCTCCTCACCTGCGGCGGCCCCGACCCGGTCGGAGTTGCCGGGGTGCCGGAAGTCGGCGGAGGCGTCGATGGCCGCCAGGCCGTAGCGTCCGAGGCGGCGCAGCGCGAGTGCGGCGCCGAGCTGGATGGAGCAGTCACCGCCGAGGACAAGGGGGAAGTCCCCGGCCCTGACGTGCCGTTCGATCCGGTCGGCGAGCTTTGGGGTGTACGCGGCGATACCGGCGGCGTTGAAGGCCCCGTCGCCCTCCTGCCAGTCGCCGCGGTCGTACCGTGGCGGGACGACGACCCCGCCCTCGAAGGCACCGAGACGCTGCACGATCCGCTGTTCGCGCAGCGCGCCGGCAAGCTTGTAGCAGCCGGGGACGGTGCCGGGAGCCGGGGGCCGCAGGCCCAGGTTGGAGGGTGCGTCGACGACCACGATGTTCCGCATGCATCCATCCTCACGCCGGTACTGCGGATCTTCAATGCGTTTGGCCAAGGGGCGCTGACGGTCAGGGGTCGAGCATCTCGCTTGTGATCGCCCAGCGTTCGTGGTCCCGCCAGGCACCGTCGATGAAGAGGAAGTCGGGCGAGAAGCCCTCGAGGCGGAAGCCCGCACGGCGCACGAGCGCGATGGAAGCCGCGTTCAGCGGCTGGATGTTGGCCTCCAGACGGTGCAGGCCCATGGCACCGAAGGCATGCCGCACGAGCAGCCCGAGGCCCTCGCCCATCAGGCCCCGGCCCACCGCGTGCGCGAACGCGCCGTAGCCGATCGCCCCGCAGCGGAAGCCGCCCGCGACGATGTTGTTGATGTTGATGAAGCCCGCGATCGCGCCGGACTCGCGCTCGCAGACAAGGAATCCGGCCTTCGTCGGGTCCTCGATGAGCTTGGCCGCGTACTCGGCGTAGGCATCGGCCGTGGTGGGCGGGAAGAGCCACGGCCGGTGGTGCCCGGTGCTCCGGCGCGCCTGCTCCGTGAATTCCTCGCTGTCCTCGTACGCGTAGTGGCGTATCGCGACCCGCGGACCTGCGGCGAGAAAGGGCTTGGCGGTGGAGATCTCGGGCATCGGGTCAGCCTAGGCCCTGTCCGGCCGGTGCTACCGGGTACGCCGGTGGAAGAAGTGGAGTGGAGCTCATGGGACCAGGATGGACGGATCCTGGTCCCATGAGGGCGATGGAGCGGGCCGTCCGGGTGAGGTGTGTGGTGCGTCAGTGGTGGGCGAGCACCAGCTGCGGCTCTTCCTCGGCGGCGACGGTCCCGGACTCCGGGCGCTGGATGAGCAGCGAGGTGACCACGCCGATGGCCAGCAGCGTGAGGGCCGCGTACATGGCGTGCTGGTAACCCGCCTCGGTCGGGCCCTGTGCGTCGCTGCCCGCGGTGATCATCGCGGACGCGATGGCGATGCCGAGCGAGGCCCCGATGCCGAAGCAGGCGCCGTTGAGGCCGGAGAGGGAGCCCGGCTTGTCCTTGGGGGCGGTGGTGACCGCGAGGCCGTTGAGGCCGGTGAGCATGAAGCCGCCGTAGGTGACGCCGAGGGCGGCCAGCGAGGCCACCAGGGTCCATGCGTTGTTCAGGAAGAACGTGGCGAAGACGAAGATCGCGAAGTTGGCGACGGCGCCGGTGACCACGATCCTGCGCCAGCCGATCTTCGGCCCGAGGCGGCCGGTGAGCGGCGCGGAGATCACGCCGATCAGCTGGATGGGCGTGAGGAAGAGGACGGCGGCGGTGACGGCGGACAGACCCAGGCCGACGCGGGCGTCCTGCGAGAAGAGCGGGATCGTGAGCGCGACGGCCCCGAAGGCGCCGCCGAGCGTGCAGACCGTGGTGATCAGCAGCGGCCAGGCGCGGCGGGACGCGAGCACCTCGATGTCGATGACCGGGTTGGCGGCGCTCTTCTGCGAGACGACGAAGAGGACGAGGGCCGCGAGCCCGCCGAGCAGGAAGCCGAGGGTGAGCGGCGACGCCCAGCCCCAGCTCGCGCCCTGGGCGAGGCCGACGAGGATGCCGGTGAGCCCGATGGACAGGGCGGCGATGCCGCGCGAGTCGAAGCGGGCGTCGGCGGTGGTGGGCGGGACGTCGGGGACGTACTTGCGCACGCCGAAGAGGCCCGCGACCGCGATCAGCGTGGAGCAGACGAAGATGCCGCGGAAGCCGATGGTGTCGGCGATCTGGCCGCCGGCGATGGCGTCGATGCCCGCGAGGCCGCCGTTGACGGCGGTGACGATGCCCGCGGCCTTGCCGAACCCGGCCGGGGTGAGCAGCTGGTTCAGGGTGAGGAAGGCGAGGGTGAACATCGCGGCCGACATGCCCTGGAGGATGCGGCCGGCGATGAAGATCTCGATGTTCGGCGCGAAGACGCAGAGCAGATTGCCCGCGATCAGGACGAACGCGCAGACCACCATCATGGGCTTGCGGCCGCGCTGGTCGCTGAGGCGGGCGAGGGTGACCTGGCCGATGGCCGCCATCAGGAAGAAGAGGGTCTGGGAGAGACCGGCGGCAGCGGTGGTGGTGCCGAGGCGCTCGATGACATCCGGCAGCGCGGGGCTGAGCATGGTGGCGTTGATCTGGTAGCCGAGTACGGCGAGCACCATGGCCAGCAGCATGCCGCCGCGGCCCGCCAGGTCGGATTCGGCCCCGGAACGCGTCCGGCCGAGCGTGGGTGACATGTCGGCCCCTTTGCCTTGGATGTCATGCCTCAATGGAATGCGATCTTGCTTGTCAGACAAGTCGCGCTCAGACAGGTTGGGATCTACGGGCGTAGAACGTCAAGCCCTTCCGGCTGTGAACTACAGCTGAACGGAAATCGCAGCTCATCCGAGATCTCGCGAGCGTTGCCCGGCCGCTCCGGCTCGCATAACTTGCTGACAAGTGAGCCGAGGAGAGTCAGTGGCAGTCAGCGGACAGCAGCGGAGACCGGTCGTCGTCCTGTACGAGCGGATCGCGGACGCCATCCACGAAGGCACCTATCCACCCGGCTCCACGCTGCCGTCCGAGCCGAGGCTCGCGGCCGAACTGGGGGTCAGCAGGCCCGCCCTGCGCGAGGCCCTGCTGCTGCTCCAGGAGGACGGCCTGCTCTCGGTACGCCGGGGAGTGGGCCGGACCGTCAACGACCGCCCGCCACGGCGGGGTTACGAGCACATCCAGCCGCTTGAGGAGCTGCTGTCCAGCGGCTCGCCACTGCGGGTGCGGCCCCTGCTGCGGGCCGTCGAGGAGCCCACCGACTTCACCACCCAGCATCTGCTCGCCCCGGCCAGGGCCGAGCTGCGGTTCTGGGAGTCGCTGCTGGCCGGTGAGGGCACGGCGGCGGCGCTGAGCCAGGAGTGGGCGGCCGCCGAGGAGGTCCTGGACCGGGCGCATCCCGCCTTCGCCGATGCGCTGCGTGCCGCGCCCGCTGCGGCCACCTCCATGCTCGCGGTCCTTGCCGCGGCCTCCCGCGGGGTGGCGCTGACCGGCCACAGCGGGGTGACCGCGACCCTGCTCGGACAGCGGCGCGGCGAGCAGCTCGGCCGGGCTGCCGACACCCCTGCGGTGCTGGTCACCCAGGTGGTACGGGTCGGGGACACCCCGATCCTGGCGGCCAAGCACATGCTGCCGACGGGGGCGCCCGCCATGCCCGTACTCCAGTCGAACTGAGGACGGCGCAGGCACGGGAGACGCCCGTCACGGCACCGTCCCAGAAGGTGCCGTACACTCCCGCTGCATGCACTTGTCTGACATCCTGCGCGCACCCAAGGCCGTTCTTCACGACCACCTGGACGGCGGTCTGCGCCCCGCCACGATCATCGAGCTGGCCCGGGAGTGCGGCTACACCGAGCTGCCCACCGAGGACCCGGCCGAGCTGGCGGTCTGGTTCCGCGACGCCGCGGACTCCGGCTCCCTGGAGCGCTACCTGGAGACCTTCGCCCACACCTGCGCAGTGATGCAGACCCGCGAGGCGCTGGAGCGCATCGCGGCGGAGTGCGCCGAGGACCTGGCGGCGGACGGCATCGTGTACGCCGAGGTGCGGTACGCGCCCGAGCAGCATCTGGAGCGCGGCCTGACCCTCGACGAGGTCGTCGACGCGGTCAACGAGGGCTTTCGCGAGGGCGAGCGCCGCAGCGGCGGCCGGATCACGGTCCGCGCCCTGCTCACCGGCATGCGCCACACCGAACGCTCCCTGGAAATAGCCGAGTTGACGGTCGCCCACCGCGAGCGCGGAGTGGCCGGCTTCGACATCGCGGGCGGCGAGATCGGCAACCCGCCGGCCCGCCATCTGCCCGCCTTCCAGCATCTGAAGCGGCACAACTGCCACTTCACGATCCACGCGGGCGAGGCCGTCGGCGCCGAGTCCATCCACGAGGCGGTGCAGGTCTGCGGCGCCGAACGGATCGGTCACGGCGTCCGCATCACCGACGACATCACGGTCCACGACGACGGCACCGCGGACCTGGGCCACCTGGCCGCGTACGTACGCGACAACCGGATCGCCCTGGAGGTCTGCCCGACCTCCAACCTCCAGACGGGCGCGGCGAAGGACTACGCGACGCACCCCATCGATCTGCTGCGCCGCCTCGGTTTCCGTATCACGCTCAACACGGACAACCGGCTGGTCTCCGGCACCACCATGAGCCAGGAGTTCCAGCACATGGTGGACGCCTTCGGCTACGGCCCCGAGGTCTTCGAGGAGTTCACCGTCGCCGCGGTCGCTTCGGCGTTCCTGCCGCTGCCGGAGCGCCGTCGCCTGATCGACGAGGTCATCCGCCCCGGGTACGCGGCGCTGTCGGCGGGCGAGTAACGCCCGGCGCCCGGCCGCACGCGGGGGTGCGGCCGGGCGTCAGCTCAGCGCGGGCTCGTCCAGCGTCAGCGTGCGGGCGTCCGCGTCCAGCACCGCCGGGACCCCGAACGGTATCGTCAGCGCCGGCACCCCGTGCCCGAAGCCGAACTCCTCCACGACCGGTACGCCCAGACCGCCGAGCCGGTCGAGCAGCACCGCCCGAACGCTCTCGTAGGGACCGCACTCCTCCCACGATCCGAGGGCGATGCCCGCAACGCCCTCCAGCCAGCCGGAGCGCAGCAGTTGCGTGAGGATCCGGTCGAGCCGGTAGTCCTCCTCGCCCACATCCTCGATCAGCAGCAGACCGCCGCGGGCGGACGGCCGGGCGTGCGGGGTCCCGAGATCCGCCGCGAGCAGGCAGACACAGCCGCCGAGCGTGATGCCCCGGGCCCGGCCGGGGACCATCGTGCGGGCCGTCTCCAGGCCCAGGGTGCGTACCGACTCGGGCTCGAAGAGCGTGGCGCGCAGTGACTCCTGGGTACGCGCGTCCTTGAGGAAGGTGAGCGCGCCGACCATCGGGCCGTGCAGCGTGGCCAGGCCCGTCCGGACGGCGAAGGCCTCATGGAGCGCCGTGACATCGCTGTAGCCGACGAAGATCTTGGGACCGGCGGCGCGTATCGCGCTCCAGTCGAGCAGGTCGACCATGCGCTGCACGCCGTATCCGCCGCGTGCGCAGATCACCGCCGATACCGAGGGATCGCACCAGGCGCGGGTCAGATCACGGGCGCGGTCCTCGTCCGTCCCGGCGAGATAGGGCAACTCCGGGTGCCGGTCGCGGACATGAGGCATCACGACGGGGTCCAGATCCCAGCCGCGCAGGATCGCCAGACCCGCTTCGAGCCGGTCGTCAGGAACGGGACCGCTGGTGGACACGACAGCGACCTTGGCTCCCGGCCTCAGTCGCGCGGGCCGGGCCAGGGGATTCAGGGTCACTTCTTGAGCTCCAGCAGGGGGACGTCGGGGCGGTTGATACGGAAGGTCTGGGCGTAGAGGGACAGTTCGGACTCGAGCGCGCGGACCATGGTGTCGGCCTTGCGGAAGCCGTGGCTCTCTCCCTCGAAGGCGATGTACGCGTGCGGGATGCCGCGTCCCGCCATCTGCGCCAGGAACCGTTCGCTCTGCACGGGCGGACAGATCACGTCGTCGAGGCCCTGGAGCAGCAGGAACGGCACGGCGATCCGGTCGCTGTGCTGCAGCGGCGAGCGTTCGCGGTAGCGGCCGGGGACCTCGGCGAGCGGGCCGATCAGCGACTCCAGATACTGCGACTCGAAGTCATGGGTCTCGTCGGTCGCCCAGCTCATCAGGTCGAGTACCGGATAGATGATGGTGCCGCAGGCGTAGACATCGGTGGTGGTGAGGGAGGCGGCGGTGGTCCAGCCGCCCGCGCTGCCCCCGCGGATGGCCAGTCGCGCCGGATCCGCCGTGCCCTCGGCGGCCAGGGTCTCGGCGACGGCCGCGCAGTCCTCGACGTCGACGACTCCCCACTGCTCGCGCAGTCGGTCGCGGTACTCGCGGCCGTACCCGGTGGAGCCGCCGTAGTTGACCTCGGCGACGCCGATGCCGCGTGAGGTGAAGTACGCGATCTCCAGATCGAGGACGAGCGCGGCATGACCGGTGGGGCCGCCGTGCGCCCACACCACGAACGGCGGAAGTTCGTCGTCGGGCGCGATCCGGTCGGGGCTGTGGGGCGGATAGATGTGGGCGTGGATCTCGCGGTTGTCCGGTCCGGTGAAGGTGCGGATCTGTGGCTCCGGGTAGTACGCCGGGTCCACCGGGTCGTCATGCGCCGAGCCGATGACCCGGGTCCGCCCGGTGGAGGTGTCGAGCTCCACGACCTCGTACGCGCTGCGCGGGCTGGCCGCGACCCCGATCACCCGGTCGCCGTGCACGGCGAGGGCGGCTGCCCATTCGGTCCAGGGCCCGGCGGCGTCGACGAGCTCGCCGGTCTCCGGGTCCAGGATCCCCAGTGCGGTTGTGCCCTTGCCGTGGATGACGGCGATCAGTCCGTTCTCCAGCGGGTGGAACCACTTGAGGCCGATCTTCCACAGCGGCCCGCCGAACTCCTGACCGCGGCCAGGACAGAGTCCGGTGCTCGGCACGGCGCCCGGCGCGAGTGCGTCGAGCCGGATCCTTTGCAGTTCCCACCAGTTGCCCACGTCGGAGACGAAGAGCAGCGAGCCGTCCGGCGCCCAGTCGACCTGGCAGACCGATTCGTCCGTGTCCCCGACGACCGGCCGCACCCCGCCGAACGGACCGTCCTCCGTCACCTCGCCGAGCATCACCACCGTGCCGTCCCAGGGCATCTGCGGATGGTCCCAGGCGATCCAGGCGGCATGCCGCCCGTCCGGGGACAGCCGCGGCCCGGTGACAAAGCGGTGCCGGTCGTCGGACAGCTCTCGCACCGCCCCGCGGTCCCCGGCCGCGGAGCCGTCCAGGGGTACGGCCGCGATCACCCGGCGTACGTCGGTCGGCGCGTCACCCGTGAACTCCTCCAGCACACACCAGACTTCGCCCCGCTCCGGCATGACCTGCGGGTCGGCCCAGCGCAGCCCGCCGCCGACCGGGGACAGCGGGGTGAGCGGACGCGGCGCGGCTTCCGGCACGTCCGGCTCGTACGCATACAGCCGCTGGTCGGCGAAGTTCACAAAGACGACAAGGGGTCCGCCGTCGGCGCGCCAGGCACCGGCCCAGGGGTGCCCGCCGTACTCGATGAGCCTGCTGCGGACATTCCACGGGGCGGGGAGCACCGACTCCTCGGCACCGTCGGCCCGTCGGCGCATCAGGGCGCGTCTGCCGCCCTCGGTGGGGCGTGGCGCTGTCCACCACACCTCGTCGCCGATCATGCCGAGGAACTCCGGGCGGCCGTCGTGCGAGGCGGCGAGTGCCGCGTCGATCGGCGACGGCCAGCTTCCGTAGGCTCCCGTGGGTACCATTGCCGACTCCCCCTATGTCCCTATGCGGACCGCAGATAGTGGTCGAGAACGTTGACGCCGAAGTGCAGCGCCTCGACCGGGACGCGCTCGTCGACCCCGTGGAACAGGGCCGCGTAGTCGAAACCGACGGGGAGCTTCAGCGGAGAGAAGCCGTATCCGGTGATGCCGAGCCGGGAGAACTGCTTGGCGTCGGTGCCGCCCGCCATGCAGAACGGCACGACATGGCCGTCCGGGTCGAAGCGCTCGACGGCCGCGCGCATCTTGGCGTACGCCGTGGAGTCAACGGGTGCCTCCAGTGCCACCTCGCGGTGGTGGAACTCCCACTCCACGTCCGGACCGGTCAGCCGGTCAAGGGTGTCCTTGAACTCGGCCTCGCCGCCGGGCAGCATCCGCCCGTCGACATAGGCGGTCGCGTGCCCCGGGATCACATTGAGCTTGTAACCGGCTTCGAGCATCGTCGGGTTGGCGCTGTTGCGCACGGTCGGCTCGACCAGCGCGGCGGCCGGACCGAGCTTCGACATGAGTGCGTCCGCGTCGAACCCGTCCGCGTCCACATCGACATCGATGCCGTACAGCGAGGCGAGCTCGGCCAGCGCGGCCCGCACGGTCGTGGTGAGCCGCACCGGCCACTCGTACTCGCCGATCCGGGCGATGGCCGCGGCCAGCCGGGTCACCGCATTGGCGCGGTTGACCTTGGAGCCGTGTCCGGCCCTGCCGTGCGCGGTGAGCTTGAGCCAGGCCGTGCCGCGCTCTCCGGCGCCGATCGGGTAGAGCGTCATGCCGGGCCCGGCATGGAAGCTGAAGGCTCCGGACTCGCTGATCCCTTCCGTACACCCCTCGAAGAGGCCGGGATGGTGGTCGGCGAGGAAGCCCGAGCCGTCGATCGCGCTTGCCTCCTCGTCGGCGGTGTACGCGATGACGATGTCGCGCCGGGGCTTGATGCCCGCGCGCGCCCAGGCCCGTACGACCGCGAGGACCATCGCGTCCATGTTCTTCATGTCGACCGCGCCGCGGCCCCACACCACCCCGTCGCGGACCTCCCCGGAGAAGGGGTGCACGGACCAGTCGGCGGGCTCGGCGGGCACCACGTCCAGATGGCCGTGGACGAGGAGGGCATCGGTGGACGGGTCGGTGCCCTCGATTCTGGCGACGACATTCGTACGCCCCGGGGTGCGCTCCAGCAGAGTGGGCTCAAGACCGGCGCCGGCCAGCCGCTCGGCGGCGTACTCGGCGGCGGGCCGCTCCTGGCAGTCGCCGCCGCCTCTGTTGGTGGTGTCGATCCGGATCAGCTCGGAGGTGAAGGTCACCACCTCGTCGAGCGCCTGTCCGTCGATGGGCGTTGTCATGTCAGCCATACTGCTCCTCCACTGCCGCCGAGACGATCGTCGTGACCGCCTTAAAGGTACGAATGCCCTCATACATCGTCTCGCTGGTATACGCGACCCGTCGCTCACCGCTGCCCGCCACGCCCGGCACGACGGTGGCCGCGGCCGCGAGATGTTCCGCGTCGAACTCCAGCTCCACGGTGAACGGACCGCCCCGCACGGGCTCGTAGCGCCCGGCGAGAGCCGTCGACTCCTTGGCCGCGGCACGGATGTCGGACGCGGTCCGGCCAGGAGTGCGGCAGACCGCCGCATAGCGGGACACATAGTCCTTCACGGCGACCTTGCGGGCTTCGGGCGCGTACCCGTCGGCGTCCACGCAGGTCAGATTGTCTCCGGTGACGAGCACCACCGGCACGCCGTACTCCGCGACCACATGGGCGTTGAGCAGGCCCTCGCCGGCGCGGGTGCCGTTCAGCCACACACCCGTGATCGAGTTGGCGAGATACGTGTGCGCGAGCACACCCTCGGCGCCCGCGCCGGTGTGGTAGCCGACGAAGGCGATGCCGTCCACGTCGCCGTGCTGCACGCCCTCGACCATCGACAGCGACTTGTGCCTGCCGGTGAGCATCTGGACCCGTTCGTCCAGGTGCTCCAGCAGCAGATTGCGCATGGTCCAGTGCGCTTCATTGATGAGCACGTCGTCGGCGCCACCGTCGAAAAAACCGAGCGCCGCCGCGTTCACGTCCGAGGTGAACATCGTGCGGCAGCGCTCCCACTGGGGAGTGCCCGGCAGCACGTCGGCGGGCCAGGTCACACCGGTGGCGCCTTCCATGTCGGCGCTGATGAGGATCTTCACGGCATCACGGTACGCGCCGACGAACGGGCAGGCCAGGGCCGTCGGCCGTGCCAGAGGTCTGGTCCGCCGAATGCCGGTGCGGCCGGCGGAAGGGGACGGCCGCTCAGCGTCGCCGACGGCGCCTCACAAGCCCCACAGCCCCCGCCGAAGCAACGACGACGGCTCCCCCGATCAGCCAGGGGCGGTAGTGCGTGACGGGTTCACCGGCCACGACCAGCTGTGCCGTGCTGGTCTTCTCGCCGTCGTGGCTGACCACGGTGAGCGCGTACGTACCGGGCGGGATGTCGTCCCGCAATGTGGTGTGTCCCGCGTACACGGTGGCCCCGTCGTCACACTTGCACCCGGGGTCGTCCGAACTCTGTGTCCTGATGGTCAAAGGCTCTTCGAACGCCTTGGACGTGACAGTGAGGGAGTTCTCCTCTTCGGCGCCGTTTTCGTCCGCGAGGAGAACGACGATCTCGCCGCCCGGACGGACAGTCACTTCCGGAGTGGAATCCGTACTGCCCAGAGTCCCGCCCTTCGGGCCGGCTACGAACCGGCGTATCTGCGCGGGGGCTTGCGGTATGACCCTCAACTGCGCGGTGGCGACGGTGCGGCCGCCGCTGGCGGCCGTCGCCGGATACACCCCCGGCAAAATGTCACCGCGGACATCCCCCCTGTTCACTCCCGGGAGCGAGTTGGAGTGCGACGCCCCCTTCCGCTCGGGGGTCAGACGGATCGGCTTCTCCAGAGCCGGAGAGGTGACGGTGACGACGGTCCAGCCCGCGGGCATGCCCGTGATGCCGACCGCGGCCCATCCCCCTACCTCCACCTCGTCCCAGTCGAACTCCAGGTGAGGTCCGCCGGACGGGCTCGGTGCGGCCGCGGCAGAAGGTGTACGCCCGTCCGCCGCCGCACCGGCCGTGGGGCCCAGCAGCGGGAGCAGGGCAAGACCGGTGACGGCCACGGCGCGGGCTGCTCTGCTGAACACGGCACTCCTCTTCTCGGCGGTTGCTCGACCGGGAAGAGGCGGTTCGGGCGCTATGCGTTCCGGCCGAGGATCAGCCATGTCGACGGCAGTTCGATGCGGGAGCCGTCCGCCGCGTACTCCGTTGTCGTGAGCGGCAGTTCGCCGCTCGCGATCACGTCGAGACCCGCCGTACGGAAGAATCCGGCCACCTCGGCGTCCGCCACCGCGCCCGGCACGATGCCGTGCCGGAAGACCGGCTGGAGCTTCGGCGGGGGGCCTGACGGGGACTGGGCGAGGCCCATGAGCTTCTGGCCGGCCGCCTCCGCGAGCTCCACCACGAAGGCCCGCCCGCGCTCGCCGACGAGTGTGGCGATCGTGTCGGCCAGCGGCTGCCGGTCCTCGGGATCGCACTGGTGCAGTACACCGCGCATATAGACGTTGGTGTCGCCCAGTTCGGCATGCAGCTGCGCCACCTGGTCCACGTCCACGGCGTCGATCACCCGGAACAGCGCATCACCCTGTTTGTCCTGCCTTCTGGCGAGCTCGATCGCGGCGGAGGACAGATCGACGCCGAGCACCTTCGGGAAGCGGTCCGCGAGGAAGAGAGTCTGGGTGCCGTTGCCGCAGCCCAGGTCCAGCAGGGTCAGCCCGGGATGGTCCACATGGGGTTCGTAGAGCGCGAGATGCAGTCCCGCGGTCAGCGCCGGCTCCGCGTCCCAGAACACCGCTCCGGGCTCCCCGGTGGCCTCGCTCCAGAAGCCTTCCCAGGCATTCTTGTACCGACTCGTCACGCTCATGACCAGCTCCCCAGGGGTATGACACAACGTCAAGATCGGTCTATCGCTCCTGAGTTTCCGCGACAAGCGCCCGGCGCATTCCTTCACCAGGCGTTCGAGCGGCAGGCCGGGCCCTCACACGAGCACCGCGCGACTGCGGCAGCCGTGGCTACGGCAGCGCGAGCTCGAACCAGACCGTCTTGCCCTCGGTCGTACGGCTCGTGCCCCACTCCCGCGCCAGGCTGCTCACCACCCGCAGTCCGCGCCCGAGCTCGTCAGCCGGGCGCGCGTCCAGCATCGTCGGCAGGTTGTGGTCCTCGTCGGCCACCTCGCACAGCAGGGATCCCGCCCGGACGAGCCGGAGCTCCGCGCTCCTGCCACTCGCATGCCGTACCGCATTGGTGACCACTTCGCTCACCAGCAGCTCTACGGTCTCCGTCAGCTCGGCCAGTCCCCAGGAGCGCAGCTGTCCGCGGACCAGGCGCCGCGCCCTCGCCGCCTCGCGCGGCTCACGGGACAGCTCCCACACGGCCACGTCCTCGGGATCGATGCCGTTCAGCCGGGCCATCAGCAGGGCGACGTCGTCCTTGCGGCCGCCGCGGGTGTTGAGCGAGCGGATGATGGTGTCGCAGGCGTCGTCCATGGAGGCGGCCGGGTGCGCGGCGGATTCGCAGAGCGTCGCGAGCCCGACGCCGATGTCCTCGCCCCGCACCTCCACCAGGCCGTCCGTGCACATCACCAGACGATCGCCGGGCGCCACCGGCACGCGGACGCTCTCGAAGGGCACGCCGCCGACGCCGATCGGTGCCCCGGTCGGCAGGTCGAGGAGTTCGCTGCGTCCGTCGGCCGCGCGGACGATCACCGGCGGGATGTGGCCCGCGTTCCCCATCCGGAGCTCATTGCGGATCGGGTCGTACACGGCGTACAGACAGGTCGCGAGATAGTGCTCGCCGAGCCGCTGGGCCAAGTCGTCGAGGTTGCGGAGCAGCTGCTCGGGCGGCAGGTCGAGCGCGGCCATGGTCTGCACAGCCGTACGCAACTGGCCCATCATCGCTGCGGAGTTGAGGCCGTGCCCCATCACATCACCGACCACCAGCGCGGTGCGCGAACCGGGCAGCTTCACTGAGTCGAACCAGTCGCCGCCGACCCGGCCCAGCAGGGTGCCCGGCAGATACCGGGTCGCCGTGTCGCAGCCGGCCATCCGCGGGGTGACCTGCGGCAGCATGGAGTCCTGGAGGGTCTCGGCGACGTTCTCCTGGTAGGTATACATGCGGGCGTTGTCGAGGACGAGCCCGGCGCGGGCGGCCAGTTCGGCCCCGGTGACGCGGTCCATGTCGTTGAACAGGGCGCGCTCGGGATGGCGCAGCAGAATCATGAAGCCGAGGACCACATTGCGCGCCTTCAGCGGCACGACCAGCATCGAACGCCCGCTGATGAGCGGACGGATGTCACGCTTCTCGAACTGCGAGGCGATGGCGGTGCCCATCTGCTCGCTGATGCGCGGCACCAGCACCGGGTCGCCGGTGGTCATGCACTGGAAGAACGGGGTGTGTTCGGGGAACGGCATGGATTCGCCGACCGGCACCACATCGTCCCAGCGGCCCGGCTCGTCCACGTGCTCGACCGCGACGCGGTGCCACATGGTGGTCGCGTCGGGCGGTCCGTCCGGGAAGCCCTCGCCCGCGATGACCTGTTCGCGCAGATAGGTGCCCGCGACATCGGTGAAGCGCGGCACCACGGCCGCGCTGACTTCCTGGATCGTACGGGCGAGGTCGAGGGACGATCCGATGCGGCCGCTGACCTCGTTGAGGAATTCGAGCCGCTCGCGCACCGCCGCGTATTCGAGGTCCTGCTCGAGGTCGGCCGTGTCCACGGCCTGTCCCGCGGCGGCCGCGGCTTCGGCGGCCTGCTGCCGCGCCTTGCGTTCCGCGCGCCGGGGCACTCCCCAGTCGGGTGTGACAGGCACCCGGTCGTGGTGGCTGAACTCGAGTACCGGATAGCCCAGATCGAGGACCTGGGAGACGATCCGCGTCGACTCCTGGACGCTCATGCTCGGCAGGATCTCCGGGAGCCTGCGGGCCAGTTCGTCGAAGCCGGGGAACTCGGTGTGCAGGGCGAATCCCGGAGCTATCCGCTCGACGCTCTCGTCCTCGTCCGTGAACTGCGCTGCGTCCGCGGCCAGTACGAGGAGCCGCTCCTCGCCGGGCCCGACCATGGGATACGCCCACCACAGCACATCGAGCCGGTCGCGTCCGGGCTCGGACAGGCGGGCCCGGCCCGCCGCCGGATAGGAGGTCAGGCCGTTCAGCGAGGCGTCGAGTCCGGGGCCGAGGCCGCCGTAGCCGTCGTACGATTCGTACTCGCCGTCGTCGGCCAGCGCGCCCGAGACCGGGAGCAGTTCGACGGCGGGCTGGCCCACCGCCTCGTCCCGGGTGGGGCCGAAAAGCCGTCGCGCGCCGCTCGACCAGTGCGAGACCAGGCCGTCGCCGTCCACGACGACCACGGCAAGCGGAATCCGGCCGGCCACGGCGTACTGCTGTGGGGGTGTCGGCGGAACACCACTGTCCATGGGTGGGAGGCTCCTTCCCCGCCGCAGTCAGTGCGGCCTTGCCACCACGGTACGGCGCCGCCCGCGCCGCCCGCCGGGCAACGGCGGAATAGGTCGTGCGCCCGCGCATTACTGACGATTGGTCAGTCCTCGTGCCCCAGCTGGAGATCGCGCTCGGTGCGGCCGCCGCCCGCGACCTGCAGGACTGTGGCGACCGGCGGGTAACCTGCGGCGATGACGGTGTACTCCCCCGACGACAGGTCGACGAAGCGGAAGGTGCCGTCGGGGCCCGTGGTGAGGGTGTCCACCACATTGCCCGCCACATCTAGCAGCGTGACGCGCGCCTCCTCGACCGGCCGTCCGCCCCCCGCCCGTACCGTGCCCTTCAGCACGGCACCGCCCGCCAGCTCGATGTCCTGCCTCGTCTCGCGGGACGCCTGCACGCTCACGGGGAGCGCTGCGGGACGGAAGGCGGGGGCGCTCGCGGCGAGTGTGTACTCCCCCGCCACCAACTCCGTGATCACATAGCCGCCTTCGCGGCCGCTGCGGGTCGTGGCGACCACGTCGCCGCGTACGTCGGTGAGCGTGACGGCCGCGTCCCGCACGGGTGCGCCTTCCGCCGTGACGACGGCCCCGGCGAGGCGTCCGGCCCCGCCGAGGACGACATCGAGCTCGACGGGCCGCTCGCCGACGGTGACGGTGACGGCCTGTGGCTGGTGCCCGCCGGCCGCCGCGATCATCACGTACGAGCCGGAGCCGGGCACGCTCAGCGCGTACCGCCCGGCCTCGCCGCTCGCGCCGCGTCCGATCTGACGCCCGTGCACGTCGATGAGGGTGAGGGCGGCGTGCGGTACGCCGCTGCCGTCGTGGTGCTGGACGATGCCGCAGACCGGAACGCCGGAGGTGTACGCGGGCGCGCTGCGGGCCTGGGGCACGGACGCGGTCTCGGCGGCGGAGGCGTTGTGGGACACCAGCGGTTTCTCCTTGAGGAAGAGGGCTAAGAAGAGGCCGAGCGCGAGCACCGGCACCAGATAGAGGAAGATCCGCGGCATCGCGTCGGCGTAGGCCTGGATATAGCCGTCACGCAGTGCGGGCGGCATGGCATGGACCAGCTGGGGAGTAATCGACTCAGGGTCCGGCAGGCTCGCTCCGGCGGGGAGACGGTCGGCGAGTGCGCCGGTGAGGCGGTCGGCGAAGAGGGTGCCGAAGACGGCGGCGCCGATGCTGCCGCCGATCTGCCGGAAGTAGTTGTTGGCACTGGTGGCGGTGCCTAGGTCGGCGGGCGGTACGGCGTTCTGCACGGCGAGGATGAGCACCGGCATCACCAGTCCGATGCCGACGCCGAGCACGGCCTGCCAGATGCTGTGGTCGAGCCTCGGGGTGTCGGTCTCGAGCCGGGACAGCAGCCACATCCCTACGACCGAGACCGCACTGCCGAGGACCGGATAGATCTTGTAGCGGCCGGTACGGGTGATGAGCCGGCCCGAGACGATCGAGGCGACGACGATGCCGCCCATCATCGGCAGCATCAGCAGCCCGGACTCGGTGGCGCTGGCGCCGTCGACCATCTGGAGGAAGGTCGGCAGATAGCTGGCCGCGCCGAACAGGGCGACGCCGACGACCGCGCCGACGAGGCTGGTGACGGTGAAGATCGAGTCGCGGAACAGCCGCAGCGGGATGATCGGTTCGGGGGCGTAGTTCTCAACGACGATGAACAGCAGGGTGGTTCCCGCTGCCCCGGCCGCCAGTCCGAGGATGACGCGGGAGCCCCATGCGTATTCCGTGCCGCCCCAACTGGTCAGCAGCACAAGGCAGGTGGAGGCGGCGGCCAGGAACAGGGCGCCGAGGACGTCGAGCCGGCCGCGGGCCGCGGGCTTCGGGAGCTTCAGCACTGCGGTGATGACAAGCAGGGTGAGCAGGCCGAAGGGAACGTTGAAGTAGAAGCACCAGCGCCAGGAGACATGGTCGGTGAAGAAGCCGCCGAGCAGGGGTCCCGCGACGGAGGCGAGTCCGTACGCCGCGCCGATCAGTCCCATGAAGCGGCCGCGCTCCCTGGCCGGGACGATGTCCGCGATGATCGCCTGCACGCCGATCATGAGGCCGCCGGCGCCGATGCCCTGGATGGCGCGGAAGGCGATGAGCTGGTCCATGCTGCGTGACCAGCCCGCCAGCGCCGAGCCGACGACGAAGACGACGATCGCGAACTGGAAGACGCCCTTGCGGCCGAAGAGGTCGCCGAGCTTGCCGTAGACCGGCAGGCCGATGGTGGCGGTGAGCAAGTACGCGGTGATCGCCCAGGGCATCCGCTCCAGGCCCTGGAGTTCGCCGACGATCTTCGGGAGGGCGGTCGCGACGATCATCTGCTCGAGCGCGGCGAGGAGCAGCGCGAGCATCAGGCCGACGAAGACGAGGCGTACGCGGCGTGGGCTGAGAGCGGTGGCCTCAGTTGGTCCGGGAGGTGGAGGCGGGGCGGCTGAGGCCGGAGCGGCCTGCTCGTCCTTCACCAGAGTGATCCCGCCCACGTCACTGCTCCCCTCGTCGCGACTGCGCGGCGTAATTCTTCGCATTACACGCCAACGGGGAGCAAGCGGGACGTTATTGGGGGCAGTGGCGCGTCGCGGGGCCCAACTGCCCCTGGCGGAGCGCGCGTCGGGCGCTCATCAGGGGCTTTCCCGCGACCCGTGGCACGTGGGCGCATCACGGCGCCGCGGGGAAAACCACTCGAAACGGTGAGCGTTACAGCAACCTGGCAGGGCTAATTCACGGACAACTTCTGCCCGACTACTTTTCGACCTCGGCAGCGAGCTTGGCGAGCACGGCGTCGTAGATGCGGCCAAGTCCCTTGGGGGCGAAGGTCTTCTCGAAGAACCCGCCGATGCCGCCGGCGCCGTTCCAGACGGTGCTGACGACGGCCTTGGACCTGCCCTCACCGGCCGGGGTGACGGTCCAGGTGGTGACCATCGAGGAGTTGCGGTCCTTCTCGACCAGCTGACCGTCGGTCGGCTCGCTCACCTCAAGAAGGCAGTCACGGATGCGCTTGCTGGTCGCCTGGAGCTTCCAGTGGACGAGCGTGCCCTCGCCGTCACCGCCCTCCCGGACCTCGTACTCACTGAAGTGCTCGGGCAGGAGCTTCGCGCGGGTGTTCTCGTAGTCGGCCAGCGCATCGAACACCTTCTCCGCGTCCGCCGAGATGATCCGTTCCGTGGTGGCCTCGACCTGCGCCATTCCTGTTCCTCCAGCACTTGGTTCTTCGGGGGTCGCGGCTAGGCCCTGTCCGGCCGATCAGGCCGGGCTCGGCCTGATCGACCGGACAGGACCTAGCCAACCACCTCGGGTTCGGCCGCCCAAATCCGCTTGGAGCCGGTTCGGGGAACAGGGTTGCGGTGATCAAGGGAACAAGTGTTCTATTCTATGGTCAGTGCTACCGAGGAGGCGTCCATGCGCTGGGACAATCTGGTCGAGAACCCCCGGGCGGCCGGGGACACCGCGCTCTTCGCGACGTCGGCGGTGACCACCAGAACCTTCGACACACCCGAATTCCGCGGCATCACCTTCCACGAGATCCGCGCCCGTTCGATCCTGAACCGGGTGCCGGGCGCCTCGCGGATGCCGTTCGAGTGGACCGTCAACCCCTACCGGGGCTGCACGCACGCGTGCGTGTACTGCTTTGCCCGTAAGACCCACAGCTATCTGGACCTCGACACCGGGCTCGACTTCGACTCCCAGATCGTCGTGAAGATCAACGCGCCCGAGCTGCTGCGCCGGCAGCTGGCATCCCGGCAGTGGCAGGGCGCGCATGTCGCGATGGGGACGAACGTCGACTGCTACCAGCGGGCGGAGGGCCGCTACCGGCTGATGCCGGGCATCATCGCGGCCCTGCGCGACCACGCGAATCCGTTCTCGATCCTCACCAAGGGCACGCTGATCCTGCGCGATCTGGAGCTGCTGCGGCAGGCGGCGGAGGTGACCGAGGTCGGGATCTCGGTCTCCGTCGGCTTCACCGACCGCGAGCTGTGGCGCACCGTCGAGCCGGGCACGCCCTCGCCCGAGCGCCGCCTCGATGTGGTGCGCACGCTCACAGACAACGGCATCGGCTGCGGTGTGCTGATGGCGCCGGTGATCCCCTTCCTGGGCGACCACCCGGACCAGCTGCGGGCGACGGTACGGGCGATTGCCGCGTCCGGGGCGACGTCGGTGACCCCGCTCGTGCTCCATCTGCGGCCCGGCGCGCGCGAGTGGTTCATGGCCTGGGTGGCGCAGCACCATCCGCACCTGGTGCAGCGCTACGAGCGGTTGTACGCGGAGGGGGCGTACGCGCCGAAGTGGTACCAGCGCCGGATCACGCGCCATGTCCATGAACTGGCAACCGAGTTCGGGATAGGGCCGGCGGACCGGGGGATGCCGCGGCGTATCCCGCTGCGGGAGGAGCCGGATCCGGCGGCTGCGGAGCCGACCCAGCTGACCCTGCTCTGAGCCGGGAGGGAGCCCGGAGGCCGCGGGAGCCGGGAGCCGCTGGGGCCCCTGGCAGCCCGGGGGATATTCGCTCCGGATTGTCAGTGGCGTAGGCAAGGATGGACGTATGACTTCGCGACTCACCCGTGTACAGGCCCCCGAAGGCGTCGCCCCCGGCACCGGATACAGCCATGCCGTATGGGGCACCGGCCGGTTCGTGGCGATATCCGGGCAGTGCGCTCTCGACGAGGACGGCAAGGTCGTGGGCGAGGGGGACCCGGCGGCGCAGGCCCGGCGGGTCTTCGAGAACCTCCGCCGCTGTCTCGCCGCGGCGGGCGCGTCCTTCGACGACGTGGTCAAGCTGACGTATTTCGTCACGGACGTGGCGCATCTGCCGGCGGTCCGGGCGGCGCGCGACGAGGTGATCGACGCGGGGCGGCTCCCGGCGAGCTCGGCGGTCCAGGTGAGCGCGCTCTTCCGGCCCGAACTGCTCGTCGAGATCGAGGCGTTCGCGCTCGTCGGGGAAGAGGGCTAGCGATGGACGTCCGGGTACGGGACATGACACTCGACGACTGCGAGGCCGTCGCCGCGATCCGGGTGCGCGGCTGGCAGTTCGCCTATGCGGGGCTGATGCCGCAGTCGTACCTGGACGCCATGAGCGTGGCCGAGGACGCGGCAAGGCGTCGCGACTTCCTCACCAAGGGCGACAGCCACGTGACCAATGTGGTCGCCGAGCTGGACGGCGAGGTGGTCGGGTGGGGCTGCTTCGGACCGAGCCGGGACGAGGGCCAGACGGCCGCAGTGAGTGAGCTCTACGCGATATACGTGCTGCCGGACCGGGTCTCCACGGGGGTGGGGCGGGCGCTGATGGACGAGCTGACGGGGCGTGCCTCGGCGGACGGTTTCGAGCGGATGCTGCTGTGGGTGCTCAAGGAGAACGACCGCGCCCGCCGCTTCTACGGCAAGGCGGGCTTCGCACCGGACGGCGCGGAGGAACCCTTCGAGGTGGACGGTGTAGCGGTCCCCGAGGTGCGGTACGCCCGGCAGCTCCAGTAATCCGGTGGACAGGCGGTGCCCGGGAGGGGGATGACCGCGGTCGACCTGCTGCCCGCGTGGAAGTTTTCTCTGAGGGCGTCGGACCGTCAACCGGAGGGAATCGGTTGCGCCCACCGAGGCCAAGGCGAAGGCGCTCGCCGCCAAGCTCCGCACGTCGATCGAGGGCTGCCTCGACCGGCTCAAGGAGACGTACCCGGGGCTGGAGGGCGAGACCCTCTTCCACGGCAAGGTGAATGTCGAGGAGGGCGCGCACGTCTACAGCATCGACACGGCCGACCCCGAGGTCGGCTCGACCGACATCGGTCTCTACTCGGTCGGCCGCGACGGCCGGACGGTGACGGTCGTCGAGTGGGGGCAGTTGGGTGACCTCGACGGTGCGCCGCTCGAGGAATTCAAGAAGACCACCGGCATCGCGGTCGGCAAGCTCTACTGAGGCTGAGAACTGCCCGTCGGACCGGCTCCCGCGCCGGACCGACGGGCATGCCGCGTTTCAGGCCAGCCGCGCCAGTGCCGCCTCAGCCGCCGCCGACAGGCGCGGGTGCGTGCGGGCCGACGTGAGGATGTCCCCCGCCCGCTGGTCGCCCAGGGCGCCCAGGCCCTCGACACAGGCGAGCGCCAGCCTCCAGTGCGGGTCGCCCGGGGTGAGCCTTCGCCGCAGGACGGTGATCAGTGCCGGTACGGACTCCGGGGCCCGCAGGCGGGTGAGCAGGCGTACGGGGACCAGGGCGTAGGCGACCCGCAGCTCGTTCGTGGCGAGCGCGGCCGCGGCGCGCGGTGTGCGGGGGTCGGCCAGCCGGGACAGGGCGTGCGCCGCCGATACGCAGCGTTCGGGATCGCGGTGGTTGAGGAACAGGACAAGGGCCTCAAAAGCCCGCCGGTCCCCCGCGCAGCCGAGCCGGAAGGCCGCCATTTCCCGAGCCCACAGGGGCCGTTCCTGTTCCGTGAGGACGCCTGCGAGTTCCTCCTGGTCCTGCGTGGTCAGCAGCCGTTCGTACGCCACCGAGCCGCCCGACTCGCCCCGCAGCCGCTGAGCCAGTACCCGTAACTCCTCGTCCATGGCGGCCAGCGTATCCGCGACGCGTCGGCGATCCAGATCACACCGTCCCACCCCTGGCGCGCTCGTTACTCGCGAGTTAATCTCAAGTGAGCGGGTAACCCCCGCACAGCTCACGGTGGCCTGGTGACGCAGCCGCCGCGAGTGTTTGTCGGTTCGGTAGTTCCTGCACGACGTACGACGCGACTCCGGGACAGAGTCCGTCGGCCCCGCACCATGACCCCCGTGTCGGGTGCGCTGAATTCCCGTGCGCCCCGCGCTCCTTGGCGTATTCGCCCGCGCGCCCCTCATCAGTCGTCACTCATCCCTGGAGTCCCCCGATGGACACCCCTCTCCACACCATTGCCGTTGTCGGCCTCGGCACCATGGGCACCGGCATCGCCGAGGTCCTCGCCCGCGCCGGACGCGAGGTCATCGGCATCGACATCAGCGACGCCGCCGCCCGTCAGGCCGTCACCGCCCTGGAGGCCTCCACCGCCCGCGCCGTGGAGCGCGAGCGGATCACCGAGGAGGAGCGCCGGAACACGCTCGCCCGTTTCCGCACCTTCTCCGATCTGCAGGCAGCCGCCGACGCCGACCTCGTGATCGAGGTCGTGTCCGAGTCGTACGAGGCCAAGCAGCAGGTCTTCCGCGCGCTGGACGCCGTCGTCCGCCCCGACGCCATCCTCGCCACCGGCACCAACGCCCTGTCGGTGACCCGGCTCGCCGCCGACTCCGAGCACCCCGAGCGCGTGCTCGGCCTGCACTTCTTCAACCCGGCCCCGGCAATGAAGCTGGTCGAGGTCGTCTCCTCGGTGCTGACCGCGCCGGCCGCCGTCGAGGCGGTCACCACGCTCGCCCGTGAGCTCGGCAAGGAGCCCGTCGCGGTCGGCGACCGGCCCGGTTTCGTCGCGGACGGCCTGCTGTTCGGCTATCTCAACCAGGCCGCGGCGATGTACGAGGCCAAGTACGCGTCCCGCGAGGACATCGACGCCGCGATGAAGCTCGGCTGCGGACTGCCGATGGGCCCGCTCGCGCTGCTCGACCTGATCGGCATCGACACCGCACGTACCGTCCTGGACGCGATGTACTCCGAGTCCCGCGACCGGCTGCACGCGCCGGCCCCCATCCTCAAGCAGCTCAGCGAGGCGGGCCTGACCGGGCGCAAGACGGGCCGCGGCTTCTACACCTACGCCGCCCCGGGCACCTCGGACGTGGTGCCGGACGCCCTGACGCCGCAGCCTGCGGCCGAGGCGGCGGGCGGCCGCGAGGTCCGCTCCGTCGGCGTCGCCGGTTCCGGCACGATGGCGAGCGGCATCGCCGAGGTCTTCGCCAAGGCCGGTTACGACGTGGTGCTCGCCGCCCGCGGCCTGGAGAAGGCCGAGACCGCCAAGTCCCGTATCGCCAAGTCACTTTCGCGCTCCGTCGACAAGGGCCGGATGACGGCCGAGGCCCGCGACGAGACGCTCGCCAGGATCACCCCGGCCGGTACGCTCGACGCCTTCGCCGACGTCGACCTCGCGGTCGAGGCGGTGGCCGAGGACCTGGAGATCAAGCAGCAGCTGTTCGCCACGCTGGACAAGATCTGCAAGGCGGGCGCGGTGCTCGCGACCACCACCTCCTCGCTGCCCGTCGTCGCCTGCGCCCGCGCCACCTCGCGCCCGCAGGACGTCATCGGAATGCACTTCTTCAACCCGGCCCCGGCGATGAAGCTGGTCGAGGTGGTCCGTACGGTCCTGACCTCCGACGAGGTCCACGCCACGGTCCGCGAGGTGACCACGAAGATCAGGAAGCACCCGGTGGACTGCGGCGACCGGGCCGGTTTCATCGTGAACGCCCTGCTCTTCCCGTACCTCAACAACGCGATCAAGATGGTCGAGGCGCACTACGCGACGCTGGACGACATCGACGCCGCGATGAAGCTGGGCGGCGGCTATCCGATGGGCCCCTTCGAGCTGCTCGACGTCGTCGGGCTCGATGTCTCGCTCGCCATCGAGAAGGTGCTGCACCGCGAGTTCCGCGACCCGGGCCTGGCTCCGGCGCCGCTGCTCGAGCACCTGGTGGCCGCGGGCTGCCTCGGCCGCAAGACGGGACGTGGTTTCCGCGAATATGCCCGGCGCTGATCGCGACGCGGGCTGGGGCGGGCTGCTCGATCCATCGGGCGGCCCGCCCGCCGCCTCCGGGGGGCCGCCGCCGCACCCACCGGCGCGCTCTGCTGCACGAATGCAGTACGTTCAGCTCATGCCCCAGCCCGCCAAGCCCACCCGTACCAAAGCCACTCCCGACGCTCCGGAAAGTGCCGCAGGCAGTCGCGCCGCCGCGCAGCGCCTCAAGATGCGGCGCGAGCTGGCGGCCGCGGCCATGGAACTGTTCGCGACCAAGGGCTACGAGGCAACGACCGTCGACGAGATCGCCGCGGCGGCCGGGGTCGCCCGCCGGACCTTCTTCCGCCACTTCCGTTCCAAGGAAGAGGCGATCTTCCCGGACCACGACGACACGCTCGTACGCGCCGAGGCGGTGCTGAACGCGGCCCCGGCGCACGAGCATCCGCTGGACACCGTGTGCCGGGGCATCAAGGAGGTCATGCGGATGTACGCGGCCTCCCCCGCGGTCTCGGTCGAGCGGTACCGCCTGACCCGTGAGGTGCCGACGCTGCGGGAGCGTGAGATCGCCTCGGTGGCCCGTTACGAGCGGCTGTTCACCCGCTATCTGCTGGGCCACTTCGACGAGCGGGACCACCACGACGGCAACGACGACCCGCTGCTGGCGGAGGTGGCCGCGTCCGCGGTCGTCACCGCGCACAACCATGTGCTGCGCCGCTGGCTGCGGGCGGGGGGCCAGGGCGACGTGGAGGCCCAGCTGGACCACGCCTTCGCCATCGTCCGGGACACGTTCGGCACGGGCATCGGCGCGGGCCGCTCCCAGCAGGGCGAGCGGCCCGGTCCGGCGGCGGTCTCGACGCGGACGCGCGACGACGTGCTGGTGACGGTGGCGCGCACGGACGCGCCGCTGGACGAGGTCATGCGCACGATCGAGCGGGCGCTGCGCGGCTAGGAACTGGGGCTCCGCCCCAGGCCCCGCGCCTCAAACGCCGGCGGAGCTGAGGTTGCGCCCGTCCGGCGTTTGAGGACCCGCCGTCTCCGGGCGGACCGCGCCGGCGTGAACGCGGCCGCCAGGCCCGGATCCGCCCGACCCGTCAGCAGGCCCGTCACCAGCCGCCCCGTCGCCGGGCCCAGCATCAGCCCGAGCATGTTGTGCCCGGTGGCGAGCAGCACCCCCGGCCTGCCCGGCACGGGTCCGATGAGCGGCAGCCCGTCCGGGGTCATCGGGCGCGGGCCCATCCATTCCTGTTCGCGCCTCTCCCAGTCCGCGCCCCGCAGATACGGCCGCGCCGGCCGCGATGATCGCGTCCACCCTGCGCTGCGTACGGCGGTGCTGCTGGATGTACGGGCGACGACGGACGGGCCCGCTCCGGTGTCCCGGATGTCGCTGATGCGGACGCTGCGGGAGGAGTTCCGGGGCGGCCAGGACATCGAGGGCGGCTTCAGTCTGCTGCGCGCCTCGGAGCGGCTGGGGATGCACCGCAACACGCTGCTGTACCGGCTGGACAAGATCGAGCAGCTCTCCGGGCAGCGGGTGCGCGAGCCGGGGGCCGCGATCGGGCTGTATCTGGCGTGCCTGGGATGTCTGATGGATTCCCGCCACGAGAGCGGTCCCACGCACCGCTCCCCATTCCCCCGATGAATCAGAGCTCTTGACGCATCATCAGTCTCTTCCTACGCTCCACACTCATTCAGTCATCGGATCAATGTGCACGTCCTTGGACGGAGTTGATCAGTGGTGCCCGTGAACAGACGTGGATTCCTGGGACAGATGGCCATCGGCGCGGCAGCCGCCGGTGCAACAGGCGGAATGGCGGCCCCCACCGAGGCCGTCGCCCAACCCGCCGCCGAACCCGCCGCGCCCGTCGATACCGCCAAGCCCTGCGCCCCGCTGCGCGGCATGCGTACGGACAAGGAGTGGGAACGCTTCCTCGCCGCCCAGGACCTCGTCTGGAAACGGCTGCCGCGCACCTGGTACGAGGGCCCCTTCCTCGGCAACGGACTGCTCGGGTCGATCGTCTACGCGGAGCCCGGCGAGAACGCCATCCGTTTCACCGTCCACCACAGCGAAGTCCAAGACCACAGACCGGAGTTCGGCAATGAGTGGGGCGTGGCACGCCTCCCGGTCGGCAATCTCGTCCTGAAGCCGGTCGGCACCATCACCGGCGTCGATCTGCGCCTGGACCTGTGGAACGCCGAGATACGCGGCACGGTCACCACCGACCGTGGCACCCTCGCGCTGCGCGCCCTCGTCCACAACGACCGCACGCTCCTGCTCGCGAGCGTCGAAACGAGCAAGGGCGAGGAGGGCTTCCGCTGGGAGTACCGCCCGTCCCCCGCGATCAGCCCGCGCATCGTGCGCGAGGACCCGCCCAAGAACTTCCCGCCCAATCCGCCGCCCGTCACCCGGGACGAAGACGGCCTCGGCATCGTCACCCAGGCCCTGTACGCGGGCGGGCAGACGGCCTCCGCGTACAAGGAGCGCGGGACCGGCCGCGAGCGCACCTTCCTGCTGGCCGTGGCCCACTCCTACCCGGGCACGGACGCGGAGGGCCGGGTGATCACCGCCGTGCGCAAGGCCGCCGCGCTCCCCGACTCCAGCCTGCGGCGCACCCACCGCGAGTGGTGGCACCGCTTCTACCGCAAGAGCTTCCTCTCCGTCCCCGACCAGATGCTCCAGAGCTTCTACTGGATCCAGCTGTACAAGCTGGCCTGCGCGGCACGCGAGCACGCTCCGGTGATGGCGACGACCGGCCCCTGGTTGGAGCCGACGCCGTGGCCGAGCGTGTGGTGGAACCTCAACGCACAGCTGGAGTACTGGCCGGTCTACGGCTCCAACCATCTGGAGCTCGACGCCATCCCGCGCACCCTCGCCGAGAACACCGACATCCTCATCGGCGCGCTCAAGCCGGAGTACCGCCACGACTCCGCGGGCCTGCGGCGCTCCACGGACGCGCAGTGCGACGACGCGGGCAGCGTGGGCGTGCCGGGCGTCGGCGACGCGGAAGTCGGCGATCTGCCCTGGGCGTTGCACAACGTGTGGCTGACCTACCGCCACACCATGGACCGCGGCGTCCTGGAGGACGTCCTCTATCCGCTGCTGCGCCGCTCTACCAACTACTACCTGCACTTCCTCACCCCGGGAGCGGACGGGAAGCTGCATCTGCCGAAGACCTTCTCGCCCGAGTACGGCAGTGCGCCCGACTGCAATTACGACCTCGCACTGCTGCGCTGGAGCTGCGCGACGCTCATCGAGACAGTCCGGCTGCTGAAGAAGACCGACCCGCTGGAGTCGAAGTGGCGTGAGGTTCTGGCCAGGCTCACCGACCACCCGGTGGACGAGAAGGGCTTCATGATCGGCGCCGGGGTGCCTTTCGCGAAGTCGCACCGGCACTACTCGCACATGCTGGCCGTCTATCCGCTCTACCTCGTCAACTGGGACCAGCAGGAGAACCGCGATCTGATCGCGCGCTCGCTGCAGCACTGGATCAGCTTCGAGGGCGCGCTGCGCGGCTACACCTTCTCGGGGGCCGCATCCATCTCCACCCAGATGGGCCGCGGCGACGACGCGCTGAAGTATCTGCGGGAGCTGGTGGCCCGGTTCATCCAGCCGAACACCATGTACTACGAGGCGGGGCCTGTCATCGAGACACCTCTGTCGGGTGCGATGACGGTCCACGACATGCTCTGCCAGAGCTGGGGCTCCACGATCCGGATCTTCCCCGGAGTGCCGGGCGAGTGGCGGGACGCGGTCCTCCATGACTTCCGTACGGAAGGCGCCTTCCTGGTCAGCGCGGTACGCCGGGATGCCAGGACCCGCTGGGTGCGGGTGCGCAGCCTCGCCGGTGAGCCCTGCCGGATCCGGCACTCGATCAGCGGCCGCGTGACGGTCTCCGGGATCGGCGGCCCGGCACCGCAGTGGCGCGACCTCGGGGGCGGGGAGGTGGAGGTGCAGCTCGGCCGCGAGGAGGAGGCCGTGGTGCATCCGGCGGGCGAGCGTCCGGATCTGACCGTCGAGCCGGTACGGATCAGCCGCCCGGCCGAGCCCTGGGGGCTGCCGCCGCTCGGTCAGACCGGCGGGGTGACCCGCGTCGATCTCACGGCGCATTTCGACAATGACGCCATCACGACCGAGATGTTTTACGAGGACGGCGACTTCGACGGCACCGGCCGCACGTTTCCGATGGCGCAGCTGCCGCAGACCGGGCAGACGGCGGACGACGGGATCACCTTCTCCTTCACCAACGGCAGTGAGGGCTCGAAGAACAATGTCGTGGCGGCGGGCCAGAGGATCGCGGTCCCGACGGGGGCGTATGCGCGGCTGCATGTCCTGGGCGCGGGCGACAGCGGCAATGTGACCGTCCCGGCGGTCCTCTCGTACGCCGACGGCTCGACGTCGACGGTCCAGATCAAGCTCACCGCGTGGCTGTCGGGCCCGGCGAACGGCGAGACCGAGGCGGTGCGCAGCAGCCAGATCCACACGCGTACGGGACCGGTGGGCACGAAGGCCGCGATCTTCCACCAGAGGGTCGCCCTGGACCCGTCGAAGCAGCTCTCCTCGATCACGCTCACCGCACCGGCCGGCGGGACGGCCCGGGCGCATGTCTTCGCCCTCTCCCTGGAGAGCGCGAGCTGATCGCACACAGCAGCACACGGAACGTGACGGCCCCGCACATAGCGGGGCCGTTTCGCGTGTGCGGCGCCCAGATGACATCCGCGAGGCATCTTTGTTTCAAACTGTTGGCACGCAGTGTCTTGCGACCTGGCACGGCGTGCCATACGTTGATGGAGTCCGGGCGGCCGGCGTGCAGAGACCATTCGTACGCCGGCTGTCCCCGCAAACCATCGGTTTGTGCGCCCGGACGCCTGCGTCACAGGCAACCTCACGCGCACACCAGCGCTGCCACAGCACCACCCGCCGAACCGACGGCACACCTCCACAGCAGCAGCACCCCGACGTTTCCCCTCAGCGTTCCCTCAAACGCGCTTCGCCGGAGGCACCCCGTGAAGGAAATCCTGGACGCGATCCAGTCGACGGACAGCAAGTCTGCCGACTTCGCCGCACTGCCCATCCCCGAGTCCTACCGCGCGGTGACCGTGCACAAGGACGAGGTCGACATGTTCGCCGGTCTCGAGACCCGCGAGAAGGACCCGCGCAAGTCCCTCCATCTCGAGGACGTGCCGGTGCCCGAGCTCGGCCCGGGCGAGGCCCTCGTCGCGGTCATGGCGAGCTCGGTGAATTACAACTCCGTCTGGACCTCGATCTTCGAGCCGATGTCCACCTTCGGCTTTCTCGAGCGCTACGGAAGGCTCTCCGAGCTCACCAAGCGCCACGACCTGCCGTACCACGTCATCGGCTCCGACCTGGCGGGCGTCGTGCTGCGCACGGGCCCCGGCGTGAACGCCTGGAAGCCGGGCGACGAGGTCGTCGCGCACTGCCTGTCCGTCGAGCTCGAATCGAGCGACGGCCACAACGACACGATGCTCGACCCCGAGCAGCGCATCTGGGGCTTCGAGACCAACTTCGGCGGTCTCGCCGAGATCGCGCTCGTCAAGTCCAACCAGCTGATGCCCAAGCCCCAGCACCTGAGCTGGGAAGAGGCGGCGGCACCCGGCCTGGTCAACTCCACCGCCTACCGCCAGCTCGTCTCGCGCAACGGCGCGGGCATGAAGCAGGGCGACAACGTGCTGATCTGGGGCGCCAGCGGCGGACTCGGTTCGTACGCCACCCAGTTCGCGCTGGCCGGCGGCGCCAACCCGATCTGCGTGGTCTCCAGCTCGCAGAAGGCGGACATCTGCCGTGCGATGGGCGCCGAGGCGATCATCGACCGCAACGCCGAGGGCTACAAGTTCTGGAAGGACGAGCACAACCAGGACCCGCGCGAGTGGAAGCGCTTCGGCAAGCGCATCCGTGAACTCACCGGTGGCGAGGACGTGGACATCGTCTTCGAGCACCCGGGCCGCGAGACCTTCGGCGCGAGCGTGTACGTCACCCGCAAGGGCGGCACGATCGTGACCTGCGCCTCGACCTCCGGCTACAACCACGAGTACGACAACCGCTACCTGTGGATGTCGCTGAAGAAGATCGTGGGCTCGCACTTCGCCAACTACCGCGAGGCGTGGGAGGCCAACCGTCTGGTCGCCAAGGGCAAGATCCACCCGACGCTGTCGAAGGTCTACTCGCTCGACGACACCGGCCAGGCCGCGTACGACGTGCACCGCAATCTCCACCAGGGCAAGGTCGGCGTGCTCGCCCTCGCCCCGAGCGAGGGTCTGGGCGTCCGCGACGAGGAGCTGCGCGCCAAGCACATCGACGCCATCAACCGCTTCCGCAACGTCTGAGAGACGCACACATGACAGAGCGTCAGAAGGATCGGCCGTGGCTCATGCGGACGTACGCCGGTCACTCGACCGCCGAGGCGTCCAACGAGCTCTACCGGCGCAACCTTGCCAAGGGCCAGACGGGCCTGTCGGTCGCGTTCGACCTGCCGACGCAGACCGGCTACGACCCGGACCACATCCTCGCCCGTGGCGAGGTGGGCCGGGTCGGGGTCCCCGTCTCGCATCTCGGTGACATGCGGCGGCTGTTCCAGGACATCCCGCTGGAGCAGATGAACACCTCGATGACGATCAATGCCACCGCGATGTGGCTGCTGGCGCTCTACCAGGTGGTCGCCGAGGAGCAGGGCGCCGACAGCACCAAGCTCCAGGGGACGACGCAGAACGACATCGTCAAGGAGTACCTGTCGCGCGGGACGCATGTCTTCCCGCCCGGCCCCTCGCTCCGGCTGACCACCGACATGATCACGTACACGGTGGCCAACATGCCCAAGTGGAACCCGATCAACATCTGCAGCTACCACCTGCAGGAGGCGGGCGCCACGCCGGTCCAGGAGATCGCGTACGCGATGTCCACCGCGATCGCCGTGCTGGACGCGGTCCGCGACTCCGGTCAGGTGCCGGCCGAGAAGTTCGGCGATGTGGTCGCACGTATCTCCTTCTTCGTGAACGCGGGCGTCCGCTTCATCGAGGAGATGTGCAAGATGCGCGCCTTCGGCCGTATCTGGGACAAGGTCACGCGTGAGCGGTACGGCATCGAGAACGACAAGCAGCGCCGCTTCCGCTACGGCGTCCAGGTCAACTCCCTCGGTCTGACCGAGGCCCAGCCGGAGAACAACGTCCAGCGCATCGTCCTCGAAATGCTGGCCGTGACGCTGTCGAAGGACGCACGCGCGCGTGCTGTCCAGCTTCCCGCCTGGAACGAGGCCCTGGGGCTCCCCCGCCCCTGGGACCAGCAGTGGTCGCTGCGTATCCAGCAGGTCCTCGCTCACGAGAGCGACCTGCTGGAGTACGAGGACATCTTCGAAGGCTCGCACGTCATCGAGGCCAAGGTGAACGCCCTGGTCGAAGAGTGCCTCGCCGAGATCGCCCGGATCCAGGAGATGGGCGGCGCCATGGCGGCCGTCGAATCCGGCTATCTCAAGTCGCAGCTCGTCTCCTCGCACGCCGAGCGGCGCGCCCGGATCGAGTCCGGCGACGAGAAGATCGTCGGCGTCAATGTCTTCGAGACCACCGAGCCCAATCCGCTCACCGCGGACCTGGACGAGGCGATCATGACGGTCGACCCCGCCAACGAGGCGCGGGTCGTCGCGAAGCTCCACGAGTGGCGCGACAACCGCGACGAGGCCCGCGCGACCGAGGCGCTGGCCGCGCTGAAGATGGCCGCCGCGGGGTCCACGAACCTGATGGCGGCCACCGTCGAGTGCGCCCGCGCCGGTGTCACGACCGGCGAGTGGTCCTGGGCGCTGCGCGATGTGTTCGGTGAGTTCCGCGCGCCGACGGGCGTGTCCAGCGCACCGGTCGCGGTGACCGCCGAGGCGGGCACCCCGCTCGCTCTCGTACGCGAGAAGGTGTCCCGTACCGCCGACGAGCTCGGCTCGGGAAGGCTGCGGCTGCTCGTCGGCAAGCCCGGCCTCGACGGGCACTCCAACGGCGCCGAGCAGATCGCCGTCCGGGCCCGCGACGCGGGCTTCGAGGTGGTCTACCAGGGCATCCGGCTCACACCCGAGCAGATCGTCAACGCCGCCCTCGCGGAGGACGTGCACTGCGTGGGACTGTCGATCCTGTCCGGCTCGCACGCCGAGCTGGTACCGGATGTGCTGGAGCGGCTGCGCGAGGCAGGCGCGGCTTCCCCTGGGCCCGGCGGCCCGGGAGACACCCCTATTCCGGTGATCGTCGGCGGGATCATCCCGACACGCGACGCCGCCGATCTGAAGGCGGCGGGTGTGGCCGCCGTCTTCACCCCGAAGGACTTCGGCATCACCGAGATCATCGGCCGTATCGTCGACGAGATCCGGAAAGCGAACAAGCTCGACCCTCTGGAGGTCCCCGCATGACCACGCCCGTGAACCGTCTGCGTCCGCGACGCTCCTGCCTGGCCGTGCCGGGCAGCAACCCGCGGTTCCTGGAGAAGGCCCAGGGCCTGCCGGCCGACCAGGTCTTCCTGGACCTGGAGGACGCCTGCGCGCCGCTGGCGAAGCCCGAGGCCCGGCACACCATCGTCAAGTTCCTCAACGAGGGCGACTGGACGGGCAAGACCAGGGTGGTACGGGTCAACGACTGGACCACCGAGTGGACCTACCGCGACGTGGTCACCGTCGTCGAGGGCGCCGGACAGAACCTCGACTGCATCATGCTGCCGAAGGTCCAGGACGCCCAGCAGGTCGTCGCGCTCGACCTGCTGCTGACGCAGATCGAGAAGACGATGGGCTTCGAGGTCGGCAAGATCGGCATCGAGGCGCAGATCGAGAACGCGCAGGGCCTCAACAACGTCAACGCGATCGCCACGGCCTCCCAGCGTGTCGAGACGATCATCTTCGGCCCGGCCGACTTCATGGCCTCCATCAACATGAAGTCCCTGGTCGTGGGCGAGCAGCCGCCCGGCTACGACGCCGACGCGTACCACTACATCCTGATGAAGATCCTGATGGCCGCCCGCGCCAACAACCTCCAGGCGATCGACGGCCCCTACCTCCAGATCCGCAACCAGGAGGGCTACAAGGCCGTCGCCCGGCGCGCCGCCGCCCTCGGTTTCGACGGCAAGTGGGTGCTGCACCCGGACCAGGTCGCCGCCGCCAACGAGATCTTCTCGCCCTCGCAGGAGGACTTCGACCACGCCGAGCTGATCCTGGACGCGTACGACTACTGCACGTCCGAGGCAGGCGGCAAGAAGGGCTCGGCGATGCTCGGCGACGAGATGATCGACGAGGCGAGCCGCAAGATGGCGCTGGTCATCTCCGGCAAGGGACGGGCCGCCGGTATGACCCGTACCTCCAAGTTCGAAGCCCCGGAGGCCTGATCATGCAGTTCGGACGCACCTACGAGGAGTTCGAGGTCGGCGCGGTCTACAAGCACTGGCCCGGAAAAACGGTCACCGAGTACGACGACCACCTCTTCTGTCTGCTCACCATGAACCACCACCCCCTCCACATGGACACCAACTATGCGGAGAAGACGACGGACTTCGGCAAGAACGTCGTCGTCGGCAACTACATCTACTCGCTGCTGCTCGGCATGTCCGTCCCGGACGTCTCCGGCAAGGCCATCGCCAACCTGGAGGTCGAGTCGCTGAAGCACATCGCGCCGACCTTCCACGGCGACACGATCTACGGCGAGACCACCGTCCTCGACAAGACCCCCTCCCGCTCCAAGAGCGACCGCGGAATCGTCTATGTCGAGACGAAGGGCTACAAGCAGGACGGCACCCTCGTCTGCGTGTTCCGGCGCAAGGTGATGGTCCCGACCGAGACGTACATCAAGGAGCGCGGCGGCGAGCAGCCCGGCCGCCCGGAGCTGAAGGCACAGGAGAAGTAGCCATGGCGCGACTCGCCCAGACAGCCGGTCTCACCGACATCCAGCAGGAAATCCTCGCCACCGTGCGGGACTTCGTCGACAAGGAGATCATTCCGGTCGCGACCGAGCTGGAGCACCGCGACGAGTACCCGACGCAGATCGTCGAAGGCCTCAAGGAACTCGGCCTGTTCGGGCTGATGATCCCCGAGGAGTACGGCGGCCTGGGCGAGTCGCTGCTCACCTACGCGCTGTGCGTCGAGGAGATCGCGCGTGGCTGGATGTCCGTCTCGGGCATCATCAACACGCACTTCATCGTGGCGTACATGCTCAAGCAGCACGGCACCCAGGAGCAGAAGGACACCTTCCTGCCGCGGATGGCGCTGGGCGAGGTGCGCGGCGCGTTCTCGATGTCGGAGCCGGGCCTTGGTTCCGATGTGTCTGCCATCACGTCCAAGGGCGTCAAGGACGGCGACGAGTACGTCCTCAACGGCCAGAAGATGTGGCTGACGAACGGCGGAACGTCCACTTTGGTCGCCGTTCTGTGCCGGAGTGACGAAGGACACCCGGAGGGCACGGCCCCCCACAAGTCGATGACGACCTTCCTTGTCGAGAAGGAGCCGGGCTTCGGAGAGGTCCGCCCCGGTCTCACCATTCCCGGGAAGATCGACAAGATGGGCTACAAGGGCGTCGACACCACCGAACTCATCATGGACGGACTGCGCATTCCGGCCAATCGGGTCCTGGGCGGCACCACCGGCCGAGGGTTTTACCAAATGATGGACGGCGTGGAAGTCGGCCGCGTTAATGTCGCGGCCCGTGGCTGCGGAGTCGCGCAGCGTGCCTTTGAACTGGGCGTCTCCTACGCCCAGCAACGTCACACTTTCGGCAAGCCGATCGCTCAGCACCAGGCGATTCAGTTCAAGCTGGCCGAGATGGCTACCAAGGTCGAGGCCGCCCATGCGATGATGGTGAACGCAGCACGCAAAAAGGACTCCGGGGAACGAAACGACCTGGAGGCAGGGATGGCGAAGTACCTCGCCTCCGAGTACTGCAAGGAAGTCGTCGAGGACGCCTTCCGGATCCACGGCGGTTACGGCTTCTCCAAGGAGTACGAGATCGAGCGCCTCTACCGCGAGGCTCCGATGCTGCTGATCGGCGAAGGTACCGCCGAGATCCAGAAAATGATCATTGGTCGCCGGCTGCTCGAGGAGTACCGATTCCAGGGTTGATTGTCGCGTTTGGGTCGGTTCGGCCGCGAAGATGCTCACACCCTGTTATCGTCTTCCGGCCGCCGACTCGGCTTCTGGCTTTCCCAGTTGCGGCTCGCAACCGATAGCATCGCCCGAAAGCCGCCGTCCCCCTGTTGCCAGCGCGGCATCATCCGCTACGAAGGTCATCCATGCCCCACAGCCAAACCTCTGCACCACGCGGCCGCGTCCGCCTCGCGCGCGGAGCATCGCCGTGGCTTCTGCCGACCGTCGCCACCGCTGCACTCAGCCTGGCCCGCTCGCGCCGCTCCCGGCGCGCGGCGGCCATCGCCGTGCCCGCCACCGCGCTTGCGGCGGGCATGCTGTGGTTCTTCCGCGACCCCGAGCGCGAGATCGCCACGGGCCGCGTCATCTCGCCCGCCGACGGTGTGGTGCAGAGCATCATGCCGTGGAAGGACGGGCGCACCCGCGTCGCGATCTTCATGAGCCCGCTGAACGTCCACGTGAACCGCGCTCCCCTCGCGGGCACGGTGACATCCGTCGAGCACGTACCCGGCGGTTTTGTGCCGGCGTTCAACAAGGAGAGCGAGAACAACGAGCGCGTTGTCTGGCACTTCGACACCGAGCTCGGCGACATCGAGATGGTGCAGATCGCGGGTGCCGTCGCCCGCCGCATCGTGCCGTACATCCCCCAGGGGACGAAGGTCGAGCAGGGCGAGCGCATTGGTCTGATCCGCTTCGGATCGCGCGTTGACATCTACCTTCCGGAAGGTGTCGACGTCGCCGTCGAGGTCGGTCAGACCACGACCGCGGGGGTGACTCGAATTGACCGTGATTGATCCGGACACTCAGGCGGGCTGGGTCCCCGAGGCGGAGACCGAGGACGACGCGGAGGAGATGCCCCTCTCTCTGCGGCTGTCGATAGCGGACACCCTCACGCTCGGTAACGCCACGTGCGGCTTCATGGCGGTGTACTTCACCACCACCGGAATCCTGATCCCGCACCTCACCGGCAGCAACGAGAGCGGCATGGCGCGCAACAGCGCGGCGACCGCCGTGATCCTGATGCTGCTGGCCGCGATCTTCGACCTCTGCGACGGGCTCGTGGCGCGCAAGCTGCGCAGCTCGCCGATGGGCGCGGAGCTGGACAACCTCTCCGACCTGATCAGCTTCGGGCTCGCCCCGGCCTACTTCGTCCTCGTGTACGGAATGGTCGCGGACGACGCTCAGCAGAAGGTCTCGGCGGTGGCCGCGATCGTCGTGCTGCTCGCAGTGGTGCTGAGGCTCGCCAGATTCTCGTGCGTGACCATGAAGGACGGCATGTTCCAGGGCATGCCGAGCCCCTTCGGAGCGCTCACGGTCGTCTCGATCGTGCTGCTCGAGCTGCCGTTCATCCCGACGCTGCTGGCGATCATCGGCACGGCATGGCTGATGGTGAGCCGGGTCGAGTACCCCAAGCCGCGGGGTGTCCTCGCGGTGGCGATGCTCGGCTGGATCGTCTCCGCGATGGGGATGCTGGCGGCGTGGGCGTTCGACGCTCCGGGCGGTCAGGTGCTGCTCCAGACCGGCTGCGCGCTGCAGATCGTGATGGCGGCGACGATTCCGCTCTTCGCGACGGCGCGGCGTGTGAACACGTTCCGCGACAACCGTCGTGAGAACCGTGAGGCCAGGGCGGCTCAGCTGCCGTAGCGCCGTGCGTAGACATGACGAGGGCCCGGGTGCGATCCGCACCCGGGCCCTCGTCATGTCCAGGGAAGCGGATCAGCCACCGGCCTTGTACGACTCCGCCGCCTTCGCCACGGTCGCGGGCCGCACCACCTTCAGGCCTCCCGGCACCTTCGTGTCCGGCTTCAGAATGAGACTCTGCCGGGTCGACGGCACCGCGGGGTCCGAGAAGTCGTGCGTGATGCCGAAGCCGCTGTCGTACGAGGACAGCGTCAGCAGCGCCTTGTCGATGCCCTCCCTGGTCAGGTCCTTGGCCGCGCAGGCCTTCTTCAGCACCTCGCCGTAGACGCTCGCCGCCGTGTAGCCGGCGACCACGCCGTTGTCGAGGCCGTCCTTGGGGTAAGCGGCCTTGTACTCCTTGGCGAGCTTGGCCGGGCCGGTGCCCGGGTCGCCGATGGGGAGGGTGGAGGCGGCGACGTAGTAGTCCTTCGTCAGCGCGGGCGCCGCCGGGGTGGCGAGCAGCTGCGGCGCGAAGGCGGAGTTGTTGCCGATCATGGGGACCTTGAAGCCGCCCGCAGCGGCGACGCCGACCAGCGAGGCCGCCTGACGGGGCCCGGCGCTGATGATGACCGCCTTGACGCCAGCCTTCTTGAGCGCGGCGACCTGGGCGGACATGTCGTTGTCGGTCGGCTTGATCTTCTGCTCGACGATGGTGAGACCGGCCTGCTGCGCCGCGTACTTCGAGCCCTTCAGCGCGTTCTCCCCGAAGTCGCCCTCGAAGTAGACATGACCGATCTTGTCGCCCTTGGCGATGCGCTTCTGGCTGAGCAGATAGTCGACCGCGTTGATCGTCTCGATGTCGTACGTCGCTCCCACGACCCGGATGTACGGGCTGCCCAGCAGCGATGCCGACCAGGCCTGCGGCACCACGAGTGCCTTGTCCTGGCCGTCGATACGGCCCTTGACCGCGGCGACGAAGGGCGAGCCGATGAACTGGGCGAAGCCGAGCACCTTCGGTTCGAGTTCGGTGTACGCGGCGACGGCCTTCTGCGGGTCGTAGCCGTGGTCTCGGACGGTGAGCTCGACGGTCCGGCCGCAGATGCCGCCGGCCGCGTTGGTCTGCTTCGCCCAGAGCTGCTGCGCCTGGGTGACGCTCTTGCCGAGCGAGGCGTAGACGCCGGTCATGTCGGTGAGCACGCCAAGGTTGATGGTCTTGGCCGTGACGCCTTCGCCGGTCTTCACCCCTCCGGCATCCTTCTCATCGCCGCCGCCGTCGGTGGCCTTGGAGCTGCATCCGGCGAGGCCGGCGCTGGTCAGGGTCAGGGCGGCGGCCAGCGCCGCCGCGTACAGACGTGGCTTCATGTCTACTCCCGAGGGGTCTTGCGTGAGGTGATGAGACGGGTGAGTCCGCCGGGCAGGAAGAGGACGACCGCGACGACCGCGGCGCCGTACAGATAGCGCGATGCCTCCCCGGGTGCGACGCCGCCCGTGCCGGGGGCGGAGACCAGCGGGAGGGTGTCGCTGTAGTGGGTGAGGAGCTGGGGCAGCAGGGAGACGAAGGCCGCGCCGACGACGGCGCCGGCGACCGTGCCGAGGCCCCCGATCACGATCATGGCGAGGTATTCGAGGGAAAGGATCACGCCGAAGTACTCGGGGACGGTGCGCTGGAAGACCAGGGCGATCAGTACACCGGCGAGTCCCGCGTACATCGAGGACAGGACGAAGACGGCGGCCCGGTAGCGGGCGACCGGGACGCCCATGACACCCGCGGCGATGCGGTGGTCGCGGATGGCGTTCATGGCGCGGCCGGGGCGGCCTCGTAGCACTCCGCGGGCGAAGAGACCGCAGCCGATGAGGGCGAGCAGTGCCACGTACCAGAGCTTCTCGGCGGACTGGAAAGGGACCGCTGCGATGACCGTCTCGCTGTCGTCGAAGTCGATGCCGAAGAGCGAGAGGGGCGGGACCGCCCGGCCGTTGAATCCTCCTGTGAGATCACGGGCGTTGAAGAGGACGTGCTGACCGATGAAGATCAGCGCGAGCGTGGCGATGCCGAGATACGCGCCGCGCAGCCGTCCCGCGATGGGGCTGAACAGGCCGCCTGCCGCGCCCGCGACGATCACCGCCAGGATGGCGGCGAGCCAGGTCGGGAGTCCGAGTCCGATGAGGCTGTGACCGTTCTCCACGCCGCTGCCGCCCGCCAGGATGCAGTAGCTGTACGCGCCCACCGCCAGGAAGAAGGCGTGCCCCATGGACAGCTGCCCGGTGGCGCCGGTGAGGAGGTTGATGCCGATCGCGCCGATCGCGGCGGCCATCGCGAAGAGTCCGGCCTGCAGCCAGAAGCGGTCGAGGTAGAAGGGCAGGGCGAGGAGCAGGATGGTGCCGGCGATCCAGAGGTACGCCTTGGGACTCTTCACGTACGCCCTGGGGCTCTTCACGTACGTCTTGAGGCTCATGGCCTGTTCTGCTTCGGGGTTCTTCAGCGTCTCAGACACGGGCCGGCTCCTTTGTGCCGAAGAGTCCGGCCGGCCTGAGAAGCAGGACGAGCACCATCACGAGATACGGCGCGAGATCGCCGATCCCCCGGCCCAGGAAGGACAGTTCGCTCTGGTAGCCGGTGGCGAAGGACTCGGTGACACCGACGATCAGACCGCCCGCGAGCGCGCCGGTGGTGGAGTCGAGCCCGCCGAGGATCGCCGCCGGGAAGGCCTTGAGTGCGGCGAGTGAGGTGGCGCGTTCGAGCCCAGGGGTCGGGAAGACGGTGAGGAAGAGCGCGGCGACCGCGGCGAGCGCGCCCGCGACGGCCCAGGCGGCGAGCGAGACCCGGCCCAGACGTACTCCCATCAGCGCCGCGGTCTGCGGATTCTCGGCCGCCGCCCGCATCGCCACGCCCCACGAGGTGTACCGGAACGCGAGCAGGAACACGGTGATGAGCAGGGCCGCCGAAACGAACGCGGCGATGCGGGTCTGCGCGATGGTGATGTCCCCGATGGTGACGACGCGGTCTCCCCACGGGTCGCCCATCGCGAGGACGTCCGTGCCGATACGGCGGGTGAGTTCGGTGGTCAGGAGGATGTCGACGCCGATGGTGACGATGGCCAGCACGCTGTGGTCGGAGCCCCGGTAGCGGCGCATGACGAGGAACTCCACGGCCGCGCCGACGAGGGCCGCGCCCGCGATGCCGACGGCGAGCGCGCCCCAGAAACCGATGTCGTCGTGGAGTACGGCGGTGACATAGCCGCCCGCAAGAAGCAGGGACGCGTGGGCGAAGTTGACGACTTCGGTGGCCTTGAAGATGACGACGAAGCCGAGTGCGATCAGCGCGTAGACGGAGCCGATGGAGAGTCCGCCGAGGAGTAGTTCGGTGAAGGTCGTCATGCCTGGGCCTCCGTTCCTAGATAGGCCTGTACGACGGCCGGGTCGCTCTGTACCTGGGCGGGGGTGCCGTCGGCGATCCGGCGCCCGAAGTCGAGTACGGTCACGGCGTCCGCGAGCCGCATCACCACCCCCATGTCGTGTTCGACGAGCACGATGGATATGCCGAGGCTGTCGCGTACGCCCGCGATGACGGAGGCAGTCCGGTGCCGCTCGTCCGCGGTCATCCCGGCGACGGGTTCGTCGAGGAGGAGCAGCCGCGGTTCCATGCACAGGGCGCGGCCGAGTTCGACGAGCTTCTGCTTGCCGTACGGGAGTGCTCCCGCGGGCCGGTCCAGATCGCCGCCGATTCCGGTGAACTCCGCGATCTCCCGTACCCGGTCGAGGTGTTGACGCGCCTCGCGTGCGGCGGACGGCAGCCGCAGCCCGGCGGCGAGGAACCCGGCGCGGGTGAGCCGGTGCCGGCCGAGCAGCAGGCTGTCGGCGACGGTGGCGTGCGGCGGGAGCGCGAGGTTCTGGAAGGTACGGGCTATGCCGAGGGCGGCGATGCGGTCGGGAGGGAGCCCGGTGAGCTCGCTCTCGCCGAAACGGACGCTGCCCGAGGTGGCCCGGTAGACGCCGGACAGGACGTTGAAGGAGGTGGACTTGCCTGCGCCGTTGGGGCCGATGAGGGCGTGGACGCTGCCGGGCTGGACGGTGAAGGAGACGGAGTCGAGGGCGGTGAGCCCGGCGAAGCGGACGGTGAGGTCGGAGACGGTCAGGGCGGGGACGGCAGCGGTGGGGGCGGGGTCGGAGGCGGGGCCGATGAGGGCGGTGTCGGTGGGGTTCATCGGGCCCTCCCCGGCGGGACCGGGTGCAGTCACGCCGACCACCTGCTCAGCGTCGGCGCCTCGGCTTCCGCGCGGGACGCGTCCGCAGCCGCGTCCTCGTCCACCACACCCAGATACCGGCGGCGCACCTCGTCCGAGGCGGCGAGCTGGTCCGCAGGGCCCGAGAGGGCGACCTCGCCGACATCGAGTACGTACGCCGTCGAGGCCAGCCGCAGCGCGATCGCCGCGTTCTGCTCGACAAGCAGGACCGATGTGCCGGCGGCGTTGATCTCCTGCACGGTCTCGGCGATACGCGCCGCCATCAGCGGGGCGAGGCCGAGCGACGGCTCGTCGAGCAGCAGAAGCCGTGGCCGGGCCATCAACGCCCGTCCCATCGCGAGCATTTGCTGCTCGCCGCCCGACAGCAGTCCGGCACGCTGGTGCGCGCGGTCGGCGAGGACGGGGAAGAGCTCATGCACCCGGGCGAGAGCTTCGGCACTCGCCCGGCGTCCGCCGGTCGCGCCCAGCGCACCCGCCCGGAGATTGTCGGCGACCGTCATCCGCGCAAAGACCTGCCGCCCTTCCGGGACCTGGACGACGCCCGCGGCGACGACCGCGGCCGCGCTCAGCCCTTCCAGCGGACGGCCGTCGACACTGATGCTGCCGGACGTGACGCGGCCACGCTGAAAGCCGAGGGTGCGGGAGACGGCGCGCAGCAGGGTCGTTTTGCCGGCACCGTTGCCGCCGAGGACGGCGACGATCGCGCCCTCCGGCACATCGACGGAGACGTCTCGCAGTGCCCGTACCGGCCCGTAGCCGACGGACAGTGCCCGCACTTCGAGCGAGGTGGCAGCCATGTGGACCCCTTTCCGGGCTTGTTCGAAATTGCCCTATGGGGGCACACACCAGCACCGGTCACACGTACCGTCCAGGCGGTATGCCTGAATCGCTGCGCATGACCAGCGGTGCGGCGCGCGCATTGTGCACCGGCACAAGGGCTGGCATCCTCACCGGTCATGGGTGGCCACAGAGCGCGCACCGAGCGGGAGTGGTCCGTCCTGGTGAGCGCCGCCCAGGTGCTGCTGGAGCGCGTGCCGCATCTGACGGACCTGCTCATCGACGAACTTCAGGCCCATTCACCGCAGTTCGACCTCGCCGTGCCGCGGGACGAACACTGGCAGCAGATCAACGAGGCGATGCGGTACGGCATCGAGGCGCTGGCCGCGACGCGTTCGGCGCCGCGGCGGGACCTTCAGTACGCGGAACGGCTCGGCCGGCGGCGTGCGGAGCAGGGGCTGCCGCTCGATCTGGTGCTGTACGCGTACCGGCATGCCGGGTATCTCGTCTGGGACGAGCTCCTGGAGATCGTCTCGGACAAGGACCCGGAGTCACTGCCCGTCCTGGTGCATCTGGCGTCCCACATGTGGGCGGGGGTGGACCGGCAGGCGTCAACGGTCGCGGACGCGTACCGCGGCACGGAGCAGGAGATGCAGCGGCGCAGCGACGAGCGGGTGCAGGCCCTGCTGGACGCGCTCCTGGAGGGCCGGTCGACGCCGGGCCTGGCGGCGAGCGTGGCGGCGGGGCTGGACCTGCCGGAACAGGGGCGGTACGCGGTGGTCGTGGTCAGGGTGGAGCGCGCGGCAGGGCGTGAGCCGTTCCACCGGGTCGCGGTGGCGGAGGGGCTGCGGTTCTTCTGGCGGATGCGTACGGATTACGAGGTCGCGGTGGTGGCGCTGGCGGACGGGGTGGGGCTGACGGAGCTGTCGGAGGTGCTTCACCGGCACGGCCAGGGCCCCGGCGGAATCAGCCCGGTGGTGCCGGAGCTTGCGGACCTGGGCCTGGCGCGGCGCCTGGCGGAGACAGCACTGCGTACGTGCGGCCCGGACGCGGACCGGATCGTGCGCCTGGACGAACGGCTCCCCACGGCCCTGGTGGTGAGCCAGCCAGAACTGGCGGCCCGCCTGATCGCGGACGTGTTCGGCCCGCTGCTGGACCTGGACCCGGCGGACAGGGCGGTGCTGCTGGAGACGCTGGACGCGTGGCTGGACTGCGGAGGCTCGGCGGGGAGGGCGGCGACGCGGCTGTACTGCCACCGGAACACGGTGTTCAACCGCCTGCGCCGGCTGGAACAACTGACGTCGAGGTCACTGGGGCGTCCACGGGACTTGATCGAGATGACGCTGGCGCTGGACGCGTTTCGCCTGGGGTGAGGGAATGCGGGCGGCGGTACGTCACGGCTCACGCAGGAGGGCTGTGACCTCGATCCGGTCGACCCTGCGCAGCGCCAGTCCCAGCGCGAGCGCGGAGATCGCCGGAACCAGGACGACGAGGGCCACCAGCGCTCCGAACGGCACGGTGGCCAGGGGCGGGGGCAGGGCGAAGAAGAGGCTGAGGACGCGCACCGACAGCACTCCGAGGCCCAGGCCGATCGGGATGCCGATCACCAGGCTGCCTGCCACGGCCACCGCGCCCTCGGCGAGAGGACCGGCGAGCGTGCGCGGGGTGTCGGCGCCGACCGTGCGCAGGACGGCGAACTCCCTCCTGCGCTCCATCACCAGGAACGCGCCGAGCACTCCGACCCCCACCGAGGCGATCACGGCGGACGACACCGCTTCGATGCGGCTGAGGCCGTCGAGGTTGAGCGCGGTCAGGCCCCGCTGCTGCTGACGGATGCGGTCGGCGAGCGTGGACACCGAGTAGTCGGCGGGCTTTCCCTCGTGCCGCAGCCGGGAGGCGACCTCGTCGGCGTTGTGCCCGTACGCCACACGGGCCAGGTAGAAGTCGGGGGGCGGCACCGGGCGGGGCACGGTCGACGTGCTGACGACCATCTCCGAGAGCGGGTCGGTGGGCGGGAACGCCCGGTACACGCCGACCACATGCAGATCGACCTTCTGCGACAGATCCAGGTCGTCGGGGAAGACGGTGACGGGGATCGTGTCGCCGGGGGCCACACCGAAGTCCTTGGCGATCTCCTGCGCCAAGAGCACCCCGGACGCCTGCCGGGCCAGTGCGTCGAGCCCTCCGCCACGTGTGATCTGTGGCGCGATGGCGGCGGCCGAGCGGTAGGAGCCCGGATCGACCGCCATGATCGTCTTGCGGTCGCTGCCGGCGCGGGCCGGGATCGAGTGGACCGGCGTTACGTCGCGGACATCGGGTCCCGGGTCGGGCGGGGGCTGGACCCGTTCGGTGGTCGGGGTCAGCCGCAGGTCGGCACCGAACGCCGCCCGGGCGTCGGCATGGGTGGCCGTGCGGTACGTGGCGGCGAACGTGGCGGTCTGCGTTCCGAACGCGACCGCGAGCACGCCGAGCGTCAGGGCCGCGGCGGTGCGCGCGGGACGGCGGCCGAGCCAGCGAAGGGCGGTCGCCGGCCATGTCGTCAGGGGGCGTGGCCGCTCGGGACGGCTGTACCGGGCGAGCAGCCAGAGCAGGCCGCGGACGGTGAGCAGGCTCGTCCCCAGCCAGAGCGCGAGCGGCGCCAGGAGCACATAGAAGGCCAGAGCCAGCGCGGGGCCCTGAACCGGTGCCGGCTTCAGCCCGCCCACGAGCAGGTTTCCGGCCAGGATGGCCAGCCCGGCGCACACCGCGACGATGTCCAGGTGCGCTCGGCGCCACAGCGGCGGGCGAGGGGGCGCCAGCAGGCGGCGATCGGTCACCAGGGCCGCCTTGCGACCGGCCCGGATCAGGGGAACGAGGCGGGCGGCCGTGACGATCGTCCCCACCAGGGCGGACAGCACAACGGTGAGCGCCAGCTGACCCGTTGGGATCTCGCGCCACACCGGGTGTCCGATGACGCCGGAGACGGTCAGTGCGGCGGCGCCCAGGCCGATGACGGTTCCGGCCACTCCGGCGAGCGTTCCCTGGCCGACGGCAAGCCGGACCAGGTGGGAGTCCGACGCGCCGCGGAGCCGTAGCAGCGCCTCCTCGCGGCGGTGGGCTTCGGCGAGGGCCGAGGCCGCGGCGAGGCCGAGCGCGGCGGCGACGAGGACACCCGGGACGCCGAGCAGGAAGAACAGCGTCCTGGCGTTGGTGGCGTCGGTGCCCGCTTCGAGGAGGGGTTCGGCGGCGTTGTCGGCGACCACGGTCTCGCCGGGAGCCCGCCGCTCGAGCGATCTGCGCAGCGTTCCCGACCACACCTCGGCAGCGCCGGGGTCGGAGGGGTAGGCCCGGTGGTCGACGGCCACATGCGATTCGAGGCTGACGGGCGGCAGCTCGGACAAGCCCGGGTTGGTGACGGCGGTGGTGCCGCCAAGTGCCTTGCGGGCGGCGGGCAGGATCGCGTGCCGGAACGTGTCGTAGTCCACCACGATCGAGCGCGGGACCTCCGCGATGTCGCCCTGGACATCGCCCGCAGGGATCGCGAACCACGTCGTCGCGTCACGCAGGTCCGCGCGCCCGGCGACGGGCAGCGACAGGCCCAGCGGTGCGACGTCGCCGCGCAGGTCGATCGAGACCCGGGCCGCCCCGCCGAAGCCGGGCGAGCCCGCGACAGCTCTCGAACCGGTCGACGAAGGCGTCCGGGCCGCGCTGTCCGCCCTGCTCGTCGCGGGCCCGGTGCTCCTGTTCATCGTCGGCGGCACGGCATGGCTACTGGTGGGCCGGTCCCTGCGGCCGGTGGAGGCCATGCGCCGGCAGGTCGCGGAGATCACCTCCAGCGAGCTCGACCGCAGGGTCCCCGAGCCCCCTGGCACCGACGAGCTGGGACGGCTGGCCAGGACGATGAACGCGATGCTGGAGCGCCTCCAGCAGGCGGGCGAGCGGCAGCGGCAGTTCGTCAGTGACGCCTCGCACGAGCTGCGCAGCCCGCTGGCGGCGCTCAAGGCACGCACGGAGGTGGGTCTTGCGCACCCCGCGGGCACCGACTGGCCCGTCCTCGCGCGGGACGTGCACCGCGAGACCGACCGGCTGGACCGGCTGGTCGAGGAACTGCTGACGCTCTCGCGTATCGGCGCCGCCCAGGACCCCGGGGAGATCTCGGAAGTGGACCTGGACGAGCTGGTGCTGCTGGAGGCGGAGGCGATCCGCGCCAGGGGCGAGGTCGGCGTCGACCTGTCCGGGCTGTCCGCCGTGCGGATGCGGGGCCCCGCCGAGCAACTGCGCGCCGTGGTCCGCAACTTGCTCGACAACGCGGAGCGCCACGCGGACTCCGTGGTCCGGGTGTCCCTCACCGCGGACGAGGCCGCGGCAGAGCTCGTCGTGGCCGACGACGGCCCCGGAGTCGCGACGGAGCACCGGGAGCGGGTCTTCGACCGTTTCTTCCGGGTCCAGGGTGCCCGCGACAGGTACAGCGGCGGGGTGGGACTCGGACTGGCCATCGTCCACGACGTGGTGACAGCTCAAGGGGGCCGGGCCTGGCTCGCCGACTCCCCCGACGGAGCGGAGTTCCACGTCCGGCTTCCGCTCACCGATTAGCGGGTAGGGGGCCGCGCCCGCAGAGTGCGCCGGGAGCAGCCGGCGCTCGGGATGCGGGGGCGCCGGCCCCCGCACTCCCGGACCGCTACAGCAGGAAGTCCCGCGCAATCCCCTCAGCCACCCGCTCCAGCAGCGGCCCCGCCTCCGCCATGCACTTCTGCGGGTCCGGTTCCAGCGCCGTCAGGGGATACGCCCTGCGGATGCCCGCCCGGCCCAGCGCCTCGGGAGGCAGGGCCAGGCGGCCGCAGACCGCGACCACCTCGATGCCCGCCGCGCGGGCCGCGGCCGCGACGCCCGCGGGGGCCTTGCCGTGGAGGGTCTGTTCATCGAGGGAGCCCTCGCCGGTGATCACCAGGGTCGCCCGGGACAGCGCCGGCGCGAAGCCGAGCACGTCGAGCATGACCTCGATACCGGGCCGGAAGCTCGCGCCGAGGGCGACCAGCGCGCCGTAGCCGATGCCGCCCGCCGCCCCCGCGCCGGGCAGGTCGGCCTGCTCGGGGCCGAGGATGGAGGCGTAGTGCGCGAGCGCCGCGTCCAGCGTGGCGACGTCCTCGGGCGTGGCGCCCTTCTGCGGGCCGTACACCGCGGGCGCGCCCTTCGGCCCCGTCAGCGGGTTGTCGACGTCGCTCGCGAGGACCAGGTCCACGTCCTTGAAGCGGGCGTCCAGGCCGGACAGGTCCGCGGACGCCAGGTCGCGAAGGCCGCCTCCGCCCGGGCCGACCGGCTCGCCGTCTGCGTTCAGGAAGCGCGCGCCGAGCGCTGCGAGCATGCCCGCGCCGCCGTCCGTCGTCGCGCTGCCGCCGACGCCGAAGACGATCGTCCGGGCTCCCGCGTCGAGTGCGGCGCGCAGCAGCTCGCCGGAGCCGTACGTCGTCGAGGTGAGGGGAGCGAAGACGCCCGCCGGGAGGTGCTGAAGGCCCGAGGCCTCCGCCATCTCCACCACCGCGGTGCCCTCCCGCAGGGCGTACGCCGCGGTGACCGGCTCGCCGAGCGGGCCGGTCACCCGGACCTCGCGGCGTTGGAACCCGGCCGCGACCGCCGCCGCGACCGTGCCGTCGCCGCCGTCCGCGACGGGCAGGGTCTCGACAGCCAGACCGGGTACGACCCGCTGGAGACCTGCGGTGACCCGCTCCGCGACCTGTACGGCCGTGAGCGAACCCTTGAACTTGTCAGCCGCAACGAGCACACGCGCAGGCTGAATAACTGCTCCGTCCGTCACCTTGCTATCCCTTGCTTTCGAACAGGCAGTCGCGCCGACATGACCTTATCCGGACGATCAGATCCCGTGCCACCCCATCATGGCCTGACATTTCGCATGACAGTGGGGCACTGTCCCGTCGCCCGGGGCCTCGGAGCCGTATAAACTGGCGCACCACCGCGCGGTTCCGGCGCCCATTCGGTAAACCGGACGTATGGGCCTACACCAACCCGACCTCGCCGACAGGATCCTCGGCGGCTGGCTGGGCAGAGTCGCCGGGAACATGCTCGGCAAGCCCGTGGAGAACGGCGACCACTGGACCCGCGACCGTATCGACCGCTATCTGCGCCGCACCGACGCACTGCCGCTCACCGACTACCTCCCCGGGCCGCCGCCGGACGTGAAGGAGGGCGAGTTCCAGCTGCGTCCCGAGTGGCGCCAGTGCGTGCGGGGCCGGATCCACGGCAGTTGCCGGGACGACGACGTGGACTACACGATCCTCGGGCTGCATCTTCTGGAGAGCCATGGTTTCGGGTTCACCACCGAGCAGGTGGGCGAGGCCTGGCTGCTGCACCTGCCGATCCTGCAGACGTTCACCGCAGAGCGGGCCGCCTACCGCAATCTCGCGAACGGCCTCAGGCCCCCGCTGAGCGCCACGCACGACAATCCCTACCAGGAGTGGATCGGCGCCCTCATCCGCGCCGACATCTTCGGCTGGACCTGCCCCGGTGATCCACGCCGCGCCTCCGCGCTCACCCGCCGCGACGCGGTCCTGTCGCACACCGGCAACGGCGTGTACGGAGCGATGTGGGCGGCCGCCCTGATCTCCGCCGCGTTCACCGCGAAAACCCCGCGCGAGGCGATCGAGTCGGCTCTGGAACGTATCCCCGCGAGCTGCCGCCTGGCCCGCGCGGTGCGCCACACCGTCGCCCTGCACGCCTCCGGGACGTCCTGGGCCGACACGCTCACCGAACTGGCAGCTGAGACGGGCAGCCTGGGCTGGATCCACACCGTTCCGAACGCCGCCGTCATCACGGCCGGACTGCTGTACGGCGCGGGCGACTTCAGCTCCACCATCGCCCTCACGGTCCGCGGCGGCCTCGACACCGACTCCAACGGGGCGACGGCGGGCTCGGTGGCGGGTGTGCTGTGCGGAGCGGCCGCCATTCCCGCGCAGTGGACGGAGCCGCTGGAGGACCGGGTGCGCAGCGCGGTGTTCGGATTCGACGGCGTTCGGATCAGCGAACTGGCGGAGCGTACGGTGCGGTTGGCGGCGTTCTCCGCAGCTTGACGCGAGCCACACAGGCCGATGCCCAGCTCCGGAGCCCATCGACCGGCAAACACCCTCCGCGCACCAAGGGCTGACGCCCTCACCCCCGTTACGCTTCCCCGAGTGACTACCTCTGACTACGCCACGTACATCGCGTCCCTGCCCCGCATCCTCGCCGGTGCCGCGCTTCTCATCCGTGACGGCCAGGGGCGTGTGCTGATCGTCGAGCCCAACTACCGCGAGGGCTGGGCTCTGCCCGGCGGGACCGTCGAGTCGGACCTGGGCGAAACACCGCGGCAGGCAGCGCGCAGGGAGACGCTCGAGGAGATCGGGCTCGACGTGGAGCCGGGCGTGCTGCTGGCGGTCGACTGGGTGCAGGGCGCGGCTCGGCCGCCGATCGCCGCGTATGTGTACGACGGCGGGGTGCTGAGCGAGGCGCGGTTCGAGGCGATCCAGCTGCAGGAGGAAGAGCTGGTCTCCTGGCGGCTGGTGTCCCGTGACGAGATCCCCGAGCGCCTCCTTGGCTCGCTCGGACACCGTGTGCTGGCCGCTCTCGAGGCGCTGGAGAAGGGCAGCGGGACGGTGGAGCTGGAGAACGGACTGCCGCCCGCCTGAGCCCTGTTCGCTCTCGGAGGCCGGGGGCCAAATCGGCTCGCGGCGGCGAGGACCCGCTGCGTACGCTCGCGGTATGACTCTCGTCGCGATCCTCGGCGGCGCCGGAATCTCCACGGACACAGGTGTTCCGTCAACGCGTCTTCACCGGGTCTGGCCGCGGTAGCTACGCACGTTGACAGGCGTCTGTCGAAATGTTGCTATGAGGCGCTGCTCGGCCGGACCTGCGCTGCGTCGCATGCCGCTCGGGCACCGGATCGACGGTCACTTGACTGGGGCGGCGCCCCCGAACCCAGAGCGAGGACCCATGCCGGAGCGCGCCGCGACCATCATCGGCGGCGGGATCGGCGGCCTCGCGGCGGCCATCGCCCTGCACCGACGGGGCTGGCGCGTCGAGGTGCTGGAACGGGCTGCAGAGTTCACTGAGATCGGCGCCGGCATCTCCCTGTGGCCGAACGCGCTGCGCGCGCTCGAGGTGCTCGGCCTGGACGGCGCCGTCCGGGCACTCGGCGCCGTCGAGGCCGCAGGCGGCGTACGCGACCGCCAGGGCCGCTGGCTGTCCCGTACGGACAATGCGGAGCTGGCGCGCCGCTTCGGCCATCCCTTGGTGGTCGTGCACCGCGCGGACCTGTTGCGGGCGCTCACCGAGGCACTGCCCGCCGACAGCCTGCGGTCGGGCAGCGAGGTGTCCGCGGTCCGCGACGACGGCCACCGCTTGGTCGTCGATCACCGTAGGGGCGAGTCCCGGCCCGACCTCGTGGTCGGTGCCGACGGGCTGCGCAGTGCGGTCCGCCGCGCCCTGTGGCCCGACGCGGCCGGCCCCCGGTACGCCGGTTACACCGCCTGGCGCACGGTCACCGAGCCCCTCGCCGGGCCGCCCTCCGAGGGTGCGGTGACCTGGGGCCGCGGGGCGAGGCTCGGTTACACGGCGCTGCCGGGCGGGCGGATGTACTGCTTCGCGACCGCGTCGCTGCCGGCGGGAACGGCCACCGGCTCGTCCGAGTACGCCGAACTGCTGCGCCGGTTCGGGTCCTGGCCGGATCCCATCCCCGCCCTGCTGGACGCCGTCCCCGCGGACGCGGTGCTCCGACACGATCTGTACGACCTTCCGCCGCTGCCCTCCTTCGTCCACGGCCGGGTCGCGCTGCTGGGCGACGCGGCCCATGCCATGACCCCCAATCTGGGTCAGGGCGCGTGCCAGGCGCTGGAGGACGCAGTCACCCTTGCCCACTGCCTCGACGGCACCCCGGACGTGGCCGCCGCGCTCCGCTCGTACGACCTGCTGCGGCGTCCGCGGACCCAGGCCATCACACGCCGCTCCGCCCGGCTCGGCGCAGTCGGCCAGCTGTCGTGGCCGCCCGCGGTGCTGCTGCGCGACACGGCCGCCCGGCTGATGCCGCCGCGGGCGCCGCTGCGTTCCATGACGTCGGTGCTCGGCTGGACCGCGCCCGGTCACCGGGTGACCGCGACGGAGAGCGAGAGCCACTGATGCCGGACTGGACTTATCACCCGCTGCGCGGCTCGGCCGCCGCCGTCTTGGGCCGGCGCCGTTCGCAGCGGACCGCACTGAGGCTGTTGGCCTCGATCGGCTCCCGTCCCGTCGGCGCGCGGCTGATCGCTCGGTCGTTCGGCCACCGCCGTCCGCCAGAGCGGCTCGCCGGCGAGATCGCCGGTGTGCCCGTTACCGTCCGCCTCGGCATATCCGTCCCGCCCTCGCTCGCCCGCGAAGCGCTACGCGCCATGCCCCCGCTCGGGGCTGGTGTCATCGAGGTGGCACCCGTCTCGGCGGCCGACGCGGAGACCGTACGCGAGGCCGCTGCCGGCCGCTCGATCCCGATGGTCGTCCGCGCTTGCGATCCGGAGGCCGAGGCCGCCCTCAGACCCCATGTCGACGGGTTCACCAGCGGCGACGACCCGCACGTAGTCCACATGTCCGACCCGTCGGTCACCGCCGCGGCCGCCGCGCTCGAAGAACCGGGCGCCGTCGTGCTCGCCCGGCCCGGGGTGCTCGTCGCGGCCGGACCCGGCTGGTTCGCACGGGTCGCCGAGGCAGTCACGCCCACCGCGCCCGCTCCGGTGCTACGGGACGTCGGTCGCGATCCCCGACGCTGGCCCGCCTGGTGGTGGGCGCTGCTCGTCGGGCTCGGTATGACGGGCGCCGGACTCGGCGCCGCGGCGATCACGCTCGGGCCGGTGCTGCTCTGGTACGACCGCGACTACCTCGGCATGACGCTGCACGACATGCATGCCGCCAATCACCACCTCGTGCACTTTCTCCAGCACGATCGGATCACCATGGCCGGCACGATGGTGGCGATCGGCGCCCTCTACACCGGCCTCGCCGTGGGCGGGATCAGACGCGGCTGGCCCTGGGCCCGCGAGGTGTACCTGCTCTCGGGGGCGATCGGCTTCCCCACCCTGTTCTACTTCCTGGCCACCGGCTTCGTGGAACCCCTGCACACGGCCACCACCATCGTGCTGTTCCCGATGTTCGTGGTCGCGGTCCGTCGGACCCCGCACGCACCGCGGTGGCGACTGGCGCCCGAGGGGCCGGAGCCGGAACGCCGACGGGCGCTGGCCGGCCAGCTGCTGCTGATCGTCTCGGGAGGGGGGCTGTTCGTCGGCGGAGCGGTGATCTCGGTGGTCGGTCTGACCGATGTCTTCGTGCCGACCGACCTGGCCTTCCTGGGCACCAGCGCGCAGACGCTGGAAATCGCGAATCCCCGGCTTGTGCCGTTCGTCGCCCACGACCGCGCGGGGTTCGGAGGCGCCCTGATGGCCGCCGCGGTGGCGATCACTCTGCTCAGCGCGTGGGGCTGGCGGCGGGGTGAGACGTGGGTGTTCTGGACCCTGGCAGCGGCGGCGGCCGCCGGCTTCCTGCCGGCTGTCGTCGTGCACGGCGCGATCCACTACACGGACTTCATCCACCTCGCGCCGGTGTACTTCGGCATCGCCCTGACCGGCACCGGCCTGCTGCTCGCGCGTCCGTATCTCTGTGCCAAAACGTCGGCGAGGCCGAAGGACTGACGGGCCGCGCCGGCTCCACCAGAAGCACACGGGCGACTCGGACGCCCCCGATGCCGAGGCGAGCGCGAACCCGCTGACGCGGCTACCGGGCAGCGGCCCCAAACAGGACTACTACCCCATCGCTGGCAATGAGATCGTCTCTCCAACTCTGCGCGACATCCGACTCCAAGTCGCCAATCTCCCCGGGGCGAAGGACAGTTACTGGAGCCCGCCCTCCAATGCCCAGGAGCGCGCCGAGTGGATCGCGGCGAACAAGGAGATCATCAAGGCGGCGGCGCTGAACTCGGGGCTGCCGCCGGACATGGTCGCCGGTATCGCCTGGCAGGAGATCGGCGGGCAGCCTGGAATCCTCGACGACCTGACCGACACCATCCGCGAACAGGCGGACTCCCCGCTGAGCCCAATCGCCCCCGAGACCCTGCCGTGGCGTCTCGCCGGCGACCCCGACAACACATCCATGGGGCCCATCGCCATCCAGGTGCGACGCGGCGCCGAGGTCCTCGGCTACGACCCCGACCACCTCACCGACCAACAACGCGGCATGGTGGAGGAGGCCATCCAGGACCGGGTGGTGCCGGCCTTGGTGTTGGGGGTTGTGGCAGGGGTGCGATGGGCGACGGGCAGTTAAAACTACTACCGCCAATTGGTACGTCACGCCTGCCCTTATGACTGTCCAGCTGTTCCTGCGAACACGCAGGTCCCGGGATGGTTACGTCGTATTGCATCTGCCAATGCCTTGCGAGCACGGCTTCCGTGTCCTCGTCGGGATCCGGCGCCACAAAGCCGCGGGGCTGAGTCGACAATCAGTGGCGGTTCGAGATCGACGACACGGGCTGTCAGTAAATCGCCAGCCACCCTGACACGGCCACCGCCTGAGCGGTGTCGGCACACAACGGTGCCGCTCCAACCGGAGGCCCTGGCGGGTTCCTTAGGGACGCCGCCAGGAGTTCCCCGTCAGCAGGAGGTGGCGATGGTCGCGCCCCGATATCCGTTCGCCCCGTGCGGACAGGCGTCCTACCCTCGGCCCATGAGCATGCCTCTCGTCGCCATCCTCAGTGGAGCCGGTGTCTCCACCGATTCCGGGATCCCTGATTATCGCGGCCCGAACGGGCTGTGGCGGCGGGATCCGGAGGCCGAGAAGCTCGTGACGTACGAGTACTACATGGGCGATCCGGAGATCCGGCGGCGGTCGTGGCAGATGCGGCGGAAGAACCGGACTCTCCACGCGGAGCCGAATGCCGCGCACCGGGCTGTGGCCGAGTTGGAGCGGTCGGAGCTGCCTGTGCGGGTGATCACGCAGAACGTGGACGGGCTGCACCAGCTCGCCGGGATGCCCGCTCGCAAGGTACTCGAACTGCACGGCACCGCACGGACCGTGGTGTGCACCAAGTGCCACGCCAAGGCACCGATGGAGGAAGCGCTCGCGCGAGTCGAGGCCGGTGAGGAGGATCCGCCGTGCCTGGAGTGCGGCGGCATCCTTAAGTCGGCCACGGTGATGTTCGGCGAGCGGCTCGACCCCGTGGTACTTGGCGAGGCGGTCGCCATCACCAAGGCATGCCAGGTCTTCATCGCCGTCGGGACCAGCCTCCAGGTCCAGCCCGCCGCCGGGCTCGCCGGTATCGCCGCCGAGCACGGGGCTCGGCTGATCATCGTCAACGCCGAGCCGACGCCGTACGACGAACTCGCGGACGAGATCGTCCGCGACCCGATCGGTACGGCGCTGCCTGCGCTGCTGGAGCGGCTCGCCCGGGCGGCGGGGCGGAGCTCCGGCTAGAACAGCGCGTCGTCGGGCGTGCCGGACTCGAACGCCAGCAGCCGCTGCTTGCGGTCGAGCCCGCCGCCGTAGCCGACGAGGCTGCCCGACGAGCCGATGACCCGGTGGCACGGGACGATGATCCCGATCGGGTTCTTGCCGTTGGCCAGACCCACCGCGCGGGATGCTCCGGCATTGCCGAGCGCCTCGGCCAGTTCGCCGTAGGTCCGAGTCTCGCCGTACGGGATCTGCCGCAGCTGCTCCCAGACGCGCTGCTGGAACTCCGTTCCGTGCAGCCGCATCGGCAGGTCGAACTCCGTCAGCTCATGGGCGAAGTACGCCTCCAGCTGGCGGATCGCCTCGCCGAAGGGAGCGGGGTCCTCCTCGCCGAAGGTCTCCTCGTCGGGCCGGTGACGCTGCTCGGTCATATAGAGGCCGCTCAGCGCTCCGTCGGTGGCGACGAGGGTCAGCGGGCCGTACGGGCTGTCGACGACCGTGTGCTGCTTGGTCATGGCTGAACTTCCTTATGCGGGGAGGCGGTTGATGGGGTGATCGTCGGTGGCCCACAGATACTGGACGGCGTACGCCCGCCAGGGCCGCCAGGCCGCGGCGCGCTCGGTGAGCGCCGCCGGGGTCGAGGGCAGACCGAGCTCGGCCGCGGCGCGCCGCATCCCGAGGTCGCCGGGCAGGAACGCGTCCGGGTCGCCCAGAGCGCGCATCGCGATCACCTCGACCGTCCAGGGGCCGAAGCCGGGCATGGCGGTCAGCTGGGCGCGGGCCTTGTCCCAGTCGCTGTCGATGCCGAGCTGCAGCGAGCCGTCGGCCAGCGCCCCGACGAGGGTCATGAAGGTGGTACGGCGGGTTCCGGGGAGGGCCAGGGTCTCCGGGTCGAGCGCCGCCAGCGCCTCGGAGGACGGGAAGAGATGCGTCAGTCCGCCCTCGACGTCCTCGATCGCCTCGCCGTGAGCCGTGACCAGGCGGCCCGCGTGGGTGCGGGCCGCGGCCGTCGAGACCTGCTGGCCGAGCACTGCCCGCACCGCGAACTCCGCCGCGTCGACGGTGCGCGGCACGCGTCGGCCGGGCGCCTTGTTGACCAGCGGGGCGAGCAGCTCGTCCGTACGCAGCTGGTCGTCCACGGCGACCGGATCGGCGTCCAGGTCGAGCATCCAGCGGCAGCGGCTGATCGCGATGGTCAGATCGCGCGGGTCGGTGAGGGAGAGCCGGCAGGCGATGTGGTCGGGCTGCGGGGTGAGAGCGACGATGCCGTGCCCGTACGGGAGGCTCAGGGTCCGCCGGTACGCCCCGTCCCGCCACTCCTCGACACCGGGGACTCCGGTGGCGGCGAGGTGCCCGAAGAGATTGCTGGGGTTGAGCGGCGCCCGGTACGGCAGCCGCAGGGAGATCACTCCGGGGGTCTGCGGGGGTGCGGTACGGCTGCGGGTTGCGCGGGCGCGCAGCTCGCTCGGGGCGAGCGCGAAGACCTCGCGGACGGTGTCGTTGAAGGTGCGGATGGAGGCGAAACCGGCCGCGAAGGCGACCTCGGCCATGGGGAGCGGGGTGGTTTCGATGAGGAGGCGCGCGGTCTGGGCGCGCTGCGCGCGGGCCAGGGCCAGCGGTCCTGCTCCCAGCTCGGCGAGGAGCTGGCGCTCGATCTGCCGGGTGGAGTAGCCGAGGCGGGCGGCAAGGCCCGGTACTCCCTCGCGGTCGACGACTCCGTCGCGGATGAGGCGCATCGCGCGTGCGACGGCGTCGGCGCGGGCGTTCCACTCCGGGGAGCCGGGGCTGGTGTCGGGGCGGCAGCGCTTGCAGGCCCGGAAACCGGCCTGCTGGCAGGCGGCGGCGCTCGGATAGAAGGTCATGTTCTCGACCTTCGGCGGCACCACCGGGCAGCTGGGGCGGCAGTAGATCCGCGTGGTCAGCACGGCCGTGAAGAACCAGCCGTCGAATCGGGCGTCCTTCGACTGGACGGCGCGTACGCAGCGCTCGGTGTCGGTGTGCATGGCTCAAGCATCCGGCACCACCACGGCCGGTGCTAGCGAGAAAACGACATCAACCTTGCGCTGCCAGGGCGGTCTCGAATTCCTTGTGCGCGTGCTCGTCGAAGAGCACGAAACGCACCTCGGTGACGGGCGCGGCGGCCGCTTCGCGGACCGTACGGACCGCGATCCGAGCGCCGTCGTCCATCGGCCAGCCGTAGATGCCGGTCGAGATGGCCGGGAAGGCGACGGTCCTGGCCCCGAGCTCCCGTGCCACGCGCAGCGATTCACGGTAACAGGAGGCCAGAAGGCCGGAACGGTCCTCCTGCCGGGACCAGACGGGGCCGACCGTGTGGATCACGTGGGCGGCGTCCAGGCGGCCCGCGGTGGTGGCGACGGCCTGTCCGGTGGACAGGCCCTTGCCGTAGTGCGAGGCGCGCAGAGCGCGGCATTCCGCGAGGATCTCGGGGCCGCCGCGGCGGTGGATGGCTCCGTCGACGCCACCGCCGCCGAGCAACGAGGAGTTGGCGGCGTTCACGATGGCATCGACATGCTGCTGGGTGATGTCTCCGCGCACGAGCGTGATCTCGACCATGGCTTCAGCCTACGCAGCTCGCGCCCTGCGCAGGCTGCGCCAGACGGCCTTCGCGGCGTGGTGGCCGGACATGCCGTGCACGCCGGGGCCGGGCGGGGTCGCGGCCGAGCAGATGAAGACCGCGGGGTGGGCGGTGGCGTAGGGGACGCGGGCGAGCTTGGGGCGGATCAGCGTCTGGAGTCCGGCGAACGCTCCACAGGCGATGTCCCCGCCGACGTAATTGGCGTTGCGCAGGGCGATGTGAGGCGGTCCGGCGATGGCGCGGGCCAGCACGAGGTCGCGGAAACCGGGCGCGAAGCGCTCCAGCTGCCGCTCGATGACCTCGGTGGCATCGCCCTCCCAGCCGGCCGGCACATGCCCGTACGCCCACAGGACATGCTTGCCGGCCGGGGCGCGGGACGGGTCGACCACACTGGGCTGGGCGGCGATCAGGAAGGGAACCTTGGGGTCACGGCCCGCGACGGCTGCGGTCAGAGCCGCGTCGATCTCACCGGCGGTGGGGCCGATGTGCACGGTCCCGGCCCTGCGGGCCTCCTTCGCGGTCCAGGGCACGGGCCCCGAGAGCGCGTAGTCGATCTTGAAAGCGGCGGCGCCGTACCGGTAGTGCTGGTACGCCTGGCCGAGGCCGGCGATCCTGGCGAGCGCGGTCGGCGAGGTGTCGAAGACATACGCGCGGGCCGGGGGCAGCTCGTCCAGCCGCTTCACCTCAGTGCCCGTGTGGATCGCTCCGCCCTGTTCACGCAGATACGAGGCGAGGGCGTCGGAAATCGCCTGCGATCCGCCCCGCGGCACCGGCCAGCCGACCTCGTGAGCGGCGAGCGCGAAGCACAGGGCGATCCCGGCGGTGGCGAACCCGCTGGTGGGGGCGATGGCGTGGGCCGCGAGCCCGGCGAACAGACCACGGGCCCGCTCACCCTCGAAACGCCGCGAGACCCAACTGGCCGGCTGCAGCGCGGTCAGCCCGAAGCGGGCCAGGCGGTACGGGTCGCGGGGCAGGCCGTCCCAGGGGGTGCGCAGGAAGTCCGCGGCGAGGGTGTCCCAGTGCCCGAGGAAGGGCGCGACGAGCCGCCGGTACGCCCCCGCGTCACCGGCCCCGAGCGACATGGCGCTCTCACCGACCGAGCGGCTCAGCACGGCCGCCGTACCGTCCGGAAAGGGGTGGGCGAGGGGCAGTTCGGGCTGCAGCCACTCCAGGCCGTGCCGGGCGAGCGGCATGGCGGCGAAGGCGGGCGAGCCGATGCCGAGCGGGTGGACTGCGGAGCAGGGGTCGTGCCGGAAGCCGGGGAGAGTGAGCTCCTCGGTCCGCGCTCCCCCGCCGACGGTGTCCATCGCCTCGTACACCGCCACCGAGAAGCCACGGCGGGCCAATTCGACAGCTGCGGTCAGCCCGTTGGGCCCCGCCCCCACGACGACGGCATCGAGCATCGACGGCACCTTCGGACTCCTTTGTCAGCCGATGGCCAAGGCCCCCAGGATATTGCGGAGCACCGACAGCGGGTGCGGCGGTAGGCTCCGCGGCGATGATTTCCCGAATCGAAGCGATGTCGCAGCAGCTCATGGCGGTGCGCGGGGTGCGCGCGGTGGCTCTGGGCGGCAGCCGCGCCCGGGGTGCGCACCGTCCGGACTCGGACTGGGATCTGGGTGTCTACTACCGGGGCCCGGTCGATGTCGAGGCGCTCGCCTACCTCGCCGGGGAGATCACGGGCACCCCGGTCGGCATCGCGGGCCCGGGCGGCTGGGGCCCCTGGGTCAACGGCGGTGCCTGGCTGTCGGTGGACGGGGTCCAGGTGGACTGGATCCTGCGGGACCTGGACCGGGTCGAAGCGGTGTGGGCGGACTGCCGGGCGGGCCGCTACGAAACGGGCATGCAGCCGGGCCACCCGCTGGGCTTCTGGTCGCCGGCGTACGCGGGCGAGGTGGCGCTGTGCCGCGTACTGGCCGACGTGGAGGGCGAGTTGACGTCCCTGCGGGCGCAGACCCAGCTCTACCCGGAGCCGCTGCGCCGCGCGCTGACCGACGCGGCGTGGGAGGCGGACTTCTCGGTCACGGCGGCGCGAAAGTCGGTGGGGACGGGGGATGTGCTGCATGTGTCGCTGTGCCTGGCCAGGGCGTTCGGCGTCCTGGTCCAGTCGCTGCACGCGGACGCGCGGGTGTGGTGCCTGAACGAGAAGGGCGCGCTGCGGACGGCGACGTCCTTGCCTGCGGCACCGGAGGACTTCGCGCCGCGGGTGTCGTCGGCGCTGCGGGGTCTGGACGCAGGAGCGGTCGACTCGGCGGCGGCGCTGGTCCGCGAGACGAGGTCACGGCTCGCCGAGCGATGACGGGTCCGCGGGGTGAGGGTCTTGCGGGTCCGTTGCGAGGGCCCGCCGCAGGGTGCGGGTTCCGGGAAGATCCCTCAGCCCCGCAACAGGTCCCGCATCCTCGCTGCCGTCCCCCCGTCCCTCGCCGCCGTGAACGGCAACGCATTCCCGCCGGTAATACGGAACGGCTCCCCCGTCACCGTCATCTGCGCCCCGCCCGCCTCCGTCACCAGGAGCAGGCCCGCCGCGTGGTCCCACGCGTTCTCCCAGGAGAAGGCCACCGCGTCCAAGTCGCCTCGAGCGACGTCCAGATACTCCAGGCCCGCCGACCCACAGGGGCGACCGTGGACGCCGGGCACGTTCAGGCCGAGCAGGGCCTGCTTCTGGTCCGGGGTCGTGTAGTCGGGGTGCGACATCGCCACCTCGAGCACCGCACCCGTCTCCGGCGAACCCGACCGTATCGGCGTGTCGTTGAGCCGCGCGCCGCCGCCCCGTATCGCGATCGCCATCTCCTCCAGGACCGGCGCGTACGTCCAGGAGGCGAGCACCTCGCCATGGTGTGCAAGGGCGACGAGCGTGCAGAATCCGGGCTCGCCGCGGACGAACTGCCGGGTGCCGTCCACCGGGTCCACGATCCAGACGGGCGCGTCGCCGTGCAGTGCCTCGTACACGGACGGGTCCGCGTGGACCGCCTCCTCGCCCACCACGACGGATCCGGGCAGCAGAGCCGTCAGCGAGGCGGTGAGGTGCTCCTCGGCATTGCGGTCGGCCGTCGTCACCAGGTCGTGCGGGCCGCTCTTCTCGACGATCTCGTGCGCGGCGAGCTGGCGGTAGCGCGGCGTGATCTCGGTGGCGGCCGCCTTGCGGACCGCCTCCTCGACTGCGGAAAGATCACCGTTCAAGAAGTCATCGATCATGTTTCCAGCAAAGCACGGGCCGCTGACATCGCGCTGTCCGCTCAGCGTCCCACTGCGTAACCCTGCATTCCCCTCGGGTTCGCCGCGGCGGACAGCACGCCGGTACGCGGGTCCCTGGCCACCGCGCAGAGCCTGCCCTCCGACCAGGCGTCACCGACAGTGACGTCATGACCGCGCCGCCGCAGCTCGGCGATCACGCCGGGGTCCGTCCGGGACTCGACCGTCACGCTGCCCGGCCGCATGCCGCGCGGATAGAACGAGCCGGGGAAGCTGTCGTTGTGCCAGTTCGGCGCGTCGATCGCCCCCTGGAGGTCCAGCCCGCCCCGCACCTGAGGGCGTAGGGCGACGGCCAGGAAGAAGTGCAGCTGCCACTGGTCCTGCTGGTCGCCGCCGGGCGTACCGAAGGCCATGACCGGTACGCCGTCACGCAGCGCGAGGGACGGGGTGAGGGTGGTGCGGGGCCTGCGGCCCGGGGTGAGGGAGTTCGGCAGTCCGGGGTCCAGCCAGGCCATCTGGAGGCGGGTGCCGAGGGGGAAGCCCAGTTCCGGCACGACCGGGTTGGACTGGAGCCAGCCGCCGCTGGGCGTGGCGGCGACCATGTTGCCCCAGCGGTCGACGATGTCGAGGTGACAGGTGTCGCCGCGGCTGGCGCCGTCCCGGGCGACGGTGGGCTCGCCGACGCCCATCGGACTGAAGCCAGGTTCACCGACCACGTCCCCGGCGTGGGCGCTGAGCCGGGGCGGGCGCCCACCGGGGCTGCCCGGCCGCAGTTCGTATGAGGCCCGCTCGCCGATGAGCGCACGACGGGAGGCGTTGTACGGCTCGGAGAGCAGCTCACCGATGGGGACTTCGGCCGCGTCCCCGTACCAGGCCTCCCGGTCCGCCATCGCCAGCTTGCAGCCCTCGATGAGCAGATGGACGTACTCGGCGGATTCGTACTCCGGCAGTTCGCCGGGCAGGAGCGCCAGTTGCTGAAGGAAGGCGGGGCCCTGGCTCCAGCCGCCCGCCTTGCACAGGGTCCAGCCGTTCCAGTCGTACGTCGCGGGCGCCTCGTAGGTCGCGGACCAGGCGGCCAGGTCCGCCGCCGTCAGCGTGCCGGTGTGGTGGGAGCCGCTGGTGTCCAGGGTGGGCCGGGCGGCCTGACGTATCAGCGCTTCGGCGATGAAGCCCTCCCGCCACACCTTCCGCGCGCCTTCGATCTCGGCCTCGCGGCCACCGCCCGACGTCTCGGCCAGCAGCCGCCGCCAGGTGGCGGCGAGCGCCCGATTACGCAGCAGCTCGCCGGGCGCCGGTGCCTTGCCGCCGGGCAGATAGATCTCGGCGGAGGAGGTCCATTCGGTCTCGAAGAGCTCTCGCACGGTCTCCACGGTCTCGCCGACCCGTTCGACGGGCGCATGCCCGTCCTCCGCGTAACCGATCGCGTAACGCAGTACCTCGGCAAGGGACTTGGTCCCGTGGTCGCGCAGCAGGACCAACCACGCGTCGAAGGCCCCGGGCACGGCGGCAGCAAGCGGTCCCGTCCCGGGCACGAGGTCGAGTCCTAGGGAGCGGTAGTGGCCGATACTCGCCCCCGCGGGCGCGGGCCCCTGCCCGCACAGCACCCGCACCTCGCCGCCCGCAGGCGCGAGGATGATCGGTACTTCGCCCGCGGGACCGCACAGATGCGGCTCGACGACATGCAGGACGAACCCGGCGGCGACTGCCGCGTCAAAGGCGTTGCCGCCGTCCTCCAGGACGGCCATCGCCGACTGCGAGGCGAGCCAGTGGGTAGAGGACACCATGCCGAAGGTGCCCTGGAGGGTGGGGCGGGTCGTGAACACGCGGGGCTCCCTCAGCGGTAGTTGATCGCGCAGCGGTAGTTGATCCGGTCAAAGGGCCAGTCGGCGGCGAGCCAGCCACGGACGGCCTCGTACAGGGGACCGTCGAGCTCCGCCCTGTCACCCCGTACCCACGAACGCACCGATGTCACGGACTCGTCGGCCCGGTCCGGATAGATGTAGACGCAGCCGACGACATCGTCCGTCCGGGCGTCGAGGACGGTGTACGTGAAACCGCGCCGCTGCTGGAAGTCCTCGGCGTGCCTGCTCAGGTCGCCGAGGTTCTCCTCGGCCCTCATCCCCGCCACCGGCGGCCAACCCCGGTCGAAACCAGGTGTGTTGCGGATGTGCTCGATGCTCGACGTCCACGCGGCGAGGTCGGCGTCATTGTGCTCGGGTCCCAGCGGCTCGAGGCGGAAAGCCCCGGCGTCGAGCTCGCGCGGCACCTCGAATTCATCGGGTACGAAGGGAATGTTCGGCATCTGTGCAGGCTAGCCGCCTACGCTTCCCGGCCATGAGCCAGTCCCCCGCCCCGTCCACCTCGGTACTCACGGCTTTCGGGGCCACCGAAGCAGCACTCCCGCTCCCGGGTGGCCAGGGCCCCACCTGGCGCTCGGGCTCGCTGGTGTTCAAGCCCGCCGCCCTGGTGCCGGAGACCGTGTGGCGCGCGGGTGTGCTGCACCACCTTCCGGAGGACCCCGGTTTCCGGGTGGCGCGCCCCGTCCCGGCGGCCGACGGGGGCTGGGCCGCGCACGGCTGGGAGGCCTGGCGGCTGACCGGCGGATCCACCGACCCGCACCGCGCCGACGACGTCATCAGGGCGGGCGAGGCATTTCACGCGGCCGTCGAGGACCTGCCCAGGCCGCGTTTCCTCGGAGTGCGCGACAACCCCTGGTCGCGAGCGGACCGGCTGGCCTGGCAGGAGACCGACGAGGCCCCCGATTTCCCGCTGCTCAAACCGCTGTTGGCGGCCCGCCGTCCGGTCGAGGCTCCTGCCCAGGTCGTCCACGGCGATCTGCTGGGCAACGTCCTCTTCGAGCCCGGCCTGCCTCCCGCGATCATCGACTGGCCGCCGTACTGGCGCCCGGCGGCCTGGGCCTCGGCGGTCGTCGCCGTCGACGCGCTGTGCTGGTACGCGGCCGATCCCGCACTGCTGGAGCGCTGGTCGTATCTGCCCGACTGGCGTCAACTCCTCGTCCGCGCCCTGATCTTCCGTATCGCGACGCACAAGTCCCTGGACGACGCGGCGGAGAGCGAGTATCGCCCGGTTGTGGACCTCGTTCTGGACGTCCGCTGACCGGTCCTCATATCGCGCCGGAGTGCGATTTGCCCTGTTCACCCCTGGTGTGCGGCAGGCCGATCCGGAGGTTGCAGGATGCATGGCGAGTACAAGGTCCCGGGCGGAAAGCTCATTGTCGTCGACCTCGACGCGCGGGACGGAGTGCGGACAGGGCCTAGCGCCCCGCGTCCTGCCCCACCGCTCCCCGCGCGAGCAGCAGCAGCGAGTCGACCAGGTCGTCCGCCGTGCTGCCGGTGGCGAGGCGGCGCAGCTGAAGGCCCATCACCAGTGCGACCGTCGTGGCCGCGAGGCGTTCGGCGTCCGGGACGCCGAGGCCCGTGAGGATCTGCGCCGCGAGCCGGTCGTACGCCGCGAAGGCCTCGGCCGCGGCCTCCCGCAGCCGCTCGTCGCGTCCGGCCTCGACGTACAGCTCGAAGGGCGCGATGTGCTCGCTGTCGAACGCGGTGCCGCCCGCCACCTGGCCCGCAAGCGCGGCGGCGCCGTCGATGTCGACGCCGTCGCTCTGGCACTGGTCGGCGAGTTCGGTGAAGCGGCGGGTCTCCTCGCGCACGAAGTGCAGCAGGCTCTCGCGCAGCAGGTCGTGCTGGGTCTCGAAGTGGTACGTGACCGAGCCGAGCGAGACACCGGCCTCCTTGGCGATCCGCCGGTTGGTGACCGCCGCGACTCCGTCCTTGCCGATGATGTGCAGGACGGCGGCGATGATGCGCTGTCGGGTGGGGGCGGAGCGGGCGGGGCTGGACATGACGGTCATTGTTCCACCGGTACGCTCCCGGGGATCAGCGGGGCGGGCGGCCGCTTCTCGTACCAGCGCCGGTCGGCTTCGAGTTGGGCGGCGAGTGAGATCAGCCGCTCCTCGCTTCCGGCCGGGCCGAGGAGCTGCGCACCGACGGGCAGTCCGTCGGTCGTGAGACCGGCCGGGACGTTGACGCCGGGCCAGCCGAGGACGTTCCAGGGCCAGGCGTACGGGCAGGCGGCGGCCATGGTGGCGTCGGTGCGCCAGGCGCTCAGGCCGTCGAAGGTGCCGATGCGCGGGGGCGGGGCGGCGGTCGTGGGGGTGAGGACGACGTCGTACGAGTCGAAGATCGCGCCGATCCGCCGGTGCTGGCTGGCCTCGCGGGCGCGGGCGGCGCGCACGACACGGCCGCCGAGTGTCCGGCCGTGCCGCATGGCGGCGCGGGTGCGCGGGTCGAGGAGCGCGGGGTCGGGGTGCAGGGCGGCGACCTCCGCGATGCCCGTGGTGGCGCGCGGTACGAAGGCGAGGCCGATCAGCCCGTAGCGCGGCCGGGCCTCCTCGACGTGATGGCCGAGTCCGGCGAGTGCTTCGGCGAGTGCGGTGACGGCACGGCGTACTTCGGGGTGCGGTGTGGTGCGGGTGAGGGTGAGCGGGGGCCGCCAGGCCAGGGCGATACGCAGCCGGCCGGGGTCGCGCCGGGCGGCGGCCGAGGCGTCGATCGCGTCGGGGCGGTGGAGGTCCTCGGCGTGCGGGCCCTGCACCACGTCGAGCAGCAGGGCCGCGTCGGCGACGGTGCGGGCGAGCGGGCCGTTGACGGCGAGGCCCTGGAAGGCGTCGGCGTAGGGGTACAGGGAGACGCGTCCGCGCTGCGGTTTGATGCCGACGAGATGGGACCAGGCGGCCGGGATACGGACCGAGCCCGCGCCGTCGGAGCCGAGGGCGGCGGGCACGAGCCCCGCGGCGACGGCTGCCGCCGAGCCGCCGGAGGAGCCGCCCGGGGTGTGGTCGGTGGACCAGGGGTTGCGGGTGGCACCGAAGGCGGGGCCCTCGGTGAACGGCCACTGGCCGAGTTCGCAGGAGTTGGTCTTGCCGACGATCACGGCACCGGCCGCACGGAGTCGGCGTACCGCCTCGCCGTCCCGCTCGGCCGGGGCGAGTTCGCCGGAGCAGCCGAAGAGCGTCGGAAGACCGGCCACATCGGTGTCGTCCTTGACCGCGACGGGCACGCCGAGCAGCGGCAGCCGCTCCCCCGCGGCCAGTCGCCGGTCCGCGTCCCTGGCTTCGTCGACGGCCCGCTCGCCGCGTGTCCAGCGGAAGGCGTTGATGGTGGACTGGCTGGCCTCGATGCGCTTGAGCGCGTTCGTCACCAGCTCCTCGGACGAGGCCTGACCGTCGCTCAATACCCGTACGTGCTCCGCCAGTCCGCCGAATTCGTCTGTGGACACGACCGCCCCGCCTCCCTATTGTTCGTTCGAACGAACAGAACTGGAGGGTAACCAGATGCGCATCAGCGGAGCAACCGTTCTGCTCACCGGAGTCACCGGCGGCATCGGCGGCGCACTCGCCGCCGAACTGTCCGCCCAGGGAGCGAAGTTGGTACTGACCGGCCGCCGCCGCGAGGCGCTGGAGCCGCTCGCCGACCGCTATGGGGCGCGCACGATCCTCGCCGACCTCGCGGACGACGACGATGTACGACGGCTCGCGGACGAGGCCGCCGGTACGGACATACTGATCGCCAACGCCGCGCTGCCCTCCAGCGGTGATCTGCTGGACTACACGCCGGAGCAGATCGACCGCGCCTTCGCGGTCAACTTCCGTGCTCCCGCGGTGCTGGCGCGGCTGCTCGCCCCCGCCATGGTCGAGGCAGGACGGGGCCACATAGCCTTCGTCGGCTCGCTCTCCGGCAAGGCTGCGACCAAGTCCTCGTCCCTCTACAGCGGGACCAAGTTCGGGCTGCGCGGCTTCTCGCTCGCCCTGCGCCAGGATCTGCACGGCACGGGTGTCGGCGTCTCGATCGTCCAGCCCGGTTTCGTACGGGACCTGGGAATGTTCGCGGCCACCGGCTCGGGGACACCCGCCGGGGTCCGTACGGTTTCGCCTCGGCAGGTCGTGAACGGCGTGGTGCGGGCCGTGGAGCGCAATGTCGCCGAAATCAATGTCGCACCCGTGGAGTTGAGGATTCTCAGCGCCATCGCCGGCCAGTTCCCCGGCTTCGCCGAGCGGGTGCAGCGGCGGTCGGGGGCCGAGCCCACGGTCCGCAAGATCGTGGAGGCGCAGCGGCCGAGCCGCTGAGTCACCGAGTGGCGCGAGCGCACCGACAAGCGCGCTCGCGCCACTGCTGAGTCGTTCAGTTTGAGCTGAGCCGGGCCCGCTCCGGCAGCATCAGCACCACGTAGAGCACCAGCGCCGCCCCGAGCCCCACCGCCCAGCCGTAGTCGGCGAGCGGCTTCAGGAAGGGGATCAGACCGTCCTCGGGGAAGGGCCCCTTGCCCGGCGCCGAGTGCGATCCGCCCACGGCCAGCACACCGCCGACCGCGAACGCCGCCACCGCGCGCGGATTCCAGCCGGAGACGTACCAGTAGCGGCCGCCCGGGGTGTAGAGCCCGGCCAGGTCGAGGACGGTACGGCGGACGACCCAGTAGTCCGCGATGAGGATGCCCGCGACCGTACCGAGCAGCCCGCCGACCAGACCGAGCCAGGTGAAGATGTAGAGCTCGGGTGTCTCGGTGAGCTTCCACGGCATGATCAGCACCCCGACGACGCCGGTGATGAGCGCTCCGGTACGGAAGTTGATGATCTTCGGTGCGAGGTTCGCCAGGTCGTACGCGGGTGAGACGACGTTCGCCGCGATGTTCACCGAGATCGTCGCGATCAGCACGGTCACCAGGGCGAAGAGCAGTCCGAAGACACTGTCGGTCTTGGCGGCGAGCTGGACGGGGTCCCAGACGGCAGCTCCGTACACCGCCTGCGAGCCGGAGGTGACAAAGACCGACAGCAGGGCGAAGAGCGTCATGGTCGTCGGCAGCCCGAGCGACTGCCCCCAGATCTGGGCCCGTTGACCGGCTCCGAAGCGTGTGAAGTCCGGGATGTTCAGGGAGAGAGTCGACCAGAAGGCGATCATCCCCATCAGGGAGGGGAAGAAGACGGGCCAGAAGTCCGCGCCCCAGCCCAGCTTCGAGGGCTGGTCGAGCAGCGGGCCGAGTCCGCCCGCCTTGGTGGCGATCCACACCAGCAGTACCAGCGCGCCGACGATGACGAAGGGCGCCGCCCAGTTCTCGAACCGCCGCAGTGTCTCCATCCCGCGGTAGATGATGGCCAGTTCGAGCACCCAGAAGAGCACGAAGCACACCCACAGCGTCCACGGCTGACCGCCGACCTCGGCGGCCTCGGCCCAGCCGCCGAAGATCGTGCCGAGCAGGACGAAGATGCCCTGGCCGCCGATCCAGGTCTGGATGCCGAACCAGGCGCAGGCCACGCCCGCCCGGATCAGCGCCGGCAGATTCGCGCCGCGCAGCCCGAAGGAGGCCCGCGCGAGGACGGGGAAGGGGATCCCGTACTTGGGTCCTGCGTGTCCGGTCAGCAGCATCGGGAACAGCACGATCAGATTGGCGAGGGCGATGGTGAACACCGCCTGCTTCCAGTCCATTCCGAGCGTGACCAGGCCGGAGGCGAGCAGCCAGGACGGGATGTTGTGCGCCATGCCGACCCACAGGGCGGCGAAGTTGTAGGTCGTCCAGCGGCGCTGCGCGACCGGTACGGGCAGCAGGTCGTCGTTGACGAAGCGGTTGTCGGAGGGGGCCGCGCCGGGCGCCAGCTCGACGCGGCCGGCCTGGTCGGATATGGGTCCATCGGACGGTGGGGGCGGTACGGTCGCGGTCATGGCGGCTGGCCCTTCAGCAGTCTTCAGCGGTTGAGTGCCGGGATGATCTCGGAGCCGTACGCGTCGATGGTTGCTTCCTTCGCGTCGTGCATGTTGTAGACGGCGAACTGGTCCACGCCCAGTTCGCGCAGCGCCTTCAGCTTCTCGATGTGCGCATCGGCCGGGCCGAGCAGACAGAAACGGTCGACGATCTCGTCCGGGACGAAGTCCGCGGACGGATTCCCCGTGCGGCCGTGGTGGCTGTAGTCGTAGCCCTCGCGCGCCTTGATGTACGAGGTGAGGGCCTCGGGCACCAGGCCGGAGTGCTCGCCGTAGCGGGACACCAGATCGGCGACGTGGTTGCCGACCATCCCGCCGAACCAGCGGCACTGCTCGCGGGCGTGCGCCAGGTCGTCGCCGACATACGCGGGCGCGGCGACGCAGATGGTGACGGAGTCGGGATCGCGTCCGGTATCGGACGCGGCGGTGCGTACGGCCGTGACCATCGATGCGGTCAGATACGGGTCGGCGAGCTGGAGGATGAACCCGTCGGCCTTCTGGCCCGCGAGCGCCAGTGCCTTGGGCCCGTACGCCGCCATCCACACCGGCAGCTTTCCGCCACGCACCCACGGCAGCCGCAGCGGCTGCCCGTCGACCTCGGCCTCCCGGCCCTCGGCGAGGTCGCGGATGACGCCGATCGCCTCCCCCAGCCGGGCCAGGGTGTTGGGCTTGCGGCCCGCGACACGCATCGCGGAGTCGCCTCGCCCGATGCCGCACACCGTGCGGTTGCCGAACATGTCGTTGAGCGTCGCGAACGTGGAGGCGGTGACCTCCCAGGTCCTGGTGCCCGGGTTGGTCACCATGGGGCCGACGGTGAGCCTCTCGGTGTGTTCGAGGATCTGGCTGTAGATGACGAAGGGCTCCTGCCAGAGCACCGCCGAGTCGAAGGTCCAGCCGTAGCGGAAGCCGTTGCGTTCCGCGCGCCGCATGAGCGAGACGACGGCCGAGGCCGGCGGGTCGGTCTGCAGGACGAGTCCGAAGTCCATGACGTGGAGCTCCTAGTTCAGGTACTGACAGGTGCCACGGGGGGTGTACTGGCCGTGCCCTGCCCGGCCGGTGAACTGCCGCTGGTCGATGACGACTTCGCCGCGCGAGAGCACGGTCTCCACCTGCCCGGTGATCCGCTTTCCCTCGTACGCGGAGTAGTCGACGTTCATGTGGTGGGTCTCGACCGAGAGGGTCTGTTCGGCGTGCGGGTCGTAGATGACGACATCGCCGTCGGCGCCGGGGGCGATGGTGCCCTTCTTGGGGTAGAGGCCGAACATCCGGGCCGGAGTGGCGCAGGCGATCTCGATCCAGCGGCGGCGGGTGATGTGCCCGTCGAGGACCGCCTGGTGCAGCAGGTCCATCCGGTTCTCCACCCCAGGCAGCCCGTTGGGGATCTTGGAGAAGTCGCCGCGGCCAAGCTCCTTCTGCCCGGTGAAGCAGAAGGGGCAGTGGTCGGTGGAGACCACCTGGAGGTCGTTGGTCCGCAGGCCCCGCCAGAGTGCGGCCTGATGTTCCTTGGGCCGCAGGGGAGTTGAGCACACGTACTTCGCGCCTTCGAAGTCCGGCTCGGCGAGATTGTCGGTGGACAGGAAGAGGTACTGCGGGCAGGTCTCGCCGAAGACATTGAGACCCTTGTCGCGGGCGGCGACGAGCTCGGCGACGGCTTCGTCGGCCGACACATGGACGACGTAGAGCGGGGCGCCGGCGACGCGGGCGAGCTGGATCGCGCGGTGGGTGGCCTCCGCCTCCAGCACGACCTTGCGCACCTCGCCGTGGTAGCGCGGGTCGGTGCGGCCTTCGGCGAGCGCCTGTTCCACCAGGACGTCGATGGCGATGCCGTTCTCGGCGTGCATCATGATCAGCCCGCCGTTGGTGGCGGAGCGCTGCATGGCCCGCAGGATCTGCCCGTCGTCGCTGTAGAAGACGCCGGGGTAGGCCATGAAGAGCTTGAAGGACGTGATGCCCTCCGCCACCAGGTGATCCATCTCTTTCAGCGACGACTCATTGACGTCGGAGAGGATCATGTGGAAGCCGTAGTCGATGGCGCATTTGCCGTCGGCCTTGGCGTACCAGGCGTCGAGTCCTTCGCGCACGGCGTGGCCGACCGACTGCACCGCGAAGTCGACGATGGTGGTGGTGCCGCCCCAGGCCGCGGCCTGAGTGCCGGTCTCGAAGGTGTCGGAGGCGAAGGTCCCGCCGAACGGCAGCTCCATATGCGTATGCGCGTCGACGCCGCCCGGGATGACGTACTTGTTGGTCGCGTCGATGGTGCGGTCTGCGGTCCAGCCCTCGGCGACCGCGGAGCCGTGCGAGGCGAGAGCGGCGATCCGGCCGTCCTCGATCAGTACGTCGGCGTGGATCTCGTCCGCGGCGGTGATGACCAGGCCGCCGCGGATCAGGGTGCGGGTGCTGCTCATGGTGGTGCGCTCCCTCTCGTGCGTACGGTCGACTACACGTTGTGCAGAGCCTGTTCGAGGATCGCGGCGCCCTCTTCCGCCTCGGCGACGGTAAGCGAGAGCGGCGGGGCGATGCGCAGGACACTGGTGTTGTGGCCGCCGCCCTTGCCGATCAGCAGCCCGCCCTCGCGCGCGGCCTCCAGGACGGCCGATGCCGCATCGGGGTTCGCCTCGTCGGTGCCCGGCTTGATCAGCTCGATGCCGACCATCAGGCCGCGGCCGCGTACTTCGCGTACGGCGGGAACGCCCGCCCCGATGGCCCGCAGCCGCTCGATCAGCAGCCCGCCGACACGGCGGGCATTGCCCTGGAGGTCGTGCTCCAGCAGATACGAGAGGTTGGCGATGCCTGCCGCCATGGTGACCGGGGAGCCGCCGAAGGTCGAAATGGAGTTGGCGTCAAGGGAGTTCATGATCTCGGCGGACGCGACGACACCGCCGATCGACATGCCGTTGCCGATGCCCTTGGCGAAGGTGAGCATGTCCGGCGGGCCGCTCTCGCCGTGCGCCTGCCAGCCCCAGAAGTGCTCGCCGGTGCGGCCCCAGCCGGTCTGCACCTCGTCGGAGATCCACAGGATGCCGTGCCGGTCGAGGACTTCGCGGAACGCGGCGTACAGACCGTCGGGCGGGGATGTGAAGCCGCCGACGCCCTGGATGGGCTCGGCGATCAGCGCGGCGACATCGCGGGTGTGGCCGAGCAGGTCCTCCAGGTCGGCGACGCACGCCTCGATGAACTGTGCGTCGGACAGGTGGGCGTAGGGACCGCGGGTGCGGACGCCGCCGTGCACGTACAGCGTCTGCAGCGGGGAGAGACTGGTCGGCGACCAGCCGCGGTTTCCGGTGATGGCGACCGCGGAGAAGGACCGGCCGTGGTAGCTGTTGCGCATCGCCAGGATCTGGTTGGACCGGCGATGTCCGGTCGCTAGCAGCAGGGCGGTGTCATTGGCCTCGGTGCCGGATGTGGTGAAGAAGACCCGGGCGTCGGGGATGCCGGAGAGGGTCGCGACCCTCTCGGCGAGCTCGACCATCGGGCGGTTGAGATAGAGCGTCGAGGAGTGGATGATCCGCCCGGCCTGCTCGCTGACGGCCTTGGTGACCTCGGGCAGGGCGTGGGCGGTCATGGTGGTGAGGATGCCGCCGAAGAAGTCGAGGTAGCGGTTGCCGTCCGCGTCCCAGACATGGCGGCCCTCGCCGTGCGTGATCTCGACGGGCTGCTTGTAGTAGAGGGCGACCCAGTCGGGGATGACGGCCCGGTGCCGGTCGTACAGGCTGGTCACGGCTGCACCAGTCCCTCGTACGCGTCGGGGCGGCGGTCGCGGTAGAAGGCCCACTGCTGCCGTACGACATCGATCAGGTCGAAGTCGAGGTCCCGTACGAGCAGTTCCTCTTCCTTGTCGCTGGCGGCCTCGCCGACGAACTGGCCGCGCGGGTCGACGAAGTAACTGGTGCCGTAGAAGTCGTTGTCGCCGTACTCCTCCTGGCCGACGCGGTTGATCGCGGCGATGTAGTACTCGTTGGCGACGGCGGACGCGGGCTGCTCCAGCTGCCAGAGATACGCCGAGAGGCCACGCGAGGTCGCCGACGGGTTGTAGACCAACTGTGCACCGTTGAGGCCCAGTTGACGCCAGCCCTCCGGGAAGTGCCGGTCGTAGCAGATGTACACCCCGACCCTGCCCACCGCCGTGTCGAAGACGGGCCAGCCCAGGTTCCCCGGCTTGAAGTAGTACTTCTCCCAGAAGCCCTTGACCTGGGGAATGTGGTGCTTGCGGTATTTACCGAGATAGGAGCCGTCGGCGTCGATGACAGCCGCGGTGTTGTAGTAGAAACCGGCGCCCTCGATCTCGAAGACCGGGACCACGATCACCATGCCGGTCTCGCGGGCGAGCTCCTGCATCCGGCGGACGGTGGGGCCGTCCGGGACGGGCTCGGCCCAGCGGTAGTGCTCGGGCTCCTGGACCTGACAGAAATAGGGAGCGTTGAATACTTCCTGGAAACCGATCACCTTGGCACCCTGGCGGGCCGCCTCGCGGGCGTGTTCCTCATGCTTGGCAATCATGGTTTCGGTGTCGCCGGTCCAGGTCGCCTGGACGAGCGCGGCGCGTACGACGTTGGCCATGAGCTGCTCCTTCGACGCGGGGCCAGAGAGCCTCTACGCACGTAGATGCGGTGCGTAGGAGGAGAACGTAAGCCCCGTCACACACTGGGGCAAGACCATCGTCGTTAACCGGCAGAGTCGATCATGTTTCACACCCGAGCGGTCCACACCGAACGGGTTCGGGCCCGGATCGGGCGAAGATCAGCCGCGGATCGGACGCAGATCAGGCGCCGAGATGACCTGCTACGCGCAGGGCGTGGACGAGATCGCGCTCATGGGCCGCGGAGATCGTGCGTGCGGCGTCGAGCAGTTGCGGCACCAGCCGGCGCGGGTCGCGGTCGGCGATCCTGACGGTGTCCTCGGCAGAGTGGAGCTGTACGAACGCGGTCAGTAAAGCCCGCGCCTCGGGCTCGCGGCCCTCGTCCTCCAGGGCGAGAACGGCCGCCGCGATGTCGTCGGCGGGGCGGGTCACGCCCTGCCGCAGCAATTGGCGGCTGTCCTCGCCGCGGCCGGCCGCGGCGAGCGCGCCGGCGGCCGCCGCAAGCCTTAAGGCCGGCTGCGATGCGGCCTCCCACAGCAGGGTGATCCAGTCGGCGGCGAGGCCCGCGCGGTTCAGCTCTGCGGCGAGAACGGGCAGCCAGGGCGCCGGCCGGGCCGCCGCCTCGCAGAGCACGGCATGCGCCTCGCCGCTGCGTCCCTCGGCCCGCAGCCGCCCGAGCGCGGCGACGGTCTCGCGGGCGGACTGGCGCGCCCCGGCCGGGGCCTCGAGTGCGGTGGGCGTCTGCTGCTCCCCGGCCGCGCCGCCGAACCGTGCCCCCCGGGGTACCTCGCCGACGACGGGCAGCACGGGTACGGCGGCGACCTCGTCCCCGCTGCCCTCGACCCCGGCGAACCGGGCGCCGCGGGGGCGCCGCTTCTTCTTCCCGGCGGGACGGTCGGCGGGAGGCCTTGCCTCGGGAGGCGTCGGGTCCGCCTGGGCGGACGGGCCGTCGTGGGTCGCGGCAGGCTGGGGCCGGAACCAGTCGTCGGGCAGGGCGGGTGGGCCGGGCTGGGTTACGGGGGCGGGCGCGGCCGCTTCGTACGCCGGACCCGCGGACGCGCCCGGCTGGGGTCCGGCAGCGGGGCCGTTCGTCTGGTAGGCAACACCCGCGGAGGCGCCCGCCGCCGATCCGGCAGCGGGGCCGTTCGCGACGTACGCCGGAGCCCCGGAAACGGCGCCGTTCGTCTCGTACGCCGAAGGCCCGGAAGTGGCGCGGTCCGGCTCGTACGCCGGGCCGTTCGCGCCGTACGCCGGGGACCGTCCAGCGGCGCCATCCGTCTCGTACGACGAAACCTGCCGCTCCCGGAAGCCGTTCCAGCCGTCGTCCTCTGCCTGCGGCGTCTCATGGGCCGTTCGCGCCGCCGGGACCCCTTCGTGGCGGCCCTCCCAGTCGTCCGCCTCCCGGCTGTGCTCGGGCCCGCCCACCTGGCGTGCGTCCCCGCACAGCTCCGCATGGCGGGACCGCAGCTCGCTCACCCTTGCCGTCGCCCGGGCGTAGTCGTCACGCGTCCACTCCAGCTCATGGGCCAGCTGTTCCGCCGCCGCGCTGCCCTCCGGCTCCCCCGCCAAGCCCCGCAGCAGCTCGTCCGCGCGGCCCGTCGCGTACACCTCTTCCCGGAGCATCAGCTCCAGCCGCTCCTCCAACGCCTCGCGGCCGCCCGGCCGCCGGTCGTGGGCCGCCGCCGAGGCCGAGTGGAGCTGGCGCGCGCGTACGGACTCCAGCTTCGCGAACTGTGTGCCGCGTTCCGCCGCGAGGTCCTGGAGCAGCGATTCCACGACGTCCCAGGGCGGGATCTCGGTCCCGTCCAGGCAGGCCCGCATGCCCTCGGGGTCACGCTGCCAGAAGATGCCGTACCAGCCGCTGCCCGGGTCGATGAGCGCGGCCAGTCCCTTCAGGTATCGCGCGAACACCCCGGTCTCCGCCGGAAGTTGATGCACCGTCATCGCCGCCCCTGCCCCACCGTCGACTGGAACCCTCCAGTCTGGAAGCTTCCAGTCCCCCGGCATTCGACCGCAGGCATGTTACGGCTCTGTCACGCAGTGTTTTCAGATAGTCACCGCGATGCCGGTGTGCGGCCGCTTTCCGCGCCGTACGATCATGGCCGGCCAGTCGACCAGCCAGAACTGCCAGGTGTACTTGCGGCTCAGCAGTTTGCGGATCGCGCCCGTTCCGTCGTCGTCCAGCAGCCGGCCCGTACCCTCCGTGCTCAGCGCGCCCTCGGCGATCCGGCCACGCGCGTCGCAGACCGTGACGACGACGCGGCTGTCGTTGCCCAGCCGCTTGACCTTCCAGGAGTCGGACCGGCTCCAGACGAACAGCTCACCGCTGTCCACCGCGAACCAGACGGGCGTTGCGACGCCCTTTCCGTCCTTGCGGAAGGTGGTGACGCTGACATACCTGGCGCTGGCGAAGTCCTCGGCTATCACGCCGCGAGACTACGCCGCACCTGAGCCGCACCTGAACCCGCAGGCCCTAGGGCCTGTCCGGCCGATCTTGCCGGGCTCGCGTGCCCTGGCACGCACTCCCCCGTAGCCCTTCGGGCACGGGAGGTGCCCCCACGCTGCGTTGTCGTCAGCCGCTCCGCGACGGGCCGCTCCCTGATCCGGCCTGATCCAAACGACAGACCCTAGCCCCGTTCGTATGCTTCCCTCGCCTCGGCGAGCGCCGGGAGATGCTCTCTGGCCCAGTCGCACGCGACATTCATCGGCCCCAGCGCCGACCGGCCGAGCACGGTGAGTTCGTACTCGACGCGCGGCGGGTTCTCGGCATGGGCGGTCCTGGTCAGGAAGCCGTTGCGTTCCATCGCACGCAGCGTCTCGGTGAGCACCTTGGGCGTGATCCAGTGCAGCGGGACGCGGAGTTCGGAGAAACGGCGCGGGCCGTCCTCCAGGCAGCGCAGCACCATTCCGGACCACTTGTCGCCGAAGCGGATCGGCTGAAGCCGACCCGAGCAGTCCGGATCCGCGAACATGTCGGCCCGCAGCGGCTCTCTCATCGTGTCCGTCCTCCCGTTGGCGGCTCAGTACCTTTGCAGTAACCAGGGATCCCCGCTCTACCGTCCCGGCATGAGCGAAATCATTGTTTTCGGAGCAGGCGGACGGGTCGGCCGGGCGGCCGTTGCGGAGGCGGCGGCAAGGAGCCACGCGGTGACGGCGGTGGTGCGCGATCCCGCCAAGTACCGCGATCTCGCGGCGGACGGCGTCACGTTGGTGCGCGGGGATGCGACGGACGCCGGGTCGGTCGCCGGACTGGCGGCGGGCCACGACGCCGCGATCAATGCCTCCGCCCGGCTGGACATGCCGTCCGAGGAGTTCTTCGTCGCGGCGGCGAAGGCGATGGTGTCAGGCCTGACGAAGGCGGGTGTGCGCCGGTTTCTGACGCTGGGCATCGCGTCGACGCTGGAGACCGCGCCGGGTGTACGCATCATGGACGCGCCGGACTTTCCCGAGCCCTACCGGCTCTTCAGCCAGGGCCATGCCGCGGAGTTCGAGACCCTGCGCGAGACGGCGGCGGGGCTGGACTGGCTGATGGTGGTGCCGCCGATGGATCTGGACCAGGCGGGTCCGCGTACCGGCCGCTACCGCACGGCCGAGGGCCGGGTGATCGAGGGCCCGGGCCATATCGCGCACGCGGATCTGGCGATCGCGCTGCTGGACGAGATCGAACGGCCGCGGCACAGGGGGATTCAGCTCGCGGTGTCGGACTAGCCCGGGCCCTGCGGGGGCTTTCCCCTACCCACCCCTTCCCGAACTGGGGCAAGCCCCAGACCCCGTATGCGACCTTCGGCCGCATGTCCTCAATCGCCGGACGGGCTGAAATTCAGCCCCGCCGGCGTTTGAGGCGCGGGGGACCGGGGGCGGAGCCCCCGGTTCAGGGAAGGGGCGGGTAGGGGAAAGCCCGCCGCAGGCGGCCTAAACCTTCAGGCCGCAGGCGTAAGCGCGCAGCTCACCGCCAGCTCGTCCATCGACAGCCCGAGCACCGCAGCCACCGCGGCCACCGTGAAGAAGGCAGGAGTCGGCGCCCGCCCCGTCTCGATCTTGCGCAGGGTCTCGGCCGACAGCCCGGCCGCCGCAGCCACCTCCACCATGCTGCGGTCGCCGCGCGCCCGGCGCAGCAACTGACCGAGCCGCTCGCCGCGTTCGCGCTCTTCCGGAGTGAGAGGGGTGCGCACCATGCCGTTATTGTAATGCCGGTATTCCAATACCGGCACAACCGGTATAGTAATTGGCATGGTAGAGATCAAGACCGATACGTCGATCGAGGCGATGCGCGAGGCCGGCCGCATCGTGGCCCAGGCACTCACCGCGGTCCGCGAGGCCGCGGCCGTCGGCGTCAGCCTGCGGGACCTGGACGGCGCCGCCCGCGCGGTCATCGCCGAGGCCGGAGCCGGATCGCCCTTCCTCGACTACCGCCCCAGCTGGGCACCGACCCCCTTCCCCGCTGTCATCTGCACCTCCGTCAACGACGCGATCGTGCACGGCATCCCCGACGACTACCGGCTGCACGACGGCGACCTGGTGAGCATCGACTGCGGTGCGGTCCTCGACGGCTGGGTCGGCGACTCGGCCGTCAGCTTCACCGTCGGCCGGGCCCGCCCCGAGGACGTGCGCCTGATCGCCACGGCCGAAGAGGCCCTGGAGGCGGGCATCGCGGCGGCCGTCGTCGGCAACCGCATCGGCGACATCGCCCACGCCGTCGGCCGAGTGTGCCGCTCGGCGGGGTACGGCATCCCGGACGGCTTCGGCGGCCATGGCGTGGGCCGCCACATGCACGAGGACCCGGGCGTCCCGAACGAGGGCCGTCCGGGCCGCGGTATGCCGCTGCGCCACGGCATGGTGCTCGCGATCGAGCCGATGGTGATCGGCGGCGGCACGGACGGCCACTACACGGCGGGCGACGGCTGGACGATGCGTACGGCGGACGGCAGCAGGGCCTCCCACGCCGAGCACACCGTTGCCATCACGGACGACGGCCCGCGCATCCTCACCGCGCTGTAGGAGCCCAACCCAGGTCGCCCCAGGCCCTGTCCGGCCGATCTTGCCGGGCTCGCGTGCCCTGGCACGCACTCCTCCGTAGCCCTTCGGGCACGGGAGGTGCCCCCACGCCGCGTTGTCGTCAGTCGCTCCGCGGCGGGCCGCTCACTGATCCGGCCCGATCGACCGGACAGGACCTAGTTGTTCAGCAGAAATTCCTCGGCGAGGGCTTCGCCGAGGATCACGGCGCCACTGTGGCTCTCGATCGGCGCCACCCGCGTGTTCGTGAACAGGATGTACGTGACTCCCGACGCGACTCCGCCGACCTTCGGGTCGGGATTGATGCCGAGGGCCTCGGCGGTGGCGTAGGAGGCCTCGCCGATGATCCCGCTGGGGCCCGTGTCACCCACGACCGCGTACTGCACACGGTTGTTGTAGATGACGGCGGCGACCGTCCCGCCCATGACGGCGGAGGTGCGGTAGTCCCAGATCGGGCTCGCCGTCGGCACCACGATGAACGGCAGCTTCTCGGCGTTCAGCGGCGTGCCGTCGGACTGCTGGAAGGCGGTGGCGTTCTGGAACCACGGGTCGGTCGTGGAGTTGCACTTCGTGGTGCGCTTGCCGTCGCAGTCGATGTCCATGTCCGCCTTCCAGAACACCGCGCCCTTCTTCTGGCAGACCCGGACGGTCGCGGACGCGCCCGCATCCTTGCGGTACAAGCCCTTCGAGATCTGCGTGCAGCCCTGGACCTTCGCAAGCAGGGAGGCAGCCTCCACCGTGCCCTCCCGGCCTGCCGGGGCCTGCCGGACGGAGTGAGGTTGACCGAGGGCGGCGGCGGGCAGCACGGCAGTCGCGAGCAGCGCGGAACCGGCGGCTGCCGCGAAAGCGGTATGTCGAATGCGCACAGGGAGCCTTTCTGTCCGAAAGTTCCGGAAGTGTCCGAAAGGCTCCCTACCCGTTCACGGGCCCGGTGCGTCCGGCAGGCCGCCGGACGGGTTACTCGGCCCTGCGCGTCCGGCGATCCGCCGAGCGGGTTACTCAGCCCGCCCCACCGCTGGGGTGGACCACCATCGCGGATCCGCCGCCCCTGCGGACCTTCTCGGCCGCCGCGAGCCACCGCCCGTCGGGCAGTCGCTGGATGCCCGTCGCCGCGCCGATCTCCGGGTTCTGCCGGAAGGCATGGCCGATGGCCTCCAGCTCGGCGCGCAGCGGGCTGTTCCACAGCGCGGGCTCCAGCTCCGTCGTCGTCTGGTTGCGCTGGCTGGCGCGCGGCGCCGCGATCGCGTCGACCAGCGGCAGGCCCCGGTCCAGATGGCCCGTCAGCGTCTGGAGCACCGTCGTGATGATCGTCGCGCCGCCCGGCGAGCCGACCGCGAGGACCGGACGGCCGTGGTCGAGCACGATCGTGGGCGAGATGGACGAGCGCGGGCGCTTGCCCGGGCCCGGCAGATTCGGGTCGTGGACCGCGGGGTTCGCGGGGGCGAAGGAGAAGTCGGTCAGCTCGTTGTTGAGGATGAATCCGCGGCCTGGCACGGTGATGCCGCTGCCGCCGGTCGACTCGATCGTCAGTGTGTAGGCGACGACGTTGCCCCACTTGTCTGCGGCCGTCAGATGGGTGGTGTTCTCACCCTCGTAGGTGGTGGGGGCCGCGGTGCCCGAACTGCCGCACGCCTGGGGCTTGCGCGGGTCGCCCGGGGCCAGCGGGCTGGTGAGCACCGCGTCGTCCTTGATCAGGCAGCCGCGGCTGTCCGCGAACTGCTGCGACAGCAGCTCCTTCACCGGCACGTCCTCGAAGGCAGGGTCCCCGACCCAGCGCCCGCGGTCGGCGAACGCAATCCGGCTCGCCTCGATGAAGCGGTGCAGATACTGCGCCTGCGTGGCCTTCGAAAGGTCGGTCCGCTCAAGGATGTTGAGCGCCTCGCCGACGCTCGTGCCGCCCGAGGACGCGGGTGCCATGCCGTACACGTCGAGACCGCGGTAGGCGAGCTTGGTGGGCGCGCGCCGGACCGTCTCGTACGACCGCAGGTCCTTCTCCGTCAGATCGCCGGGCCGTACGTTCCGCTTGGCGCCCGCGGCCACCGGCGGCTTGCGTACGGTGCTGACGATGTCCTCCGCGATCTCGCCGCGGTAGAGGGCGCCGACGCCCTCGCGCCCCAGTTCCTTGTACGTACGCGCCAGGTCAGGGTTCTTGAAGACGGAGCCGACCACCGGCAGCTGCCCGCCCGGCAGGAAGAGCTTCGCCGTGTCCGGGAAGTCCGCGAAGCGCGCCTGGTTGGCCTCGGTCTGGGAGCGGAAGGTCGCGTCGACGGTGAAGCCGTCCTTCGCCAGCCGCTCGGCCGGTTTCAGCAGTTGCCGCAGCGGTCTGCTGCCCCAGGCGTCGAGCGCGGTGTCCCAGGTTGCCGGGGTGCCGGGGGTGCCGACGCCGAGACCGCTGGTGACGCCCTCCTCGAAGGGGATCGGCTTGCCGTTCTCGAGGAAGAGGGATGCGTCGGCGGTGCGGGGCGCTGTCTCGCGGCCGTCGATGGTGCGGACCGTGCGCGACCTGGCGTCGTAGTAGACGAAGAAGCCGCCGCCGCCGATGCCCGCGGAGTACGGCTCGGTGACGCCGAGCGCGGCTGCGGTGGCGACCGCCGCGTCCACGGCGTTGCCGCCGTGTCGCAGCACCTCGATGCCCGCCGCCGAAGCATCCGCGTCGACGCTCGCGACCGCGCCTCCGTACCCGGCGGCCACCGGAGTCTTGACCGGTGGCGTGGGGGGCGGTGATTGCGGGGGTGGGGCCGCCGCTCCGATCGAGACCACAGCCGCGGCAACGGCCAGAACCGACACATTTCGTGCGGTTGAGCGACGCATCCGTACCTCCAGTCAACGTACGTCCGCGCACTGTAACTTCACCGCCACCGCCCCGTCAGGACCGCCTCGAACAACGGTCCGCAAACACCGCTAACATGCGCGCCCATGACTGACGACGTACGCAACATCGTGCTCGGCGTGGTGGCCGCCGGCATCAGTGCCACCCTCGGCTGGCTCGCCCGTACCTATCTGTGGCGGCGCAGACTCCGGCGCAAGCAGGACTTCTTCGGGCTGCCCGGGAACTCCGAATCGCTGCTCGTCGTCAATCGCGAGGCCGGCCGGGACGGATCCGTGCACCGATTCGACGTCTTCGCGCTGCTCGAACTCTCCGCGCTGATCAAGGACTGCGGGGCGAACGCGCAGATCATCTGGCATGACATAGCCCAGCAGGGCTTCGGCGAGCGCACGGAATTCTGTGTCGGCGGTCCGTTCTCCAACCGCCGGATGGCCGCGCATCTGCACTCGCTGCTGCCCGGCGTGAAGATCAACACAGATCCGGAGCCCGGCCCCGACCAGGGCGCGTTCCAGATCGGTTCGGACCGCTACCGCATGGAACCGGGCGTCTCGGAGTACGTCCTGCTGGCACGGCTCACGGCAGGGCAGGACGCCCGGCCCGTCTTCCTCTTCTGCGGCCAGCGGGCCATCACCAACCAGGCGGCCACCCGCTATCTCTCGCGACACCACGAGAAGCTCGCCCGCAAGCACGGCAACAGCAGCTTCTGCCTGCTGCTGAAGGTCGTCAACTCCCAGGCGTACGGCCCCGATGTCGTCGAGCTGGTCGCCGATGTGACCCGCACGGCGCAGACGCCCGTCCCCGCCGCGCGCAGCTCCCACCGCGCCGCGACCTAAGTCAGCGCCAGCGGCAGCGACTTGACGCCGTTGATGAAGTTGGAGAGCAGCCGCCGCGGCGGGCCCGCCATCACCAGGGGTGGCAGCAGATCGATCGCCTCTTCGTGGAGGACTCGCAGCTGGAGCCGGGCGAAGTGGGCGCCGAGACAGACGTGCGGGCCGTCGCCGAAGGAGACATGCGGATTCGGGGAACGGCCGAGGTCGAGCCCGTACGGCTGGTCGAAGACCCGCTCGTCGTAGTTGGCGGATGCGTGGAAGACGACGACCTTGTCGCCGCTGCTGATGTGCTGCCCGGCGAGCGTGGTGTCGCGGGTCGCGGTGCGGCGGAAGCTGAGTACGGGCGGGTGGCGGCGCAGCAGTTCGTCGACAGCACGGTCCAGGTCCACCTCACCCGCACGCAGCCTGAGCTGTTCGTCCGGGTGCTCGGCCAGCGTCAGAAACCCGCCCGGTGCGGCACTGCGGACGGTGTCGTTGCCTGCGACCGTCAGCAGGAAGAAGAACATCTCCAGCTCCGCGTCGGAGAGTTCCCACTGCGCGAGCGAGGTCATCACGTCGTCGGCGGGGTTGCGCCTCTTGTACGCGGCGAGCTGCTGGGCGTAGCTGAACATCTCCTGGAGCATGGCCGGTGAGCGGGGGTTGACCGGGCGGCCGTCCGGCCCGAGCACCGGCGGCTCGTCGGGGTCCTGGTAGGCGATGACGCGCTCGGTCCACTTGAGCAGCAGCCCGCGGTCGCTCTCCGGGACGCCCAGCAGATCGGAGAGGTTGAGCAGGGCATAGTCGTCGGTGACGGCGGTGACCAGATCGACGATGGGGCCCATGTCCCGTGCGGCGGTGAGCAGTTGGCGGGCGCGGTCCCGCGCGGCCGTGGTGAAGCGGTCGATACGCCCCGGGGTGAAGGCACGGCTCACCAGCCGCCGCAGCCGTCCGTGGCCGGGCGGGTCCTGGTTGAGCATCATGCGGCGGATGAAAGGCAGGTCGGCCGGGTCGGGGTCACGGATCTGGGTGGCACCGAGGTGGGACGAGAAGGTCCCGGCGTCCTTGAGGACCCGGACGACGTCGGCGTGACGGGTGACGGCCCAGAAGCCGGGTCCTGGGGGCCAGCCGAGGACTTCGTACTCCTGCTGCCAGGCGACCGGGTGGCGCTCGCGGAGTTCGCGGAAGGCGGCGTGCGGCAGACCGGCGGCGTAGATCCGCGGATCGAAGACATCGGGCACGCCGGGATCGGGCTCGCGCTCTTCGGGCCTCGTCATGCAGGCATTGTCGTACGCGGATTCATGCGGGGAGCTCGCTACCGACCTGCATCGTCGGTGATCGTGAGCCCTGTCGGCGCGTACTGCCTGATGGCATCCAGCAGTTCGGCTGCCTCGACATCGAAGACCTGTGTCTCGAAACAGAGCCCGTCGCCGCCGGGACGCTCCAGTTCCGGTGCGAGTCTGCGGTAGGCGGCCCGCAGTCGGCAGGTGCGCGGCAGCTTCCCCACGGGAGCGTCGCAGTCGAGAAGGATATACGGGGACGAAGCACTCACACCTCGCATCTCGGACCAGGGCACAGTTCTGACAGGCCAGGTCGGCAGCCGTACGGTCAATCCGTCCGCGTCGACGGTCACCCCGAGCGGCCGCACCAGATGCCCGGCGCAGCTCAGCGCGATGACGGCGACGGGCACGCCGACTACCGACAGGGCGATGCCGCCTGCGATGCCGTTGGGTCCGTCGACGATCGCTGCCACGGAGATGCCCCACGCGACGAGCAGCACGAGCGCGGCGACGGGCACCCACTCCACCCGCCGTCTCAGCCGCAGTCGCAGGGTCGTCCGATCCGTCGTCGTGTCCATGGTGCGAGCCTGCCGCCCCGCCCACGAGAAAACCAGGGGGTAACAAGGGGCGATTCCCAGGGACCAAAGCCCCTTTCCGTTGCGTTTCTTGTCACACCGGATCTACCCGGGAAATCCAGGATCTTCCGCAACCCGTTGGGGCGGTCCGGACTCTCTATTCGCGACAGAGATCGCATCGGAGGTTTTCCAGTTGAGCCGTATACGTAACGCCGCGATCGCCGGCACGGCGGTCCTGACCGCCGCTCTCACCGCCTGTTCCGGCGGCGGCTCCGCCCCGGCCGCGGCGGAAGTCGGCGCCGCTCCGGCGAAGGCTGTGATCTCCGTCAATCTCCAGGGCAAGCAGGCCGGGGCGGGCGTACCGGTGAAGGTGACACTGACCGAGGGGAAGCTGACGGAGGTCACGGTCATCGACTCCAAAGGAGCTCGGCTGACCGGCCGGATATCCGCCGACAAGAAGTCCTGGACCTCCGACCGCATTGCCGTACCCGGCACCAGCTACACCGTCGAGGCGAAGGACGAAAGGGGAGGAAGCGCCAAAGCCGACTTCACCACCGCCCGGCCGGACACCGTCAACAAACTGACGCTGGTCCCGGGCAAGAATTCCATGGTGGGCATCGCCCAGCCGCTGTCGATCGTCTTCGACCACCCGGTGAAGAACAAGGCCGAGGTGGAAAAGCACCTGAAGGTCACCACGTCCAACAGGACGGAGGGCTCCTGGGGCTGGATGCAGGACTGGTCGGGCAAGGACCGGGCCGACTGGCGCCCCAAGGAGTACTGGAAGCCGGACACCAAAGTCACCCTGAATGCCGATCTGAACGGCATCGACTCGGGCGCGGGCGGCGGATGGTTCGTCCGCGACTACACGACGAACCTCACCGTCGGCAAGAACCAGATCGTCAAGGTCGACCTCGACAACCACCGGCTGAAGCTGGTGCGGGACGGCCAGGAGATCAAGGACGTCCCGATGTCGGCGGGCACGCCCGGCGGCGAGAAGGCGTCGTGGCGCGGCAGGACCGTCCTGATGTCGAAGGAGGGCACGATCAACATGCGCTCCGAGACCGTGGGACTGGGCGATGCCTACGACAAGATGGTCGACTACTCGATGCGGCTGACCTGGTCGGGGATGTACGCGCACGCCGCACCGTGGAACGCCGGGTACTTCGGCAGCGCCAACAGGTCATCGGGCTGCATCGGCATGAGCGACGCCGACGCCCGATGGGTCTACGACCAGGTGCAGGTGGGCGACCCGTTCGAGGTTACCGGCGACGACGCCAAGGGCACGCAGGCCCTCAACAACGGCTATGGCGAGTGGAATCTGTCCTGGAGCGAGTGGCAGGCGAAGAGCGCTCTGCGCTGAGCCCCGCTCCGCGCCCCGCCCCACGGGCCAACTGACGCCATGTCCAATAATCGTTACCCACGCGTAACTTACCGGGGAGTTACCTCAGGTAAGTCCTCCCGGTTACCGTCGGGTCACTTTGCAGTGACACGAGTGAGGAGTGACCCGTGGGACAGTCGCGCAAGGCTCTGCGTACGACCGCGATCGGTACGGTCTCCGTCGCACTTCTCGCCGGACCGGCCGTCGGGGCGGCCGCCGGGGTGGCCGCCGGGGTGGCCGCCGGGGTGGCACCCGCCGCCCCGACGACCGCTGTTCAGGCCCAATCCGCCGCCCCGGACGTACGGTTCGTCGACATCGCGGGTGACGGCGGCACCGTACTCAAGGCCAATGTCGTCACGCCCGCGGGCGCGGACGGCACGCGCAAGTACCCCGTGATCGTGCTGCCCACGAGCTGGGGCCTGCCCCAGATCGAATACATCGCCCAGGCCAAGCAGCTCGCCGACTCGGGCTATGTCGTGGTGAGTTACAACGCCCGCGGCTTCTGGCAGTCGGGCGGCTACATCGAGGTGGCCGGGCCGCCCGACGTCACCGATGCCTCCAAGGTGATCGACTGGGCGCTCGCGAACACCCCCGCCGACCCCGCCAAGGTCGGCATGGCCGGAGTCTCGTACGGCGCCGGCATCTGCCTGCTGGCCGCCGGCCACGACAAGCGGATCAAGGCGGTCGCGGCGCTCAGCGGCTGGGCCGACCTCGTCGAGTCCATCTACAGCGGCCGCACCCAGCATCTGCAGGCCACGGCATTGCTCGCGGGGGCGGGATATGTCACCGGCCGGCCGAGCGAGGAGTTCCAGCGGATCACGGCGGACTTCTTCTCCTCCAACCTCGCCAAGGAGCAGGAGATGATCGCCTGGGGGAAGAAGCGCTCCCCCGCCACCTATCTGGACCGGATCAACTCCAACGGCGCCGCCATCATGCTCGGCAACGCCTGGGGCGACACGATCTTCCCGCCCAACCAGTACGCCGACTTCTACGAGAAGCTCACCGGCCCCAAGCGCCTGGAGTTCCGGCCCGGCGACCATGCGACGGCCGAGGGCCCCGGTCTGCTCGGTCTGCCCAACGACACCTGGACCAGCGCCCATCGGTGGCTCGACCACTACCTCAAGGGCGTCGACAACGGCGTCGACCGCGAGCAGCCGGTCCGTATCAAGTCCCGTTCCACCGGCGAATACGAGAACTACCCCGACTGGAAGTCGGTGGCCGCGACCGAGCGCAAGATCGGTCTCGACGGCTCCAAGAAGATCTTCGCCAATATCGACTCGGGCGCCAACGGCGGGGTCATCTTCCTGTCGAGCATCCTGGACCAGTTCGCCAAGCTGCCCCCGATGGCGTCGATCCCGCTGCTCCCGCGCGCCTTCGCCGCCGTCTGGCAGTCCGAGCGGTACGGCTCCGAGCAGCACATCCGGGGTACGGCGGCGCTGCACACCACGGTCACAAGCACCAAGGAGAGCGGCACCCTCGTCGCATACCTCTACGACGTGGGCCCGCTCGGCCTCGGCAAGCTGGTCAGCAATGCGCCGTACACCTTCCACGGCAGGACACCCGGAAAGCCGTTCGCCGTCGACCTGGAGCTCTTCTCCACCGCCTACGACGTCCCGGCCGGCCACCGTCTCGCCCTGGTCGTCGACACTGTCGACCCGCTCTACATCGAGCACAACCCGTCCGGCGCGCAGCTGACCTTCTCCTCGTCCGCAGCCGACCCGTCATATCTGTCGGTCCCGCTGCGCGAGAAGTGATCACCGGCTGCTGCCGGGCGGGAATGGCCCTGAGCTGCTGCTCCCCCTACGGCCAGGGGGCTGCGGGGGGTCCCCCGTCCGGCAGCAGCGTCCCTGGTTCGGCCGGGGCTGGACCCACGGCCTCCGGTTGCGGGGAGATCACCGTCATCACGGGGATGAACGGCATATCGTAGTCGAGATCCGGTGGCCGGGGGGCCTGCCGACGGCAGGGTTCCCGTCCCGCGCGGGCGACAGCGCCGCGGCCCGGGTGAATCGGATGTTGCGTCATGGGTCCTGCACCCCCCGTCAGTCCTGCAGCACGTGCAACTGTCCGTAGTACTTGTTGACGTCACGCAGCTCGATCAACGGATCGACGACCATACGCTGCCCTACCCACTCTCGGCTGTGTCGAGGTCAGCGCAAACTATCCAGCCCGGCAAGGGACTTCACACTCGACACGCATAAATAGGGCATAAGCCGTATTAATGACGTACATGCAGCTCAGGCCTCTGCGGCCTCTGCGTACACCTGGGACAGCTGGGGCGCTCCGTTGACCGCCCAGTCCAGGCCCGCCTCCACCACGCTGATCTCGCGGCCGGAGGCGAGCCGCACCACGGGATGGCCGCCCGGCCAGATGTGCCAGACCGCTCCGCGGACCGTGCGGACGATCACGGTGCCGAGGTACAGACCCGCGTCATTGCCCAGCCAGGGCAGCTCCTCCGGGTCGTCTCGCCAGCGCGGCGGGAGCTGATCGAGGGCGGCCAACGAAGCCGGGGTGTCGTCCAGTTCGAGCCCGGCCTGCCCTGCTCGGACACGCAGCAGCTCACACTCCGAGAGCAGCTCGGCAATGGCCGCCGCGCGCTCCGGGTCGTACTCGACGGAGGCGTCGCCGTGCACCTGCTCGGCGTCGTGCCGCTTGAGCCAGTTGTCCAAGAAAGGGATGTTCATACCGCTCAGCCTCGCATCCCTGCCGTCCAGCGCACCACAGGGCGCGCGTCAACCGACGTCAGATGTCCAGATCCACAACGACCGGCGCGTGGTCCGACGCGCCCTTGCCCTTGCGCTCCTCACGGTCGACGTAACTGTCCTTGACCGCCTGGGCGAACGGACCATTGCCGTAGACCAGGTCGATGCGCATACCGCGGTTCTTGGGGAAGCACAGCTGGCGGTAGTCCCAGTACGTGAACGGGTGGTCGTACTTGAGGGGGCGCGGCACGACATCGCTCAGGCCCGCCGCCCGGAGCGCGGTGAGCGCCGCCCGCTCGGGCGCGGTGACATGCGTCTGCCCCTCGAAGAACTCCCGGTCCCAGACGTCGTCGTCGGTCGGAGCGACATTGAAGTCACCGAGGACCGCGAAGGGGCGGTCGGCCGCCGCGTCGGATGCGACCGCCGCCTTCAGGGCCTCGAACCACTGCAGCTTGTACGCGTAGTGCGCGTGGCCGGGCTCGCGGCCGTTCGGCACGTACACCGACATGACGTGGACCGGGCCGCAGGTCGCGGAGATCGCCCGGGGCTCCTGCACATCCTCGTACGCCGGGCCGCCGGGCAGGCCCTTGACCACGTCGTCGAGACCGACCCGGGAGACCAGCGCCACGCCGTTCCACCTGCCGGTGGCGTGGACCGCCGACTCGTAGCCGAGCTCGCGCAGCTCGTCGGAGGGGAACTGCTCCTCGGTGGTCTTGGTCTCCTGGATACACAGCACGTCCGTGCCGCTGTTCTCCAGCCAGGCCAGCAGCCGCGGCAGTCGGGCGGTGATCGAGTTGACGTTCCACGTGGCGATGCGCATGCGAAGAAGCCTAGCCGGGCGGTCTGACAGTCACGGGTGGGGCCGTCACAGCTCGGTGGTCTCGCCCGGGGTCAGCCTGCCGTGGTCCGCGCCGCCGAGCTCGCCGATCTGCCGGTCGTAGACCGGCCGGGCAAGATCGGTGAGCAGGGCGTCGTGAATGTCGATGGCACGGCGCGGCTTCACCTCGCGCACGTAGTCGATGACCTCGGAGATCTTGCTCCACGGGGCCTGCACGGGGAGCATCAGCGTCTCGACCGGATGGTCGGGGACGGTGAGGGCGTCGCCGGGGTGGAAGACCGAACCGTCCACCAGATAGCCGACGTTGGTGATCCGCGGGATGTCCGGGTGGATCACGGCGTGCAGCTCTCCGTGCACCTGCACGTCGAACCCGGCGGCCGTGAAGGTGTCGCCGTGGCCGACGGTGTGGACGCGGCCCGGGAACGCCGCCGAGATCTTCTCGGCGACGCTCCGCAGGGTCCAGATCCCGGCGCCCGGGTTCGCTTCCAGGGCGGCCCTGAGCCGGTCCTCGTTGAAGTGGTCGAGGTGCTCGTGCGTGACCAGGATGACGTCCGCGCCGATGGCGGCGTCCTGTTCGCTGAAGGTGCCGGGATCGATGACGAGCGTCTGCCCGTCCTTCTCCAGGCGGATGCAGGAATGCGTCTTCTTCATGAGCCTCATGCCCCCATCCTGCTACGCCTTGGGAGTGGTCTCCTCCTGGATGACGGCGTGGGCGACGCGGAAGGCGGAGTTCGCCGCCGGGACGCCGCAGTACACGGCCGCGTGGATCAGGACTTCCTTGATCTCGGCGGGGGTGAGCCCGTTGCGCAGGGCCGCGCGGGTGTGGAAGGCGAGCTCGTCCAGGTGCCCGCCCGCGACCAGGGCGGTGAGCGTCACCACGCTGCGGGTGCGTCTGTCGAGGCCCTCGCGGGTCCAGACCTCGCCCCAGGCGTAGCGGGTGATCAGCTCCTGGAAGTCACCGGTGAAGTCGTCGGCGGCGGACGTGGCCCGGTCGACGTGCGCGTCGCCGAGGACCTCTCGGCGCACCTTCATCCCGGCGATGTACGGGTCGGGGCGCCCGTGCTGCACCGCCTCGGGCTGCCCGGGCAGGGCGGGGGCGATCTCGCCGATGGGCGCGACCGGGGCGGAGAGGGCGGGCACGACCGGCGGCGCCGGGATCGCGGTCAAGCCCGTCGTTGAATCGGATGCAGTCTGCCAGGCGGTGGAGAAGTGGCGCAGGAGAAGGTCGGTGACAGCGGCGGGCTGCTCGACGGGTGCGAGGTGCGATGCGCCGGGCACGAGCGCGAGCCGGGCGTCGGGTATGCCCGCCACCAGGGTGCGGGCCTCGGCGGGCCCGGTGACCTGGTCCTCGGAGCCGACCAGGACGAGGGTCGGGACGCCGACGAGGCCGAGTTCGGCGCGTACGTCGAAGGCCGCGAGCGCCTCGCAGGCGGCGATGTAGCAGCCCGGGTCGGTGGTGCGGACCATCTGGACGGCCCACTCGACGATCGCGGGCTGGGTGGCGGCGAAGCCGTGGGTGAACCAGCGCTCGGGCGCGCTGCGGGCCACCGGGTCCAGGCCGTTGGTGCGCACGATCACTCCGCGCTGGCGGAACTCGTCGGCGGTCCCGAACCGCGGCGATGCGGCGACCAGCGCGAGGGAAGCCACGCGGTGCGGGTGGCGCAGCGCCAGCTCGATGCCGACCGCGCCGCCGATGGAGCAGCCGGCGTACCCGAAGCGCTGGATGCCCAGCTCGTCGAGGGTCGCGAGCAGCCGGTCGGCGAGCTCGGCGACAGCGGTCGCCGGGTGGGCGGGGGCGCCGCCGTGGCCCGGCAGATCGAACCGGAACACCCGCCACTGGCGGGAGAGATCGGCGATCTGCCGGTCCCACATGTGCCATGTGGTCCCCAGGGAGGGACCGAGGATGAGTACGGGGGCGTCGTCCGGACCGTCTATCCGGTACTGCAAGGTCTTCGGGGGCGTCTGCGTCTCACTCACCCGCTCCACGGTAATGACTGGAGGCACGGGCTCCGGTCAGGGGGTCGCAGTCGATACGACAAAGACCTCAGGGTGGGATCTGTCGGACAGGTCGACGGTGATGTCCTGGGTGGGGCGCGGGTCCTTCTGCGGATGGCTGGTGCCCGCCCACTCGCCCTCGCTCGCGCCGAAGGTCCAGTGGACGGTCTCGGCGTCGCGCGCGCCGATGCTGATCTCACCGTCGTCGAGCTGCGCGCGGCTCGTGCCGACGCCCTTGAGGAACTGGTCGAGCCCGGCGGAGGTCGTACGGAACTGCACGTACAGCCGGCTGGTCTTCCAGTTGCTCGTCTCGTAGTACGCGACGTGCGTGGACTTCTCCGGGATCGGCACCTCGAAGACGCGGCGCTTCATTTGGGACGGCCAGGTGTTCCGCAGGCCGGTGGCCGAGGACTCCGACTCCTTGTCCCGGCCGCTGTCACGGCTCTGCTCCGCGGAGATCACCAGATAGCCGGCCGGGATGCCGACGAGGAGCACGATGATGATCGCCGTCAGCCAGCGACGGCGGACCATATGGCGGTGGTCCTCGGGAGGGTGGGCATTCTCGTCCGGGGAGGTGGACTGGCGGGGCACGGTCATGACTACGGTTCCTGGGTGGGGCGGGTGGTGCTCGAGTTACGGATGGCCTGCGCATAGCGCTCGTACCGCTCGTGGCGCTCCACGCGGCGCCGGTTCGCGCGCCGGAAGCGGCGGGCGACGAGCCGCGCGAGGTCGGCCGCACCGACCATACCTGCCTCGGGGCCGAGCTCGGCCTTGACGATCCGCGCCTCGGGTCGGTAGCCGCGGCCGGTGAGATGCCTGCGGAAAGCATCCCGGGCAGGGCCGATGAGCAGGTCGTCGGCCGCACTGACACCGCCGCCGATGACAAAGCAGGAGGGGTCCAGGGCGGCCGCGAGATTGGCGATTCCGATGCCGAGCCACTGGCCGATGTCCTGGAAGAGCTCGACGCACATGGCGTCGCCCTCGCGGGCGAGCTCGGTGATGACCGGTCCGGTGATCTCGTGGACGTTGCCGCCGACGCGCTCGATGAGGCTGTGTGCGACCGGGGAGTCGGCGGCGGCGAGCTCGCGGGCCTCGCGCACCAGCGCGTTGCCGGAGCTGTACTGCTCCCAGCAGCCGCGGTTGCCGCAGGGGCAGCGGTGGCCGCCGGGCACGACCTGCATATGACCGAACTCACCCGCCACTCCGTACTTGCCCCGCTTCACCCGGCCGTCCTCCAGGATCGCGCCGCCGATCCCCGTACCGAGGGTGATCATGACGAGATGGTCCTCGCCACGGCCCGCACCGAAGCGCCACTCGGCCCAGGCGGCGGTGTTGGCGTCGTTGTCGACCAGGACGGGGACGGCGAGCCGGGCCGAGAGGGCGTCGCGCAGGGGCTCGTTGCGCCAGGCGAGATGGGGTGCGAAGAGGACCTTGGAGCGGTCGGCGTCGACCCAGCCGGCCGCGCCGATGCCGACGGCGTGCACATCGTGCCGGTCGGAGAGGTCGAGGACCAGCTCGCAGATGGTGTCCTCGACGACCTTGGGGCTCTTGGACTTGTCCGGCGTCTCCGTCCGGAGCTTCTCCAGGATCACGCCGTCGGCGTCGACGACGCCCGCCATCACCTTCGTACCGCCGATGTCGATGCCGACGGTCGGGACGCGGGGCGCGGTGAGATGCGAGCGCCGCTCGCGGGTGCCGACGGTCTTCAGGACGGTGGCGCGGGCGGAGCCGCGGTTCGCGAAGTCGCGGTAGGTGCTCATGTCCCTGCGGGGTCTCGGGGGCGGGGGCCGACGGCTGTCATGTCCCCGGCGATGGGCAGCGCCCACCGGGGCCGATTCTGCCACCCGGCGGGTCGGAGTGCCGTTCACCGGGGGCTCCGCCCCCGGACCCCGGCGCCTCAAACGCCGGCGGGGCTGAATTCAGCCCCGCCGCAGGCGCTAGGTCCTGTCCGGTCGATCGAGCCCGGCAAGATCGGCCGGACAGGACCTAGGAGGACGGGGGCTCGCCCTTCACCGGGTGGCCCCCGAGATGCGTCGGCACCGGCGCCCTCGCCAGCTCGTGCCGCAGGTCCTCCAGCTCGCTGCCGCCCGCCATCTGACGCGTCAGTTCGTCCAGCGTCACCGAGCTCTTGGTGTGCGTGGCCGACATCGTGCCCCGCTTGAGCAGTACGAAGCGGTCCCCGACCAAATACGCGTGATGCGGGTTGTGCGTGATCAGCACGACACCCAGCCCCGCGTCCCGTGCCGCCGCCACATACTTCAGCACCACGCCGGACTGCTTCACACCCAGCGCCGCGGTCGGCTCGTCGAGGACCAGGACCTTCGCGCCGAAGTAGACGGCCCGGGCGATGGCCACGCACTGGCGCTCGCCGCCCGACAGCGTGCCGATGGGCTGGTCGACATCGCGCAGGTCGATGCCCATGCGCAGCAGCTCGGAACGGGTCGTCTTGCGCATCAGGTCGACGTTGAGCCGCTTGAAGGGACCGGTACCCCTCGTCGGCTCGGAGCCGAGGAAGAAGTTCCGCCAGACCGGCATCAGCGGTACGACGGCGAGGTCCTGGTAGACGGTGGCGATACCCCGGTCCAGCGCCTCGCGCGGATTGGCCAGGCTCGCCTGCTCGCCCTCGATGAGGAAGGTTCCGGCGTCGTGCTGGTGCAGACCCGCGATGATCTTGATGAGCGTGGACTTGCCGGCGCCGTTGTCACCGAGCACGCAGGAGATCTCCCCGGCGTGCACCTCCAGTGAGACACCTTCCAGGGCACGGATGTTGCCGTAGTACTTACTGACGTTGTCGAGCTCGACGAGGGCCGTCATTTGCTTGCCTCCGCACGCTTGCGGACCCATGCGTTGAGCAGGGTGGCGAGAAGGAGCATTGCTCCGAGGAAGAACTTGAACCAGTCCGGGTTCCACTCCGCGTACACGATGCCCTTGCTGGTCATGCCGAAGATGAACGCACCGACGGCAGAGCCGATCGCCGAGCCGTAGCCGCCGGTGATCAGACAGCCGCCGATGACGGCCGCGATGATGTACGTCAGCTCATTGCCGACGCCTTCGCCGGACTGCACCACGTCGAAGGAGAACAACAGATGCTGGCCGGAGATCCAGGCGGCGAAGGCGACGCCCATGTACAGGCCGATCCTGGTCTTGTTGACCGGGACACCGACCGCGCGGGCCGCGTCCGCGCCGCCGCCGACCGCGAAGATCCAGTTGCCGAAGCGGGTGCGCAGCAGAATCCAGGTGGCCAGGGCGACCAGGGCGAACCACCACAGGATGGTCACCTTGAGGGTGACGTCACCGAGGGTGAGCTGCGAGGCGAAGACCTTCTTCGCCGAGGCGAAACCCTCCATGTCGGCGATGGACTTCGTGGAGACCGTGCCGCTGATCAGCTTGGTGAAGCCCAGGTTGAGGCCGGTCAGCATCAGGAACGTGCCGAGCGTGATGATGAAGCTGGGCAGTTTCGTCCGGGTCAGCATGAAGCCGTTGAAGACCCCGATCGCCAGCGTGACCAGCAGCGAGACAAAGACGCCGACCCAGACGTTCGCGGTCATCTGGTAGCTGACCATCGAGGAGATCAGCGCGGAGCTGGTCACCATGACACCGGCCGACAGGTCGAACTCGCCGCCGATCATCAGCATCGCGACCGGCACGGCCATGATGCCGAGCGTCGATGCCGCGTACAGGACGGTGGAGAGGCTTGACGCCTGCAGGAAGGAGTCCGCGACGATCGAGAAGAATATGAAGACCGCCGCGGCGCCGACGACCGAGCCGAGCTCGGGCCGGCCCATCAGCTTGCGCAGGGGTGAGGTGCGCAGCAGCCGCTCGTCGGTCTTCTTCGGTGTGGCAGGTGGTGCGGTCGCGCTCATCGGCTCCCCCGCTCTGTGTATTCCTGCAGTTCGGCGGCGTCCGTCTTGGTGATGATCTGCGGTCCCGTCAGGACGGGGCGCCCGCCGCCGAGCACATCGGCGTTGTACCGGTAGAGCCACAGCAGGTCCACGGCCTGGTACCCCTGGAGATAGGGCTGCTGGTCGACGGCGAACCCGAGCGTCCCGGCCTTCAGTGCGGTGGCCACCTTGGGGTTGAGGTCGAAGGTGTCGATCTCGGCCTTGCTCTCCGCGGTCTTCTTCGCCTGCACGGCGGCGTCGGCGAACGGTGCGCCCAGGGTGACGACCGCGTCGATGGAGTGGTCGGCCTGGAGCTTGGCCTCGATGGAAGCCTGGACGTCGGGCATGTTGGTGCCGTCGACGTAGAGGTTCTGCAGCTCGCCGCCGAAGGTCTTCTTCGCGCCTGCGCAGCGCTGTTCATGGCCGACGTTGCCCTGCTCGTGCAGCACGCACAGGGCCTTCTTCCTGCCCCGCTTGTCGAGTTCGTCGCCGACGGCCTCGCCCGCGATGGTCTCGTCCTGGCCGATGTGGGTGAGCGCTCCGTACGCCTTGGACTGCTCGGACCCGGAGTTGACGGTGATCACCGGGATACCGGCCTTCTCGGCCTTGGCGACGACGTCCTTCATCGCGTCGGGCTTGGCGAGCGTGACGATCAGTCCGTCGACCTTCTTGTCGATGGCCGCCTGGACGAGCTGAGCCTGCTGCTGGCCCTCGTCGTTGTGGGAGTACAGGAAGTTGATGTTGTCCTTGACGGCGGCCTGCTTCGCGCCGCTCTGGACGATGTCCCAGAAGGTGTCGCCGTCGCCCGAGTGGGTGACCATCGCGAAGGTCCAGCGAGGGGTGGTGACAGCGGCCTTGCCGGCCGCGGCCTGCGCCTTGCGGGCGTCCTCGGCGCGCTTGCCGCCGGTGCTGCTGCAGCCCGCGAGTGAGGCTCCGAGTACCGCTGCCAGCACCGCGCCGAGCGCGCGTACCCCTGTCCTTGCCCTAGCCACGACGCCGTGCCCTTCTTGCCGTACTCGCTGTGCTTCTCGGTGCGGCCGGGGGGCGTGGTGACGCGCCCCGGCCGCCCAAGTATGTGTCACGGCAGGTCGGAGGGTTGGCATCGGGTACGCCGCGTACGTCATCGGGTTCCGTCGGCGGTGAGCTTCTCCAGTGCGGGCACATCCTTCTCGGTGACCAGCGCGGGACCGGTGAGGATCGGCTTGCCGCCGCCGATCACATTGCCGTTGACCTTGTTGAGCCAGATCTCGTCGATGGCGAGATAGCCCTGGAGGTAGGGCTGCTGATCGACGGCGAAGCCGATCTGCTTGGCCTTGAGCTGCTTGACCACTTCGGCGTTGAGGTCGAAGGTGTTGACCTCGGCGCCGGAGCCCGCGCCGTCCTTGGCCTTGACCGCGGCGGCCGCCATCGGGGCGCCGAGGGCGACGACGGCGTCGATGTCCTTGCCCGCCTGGAGCTTCGCCTCGATGGACGAGGTGGACGCGGGTGTGTTGGTGCCGTCGACGTTGAGGTTCTCGACGGTGCCCTTGAAGGTCTTCTTCACACCGGCGCAGCGCGCTTCGAGCGAGACGTTGCCCTGCTCGTGGATGACGCAGACGGCCTTCTTCTTGCCGCGCTTGTTGAGCTCCTCGCCGACGGCCTCGCCCGCGACGGACTCGTCCTGGCCGATGTGGCTGAGTGCTCCGACCGCCTTGGAGAACTCGGCGCCGGAGTTGATCGTGACGACCGGTATGCCGGCCGCGACGGCCTTCTTGACGACGTCCTGGACGGCTTCGGGCTTGGCGAGGGTCACGATGATGCCGTCGACCTTCTGGTCGATGGCCGCCTGGACGAGCTGGGCCTGCTCCTTGCCCTCCTTGTTGGCCGAGTAGAGGAACTCGACGTTGTCCTTGCGGGCCGCGACCTTGGCGCCGCTCTGGACGATGTCCCAGAAGGTGTCGCCCTCGCCGGAGTGCGTCACCATCGCGATCTTGAGGCGCTGGGTGGCGGCGGGGACGCCGTCTCCGTCCTTGGAGGGGCTGTCCTTGGCCTCCTTGCCGCCGGAACTGCTGCATCCGGCGACGACGACCAGGGCACTTGCGGCGAGCAGGGCTGCTGCCGTGCGGGTGGTACGCATGGTGGGTCCGCCTTCTCTCCCGGCCGCCCGGTTGCGGCTGGGTGAGTTTTTACGGCGGTCACGGGACCCCGTCAAGACTTTGTCCGAACATTCTTACGCGAATGACATTCTTACGTGACCGAAAGTGCCACCGGTCCGGACCCGGTCACGGGCGGACGAGGAGCTGGAACTCGAAGGCGTAGCGCGAGGCGCGGTAGATGTGTGAGCCGAACTCGACCGCGCGGCCGGTGTCGTCGAAGGTGGTGCGCTCCATGGTCAGCAACGGGGCCCCGGTCGCCTCGGTGAGCAGCTCGGCCTCGATCTCGGTGGCGGCCCGCGCCCCGACCGACTGACGGGCGCTGTGCAGGGTGATCCCCGCGGAGCGCATCATCCGGTACAGACCGGTGGCCTCAAGGCGCTCGGTGTCGCAGTCGAAGAGGCCCGCGGGCAGATGGTTGCGCAGCCTGGCCATCGGCTCGCCGTGGGCGTACCGCAGCCGCTCAATCAACTGGACATCGCCGCCTTCCGCCACCCCGAGGGCGGCCGCGACCTCGGCACTCGCCGGTTCGACGGCATTGCGCAGCACGATGGTCGCGGGGCGCTGGCCGGCCGCCTCCAGGTCGTCGTAGAGGCTGCTGAGCTCAAGCGGGCGCTTGACCTGGCTGTGCACGACCTGGGTGCCGACGCCTCGGCGGCGCACCAGCAGGCCCTTGTCGACGAGGGACTGGATGGCCTGGCGGACGGTCGGGCGGGAGAGCCCGAGCCGGTTGGCCAGCTCGATCTCGTTGCCGAGCAGGCTGCCGGGGGTGAGGGTCCCTCTCTCGATGGCGGATTCCAGCTGCTGCGACAGCTGGAAGTAGAGCGGGACCGGACTGGTGCGGTCCACGCTCAGCTGAAGAGACAGGGACGGGTCCGTCACGTGTCTGGGCTGCTTGGGCACGCGCCGAGCGTAGTCGCACGGAATGTTGACGGGAAGTCGTGAAGTTCGGTTGTCAGGACAAAGTCTTGACATCGTGGCGGGCCCGCCGCCACCTTTGGGCCATGCGCATCGGACTGATCGGAACGGGACGTATCGGCACCTTCCACGCGGGCGTGCTCAGCCGCCACCGGGAAGTGGGCTCACTGGTCGTGGCGGATGCCGACGCGGCTCGGGCGGCCGAGGTCGCCGAGCGCACCGGGTCCACGGCCGCGCCCAGCGCGAACGAGATCTTCAAGTGGGGCGTGGACGCCGTGGTGATCGCCTCCGCCACCGCCGCCCACGCCGACCTCATCGCCCGTGCCGCCCGCGCCGGGCTTCCCACCTTCTGCGAGAAGCCCATCGCCCTGGATCTGCCGGGCACGCTCGGCGCCCTGCGCGAGGTCGAGTCCGCCGGCACCCAGCTCCAGCTGGGCTTCATGCGGCGCTTCGACGCGGGGTACACCGTGGCTCGTGACGTGGTGCGCTCGGGCAGGCTCGGCCGGCTGCACACCGTACGGGCCATGACCTCCGACCCGGCGCCGCCGCCCGCCGCGTATCTGCCGCTCTCCGGCGGCCTGTACCGGGACTGCCTGGTCCATGACTTCGACATCCTGCGCTGGGTGACCGACCGGGAGGTCGTCGAGGTGTACGCGACCGGCTCGGACGCCGGCCCTTCGATGTTCCGCGACGCGGGCGACATCGACACGGCGGCCGCGGTACTGACCCTGGACGACGGGACGCTAGCGACGGCGACGGCCACCCGGTGCAACGGCGCCGGTTACGACGTACGGATGGAACTGGCCGGTGAGCTCGACCAGGTCGCTGTCGGCCTGGACGACCGTACGCCGATCACCTCGACCGAACCGCAGGGCCCGCCGCCCGCCACCAAGCCGTGGCCCGGGTTCCTGGAGCGGTTCGCCCCTGCGTACGAGGCGGAGCTGGACACCTTCGTCCGGATGGTGCAGGGCGAGGCCGAGAACCCCTGCGACGGCCGCGAGGCGCTGACGGCGCTGCGGATCGCGGAGGCGTGCGAGCTGTCCCGGCGGGAGCACAGGCCGGTCCGGCTGGAGGAGATCCCGGCGGACTGAGGCCGGTGTTGCGGCCAGGACCGAGCCGGGGCCAGGCCGCGGCTACCAGCGCACCGGGAGGTGCCGGACCCCGCGCATCAGCAGCCCGGGCAGCCAGTCGAGTTCGCCGCCGGACGGGTCGAGGGCGAGATCCGGGCAGCGCTCCAGCAGCGAGCGGATCGCGATACGGGCCTCCATGCGGGCGAGCGGTGCGCCGAGACAGAAGTGGATGCCGTGCCCGAAGGCGAGATGGCCCTGGGTTTCCCGGCGGATGTCGAAGCTGTCCGGGGCCGGGTAGCGGGACGGGTCGCGGTCGCCCGCGGCGAGGCCGACCAGCACCGTCGCGCCTGCCGGAATCAGGCGGTCCCCGACCGGGACCGGCTCGGCGGCGAAGCGCGCGGTGGCGGTCTCCACGGGGCCGTCGTAGCGCAGCATCTCCTCGACCGCGCCGTCCAGGAGCCCGAAGTCGGCCCGCAGGGCGGCGAGTTGGCCGGGGTGGGCGAGCAGCGCCCGTATGCCGTTGGAGATCAGATTGACGGTCGTCTCGTGGCCTGCGATCAGCAACAGGTAGGCGAGTGCGCGCAGTTCGGCGGCCGAGAGCCGGTCGTCGTCCTCCGCGCGGGTGCGGATGAGGGCGGAGAGCAGATCACCGGTGGGACCGGCACAGCGCTTGTCCTCGATCAGCTCGTCCAGGTACGCGGCCAGTCCGCGGATGGCGTCTTCTTCGGCCCCCGCCCCGGTCGGAGCCACAACCTCGTTTGACCACTTGCGGAACGCGTCCCGGTCGGCGGCCGGGACTCCGAGCAGCTCACAGATGACGACGATCGGCAGCGGGAAGGCCAGCGCGTCCACCAGATCGCCGTGCCCGGCCGGCAGCATCTCGTCGAGCAGCTCGTCGGTGATCTGCTGGATGCGCGGACGCAGGCTCTCCACCCGCCGCCCGGTGAATTCGCGGGCCACGAGCTTACGCAGCCTGGTGTGGTCGGGCGGATCCAGAACCAGCAGATTCGGTCCGATGACCTGCTCGTCGAGCATCATCGCGCCCACCGTGGCGGGCGATTTGGACAGCCGCGGGTCGGCGAGCGCGGCCCGCGCCTCCTCATGACCGACGATCAGCCAGAACGGCTCACCGCCCCCCATGCGCACCTCGTGGACCGGCCCCGCCTCACGCAGCCGCGCATAGAACGGATACGGGTTCGCGGTGAACTCCGCCCCGTACTCACTCAGATCGACGGTCGTCATCACGCCAGCCTACGTGGACTGCGTGGGGTCGTCCTCGTCGAGCAGGCCCGCATCGTGCGCCAACAGCGCGATCTGGACACGGTTGTTGAGGTCCAGCTTGGCCAGAATGCGCGAGACGTGCGTCTTGACGGTCGGCACGCTCATATAGAGGGTCGCGGCGATCTCGGCGTTGGACCGGCCGCGGCCGACAGCGACGGCCACCTCGCGTTCGCGCTCGGCGAGCGAGCCGATCCGTTCGGCGGCCGAAGTCTTGCGGGTGTCGGGGGTGCGGTCGACGATCTGTGTCATCAACTGGCGGGTGACGGCCGGGGAGAGCACCGGATCGCCCGCAGCCACCCTCCGTACCGCGGCCACGATCTCGGCGGGCGGAGTGTCCTTGAGTACGAACCCGGCGGCTCCCGCGCGCAGCGCCCGCAGCACCTGCTCGTCCGCATGGAAGGTGGTCAGGACGACGATTTCGGGGGCGTCCGGGCGGCGGCGCAGCGCCTCGGTCGCGGCGAGGCCGTCCATCGTCGGCATCCGGATGTCCATCAGCACCACATCGGGCGCGAGCCTGTCGACGAGCCCCGCGACCTCGGAGCCGTCGGCCCCCTCCCCCACGATCTCGAGGTCGTCGGCCCCGCCGAGCATGAAGGCGAGTCCCGCGCGTACGAGAGGGTCGTCATCGACGACGAGCAACCGGATAGTCATGCGGCCCACGGTAGCCAGGCCCGGACGCGGAATCCGCCGTCGTCCGTCGCTCCGTGTTCAAGCCTGCCGCCCGCGAGCGTGGCGCGTTCGGTCAGACCGATCAGCCCCTGGCCGGATCCTGGGACCTTCTCGACCTCGCCGACCGGGGCGGGGTTGTCGACGTCCACGGTGAGACCGCGGCCGGGTCCGCCGCTGACGACGACGGTGACCTCGGCGCCCGGCGCGTGTTTACGGGCGTTGGTCAGGCCCTCCTGGGCGATGCGGTAGACGGTGCGGCCGGTGGCGGCGGGGACGGCGGCCGGGTCGCTGATGCGGTTGTCGAGGGTGACCTTCATGCCCGCCTGCCGGGACTCGGCGACCAGGTCGTCGAGGGTGGCGAGCGTGGGCTGCGGCCGGTCGCCCCCGTCGCCGTCGCCGGGGGTGCGCAGTACGCCGATGATCTCGCGCAGATCCTGGAGCGCCTCGTGGGCGCTGTCGCGGATGACGCCGGCGGCGCGGGCGACCTCGGCCGGGGGTGCGTCAGGCCGGAATTCGAGGGCGCCCGCGTGCACGCTGAGGAGGGTCAGCCGGTGGGCGAGCACGTCGTGCATTTCGCGGGCGATGGCCTCGCGGGCGAGCCGCTGGGCGTGCTCGGCGCGCAGTTCGGCCTCGCTCTCGGCCCGCCGGGCGCGCTCGCGCAGGGCTACGACGAGCTGGCGCTGGGCACGTACGAGCATGCCCCAGCCGATCATCAGCAGGATCAGGATCACGCTGGTGAGGAGCGAGGCCAGGAACGACATGGTCGGATCGGGGCGCACGAGGGTCGCGGCCGCGGAACCGGCGACGGCGAGAGCCCCCACGATCGCGACGGGTTTGAAGGGGCGGTGCACGGCGAGGCTGAACAGGCTCACCAGCAGGGCGCCTGCCGAGACCGGCGACACCACGCTCACCACGAGCAGCGTGAGCGCGAGCCCGAGTGGTGCGCGGCGCCTGGCCCACAGGGCGCAGCAGGCCAGTGCGCCGACCGCCTGGTCGGCGAAGACGACGAGGTCGGAGTTGCCCGCTTTCTGGCCGGCCTCGGATGCCAGCATGCCGATGATCGCGGCAAGCACGAAAGCGAGGGTGTCGACGACCCAGTCGCGTACGGTACGGCGCGGCCTTGACCTGGTCCGGTTGCCGGACAGGTCCGCATCCTCCGACATGGCCGAGGGCAGCAGCCAGGGGTACTCCGTGCGCGTCATATCGACAAATCTACGCAGGCGGGAGCAGGGATGTGGGCGCTGACTGCGGGAAGCTACCAAAGTCGCGCAGGCTCAGACTTTCGACGGCGCTACGCATCCCGAGGGCCGACGCGAGGCCGCCGCAGCTCCGACGACGATCGGGGCATGAAAAGGATTCTCGAAGGCATCGGCATGGTGCTGCTGGTCGCGGGTGTCTGCGGGGTGCTGCGCGAGCTGACCGGCTGGTTCCCCTTCATGGGCTTCACGCGATTCGTCACGGAGCACTTCGAGTTCCTGCACGGCCGGGAGATCTTCGCGAACGTGGTGATCGGCGTGGTCGGCTTCGCGGTGCTGATGATCTCGGACCAGTACAAGAAGGCCTAGGGCCTGTCGTTTGGATCAGGCCCTAGGCGGCGGCTCAGGATCTAAGCGGCGGCGCGGCGGCCCCAGGTCGTGCCGGCCAGGACCAGGGCCGCGCCCAACAGACCGGGCGCGCCCAGGTGTTCGCCGCCGATTGCGATGCCCGCCGCTGCGGCCCACAGCGGTTCGGTGCCGAGCAGCAGGCTGACGCGGGACGGCGAGGTGCGGCGTACGGCCCACATCTGCACGAAGAACGCGAACAGCGTGCAGAAAACGGAGAGGAAGAAGAGCCCGGCCCACTCGCGCGGGCCGAATCCGGCGGCCACGGACAAGGGCGAGGCGCCGGTGCCGGGGAGGGCGGCCAGTACCGCGAAGACCGCGACCGCGCCGCCCAGTTGGACCGTTGTCAGGGAGAGCGAGTCCGCGTTCCGCACCGCCTTGATCCTCGCCATCGCCAGCACATGGACGGTACGGGCGAGCGCGGCCAGCAGCATCAGCAGATCGCCGAGCGAGGGGGCAGTGAATCCGCCGCCCTGGGTCAGCAGCACCACACCCAGGACGGAGAGCCCGGCCGCGGCCACGAAGGCCCTCGGCGGCCGAGCCCTGGTCACCGCCGCCTCGGCGAGCGGCGTGAAGATCATGGTGAGGCTGATGATGAGCCCGGCGTTGGTGGCCGAGGTGTGCACGACGCCGTATGTCTCCAGCAGGAAGATCCCACTCAGTACGAGCCCGAGGAGACCGGCGCCGCGCCACTGCGCGCCGGTCAGCGCCCGCAGTCTGCGATGACCCGCCGCGGCCAGCACCGGCAGGACGAGCGCGAAGCGGAGCACCAGCACGGCGACGACGGTGTGCGTCGTGGTGATGCCCTTGGCCGCGAGATAGCTCGCACCCCAGACGACGGCCACGAGCAGCACGGGCAGATCGGTGAGCCAGGCACGGCGGGGTGCGAGCGCGGGCGCGGGTACGGCGATCGACGACACCTGGATCTCCCATGGATACGAGCTGGTGGAGACCTCGGCGGCTCGCACACGGAGCGATCACCGTACCCGGGGCGGATGTGTGAGTGCTACACGTTTCACATGGCCTATTAGCTGCCGTACTCGGGGCGGCCGGCCAGCTCGTACGTGTGGATGGCCACGCCCGCGCCCGTGACGCTGGACCCGGTGTGCCGGAACGCGGTCGGCACCGCGCCGCTGGCGAACAGGCGTCGGCCCGTGCCCAGGACGATGGGGAAGGTGAGCACATTGAGCTCGTCGATCAGGTCGTGCGCCATGAGGTAGTGGGCGAGTGCACCGCTGCCGTGGACCTGGAGTTCGCCTTCCGTGCGCTCCTTGAGCGCGGCGACCTCCTTGGCGAGGTCACCGTCGATGATGGTCGTTCCCGCCCAGTCCGCCTTTTCCAGCTTGGTCGAAGCGACGTACTTCGGCGTGGAGTTGAGCTTCGTCGCGATCGGGTTGTCGGGGTCGGTCACCTTCGGCCAGTAGCCCGCGAAGATTTCGTACGTACGGCGGCCGAGCAGAAAAGCACCGGCCCGGCCGATGACCTCCGTCATGAAGCGGCCGAATTCCTCGTCCCCGTACGGCACCGACCAGCCGCCCAGCGCGAAGCCGCCGCTGGAGTCCTCGTCCGGCCCGCCGGGGGCCTGCATCACGCCGTCGAGGGTGACAAAAGTGGTGATCGAGAGCTGTGCCATAGCAGGTTCCTCTTTCGGGGTGCTCTGGATTGCGGTGTTCCGTTCAACAGCTGAGACCCCCCTCGTACCGGGAATTCATCGGTCGGCCCGGCAGGCCGTCGGCCCTTCCTATCCTGCATTCGTCGAGAACAGGCCGCCCGTCGGTCCCTGCTTGTCGCCGCCCTGGGCCTTTCTGAGGGCGTTGGCGAGACCCTCGATGGTCAGCGACTGGAGGATCACCCGCCCATTGCCCTCCAGGGTCGCAAGTGAGAGGCCCTCGCCGCCGAAGACGGCGTTCATCAATCCCTGGCGGTTGAGGCCGCCGATGCGCTGGACGCCGTACTGGATGCCCTCCTCGAAGGCGACGATGCAGCCGGTGTCGACCTCGATACGGCCGCCGAAGTCGGCGGGGTTGAGGTCGATGAAGTTGCCCGCGCCGCAGATGATGACCGTGCCGCGGCCGGTGAACTTCTCCAGGATGAAGCCCTCGCCGCCGCTGCGGCCGGTCTTGCCGCCCTGGAAGGCGATGCCGAAGTTCACGGTGGACTCGGCGGCGACGAAGGCGTCCTTCTCGGCCATCCACGCGCGCGTGCCGTCGAGTTCGAGGGCGCGCATCTCGCCGGGCAGTACGCCCGCGAAGCCGACGGTGCCCTCGCCGCCGGTGGAGGTGAAGTACTGGAAGGCGAGGGACTCACCGGCGAGGGCGCGCTGGCCGGCCTGCATGGCGGTGCCCATGGCCTGGCGCAGCATCCCGCCCATGCCGCCGGAACCCGAACCGGAACCGCCGGAACCGCCGGAGCCGCCGGGGCCGCCCGAGGGCTGAGCCCCGCCCGCGCCGGGTCCGGACAGGCGGGTCTCCATCGTCACGTTGGACGTCTTGAACAGGAACTTCCCGGCCTCGCAGTAGACGGTCCCGCCCGGCTGGAGGGAGACGACCGCCATCTGGATGGCGTTGCCGACGATCTCTTGCTGAAGGGTCACACGGGGATTCAACGTCCGTTTGCCGCCAGCGCCGAGGAGGCAGGGCCGCTTTCCTTGACGTCGTAACCACTACTGACAACTGCTGACAAAGGGGTACGGATGTCCAGGACTGCTCTGGTGACCGGAGGCAGCCGCGGCATGGGGGCGGCGATCGCGTTGCGGCTGGCCCAGGAGGGTGCCGATGTGGCGATCACCTATGTACGGGGCGAGGAGGCCGCCCAGGAAGTGGTCCGCAAGATCGAGGCGACGGGGCAGCGGGGCATCGCGCTACGGGCGGACGCGGCCGACGCCGATGCGCCGGGCCGGGCCGTCGCCTTGGCCGCCGAGCGCCTGGGACAGCTCGATGTCCTCGTCAACAATGCAGGCGTCGGCGTACTCGGCCCGATCGAGAGCCTGTCCGTCGGCGATGTGGACCAGGTCATCTCGGTGAACGTACGGGCCGTCTTCCTCGCCTCGCAGGCGGCGGCCGCCCGGATGGAACGCGGCGGCCGGATCATCTCCGTGGGCAGCTGCATGGCCCAGCACGTTCCCGGCCCCGGCGGCACGCTCTATGCGATGAGCAAGTCGGCGCTGACCGGCCTGACCAAGGCGCTGGCCCGGGAGCTGGGCGCCCGCGGAATCACGGCGAACCTGGTACACCCGGGCCCGATCGACACGGACATGAACCCGGCGGACGGCCCGTACGCCGAGCCGCAGAAGGCGGGGACGGCGCTGGGGCGCTTCGGGCGGCCGGAGGAAGTGGCGTCGCTGATCGCGTACTTGACGAGCGACGAGGCGGCGTACGTGACGGGGGCGGAGCTGTCGGTGGACGGGGGGCACGCCGCGTAGTACCGGGGCTCCGCCTCCGGACCCCGCGCCTCAAACTCCCCAGACTTCGTCCGGGGGGACCCCCACGGGGCTGAATGTGCGGCCCTGCCGCACATGCAGCCCCGCCGGCGTTTGAGGACACGCGCGAAGCGCGTACGGGGGTCCGGGGGCGGCGCCCCCGGTTACGTGACGTCAGCCGCCCAGTTCCTGGTGGCGCGCGGCCAGCCCGTTAGCGCCCTTCTCAGTGAGCGAGCCGAACAGGCGGAGGCGGGAGATGCCACCGTCGGGGTAGATGTCCACCCGGACGTGAGTGCCCACAGCCGGGGCGTCCAGGACGAAACGGTGGTTCGTGTCCGGCTGCAGACGGGTCCGCGGGAGGACCTCCGTCCAGGAGTCCGAGCCGTCCGAGACGGACAGGGACGCCCAGCCCGCGCTGTTGCCCTTGAGGTAGGCCGTGTCGATCTCCACCGCGCGGATCTCGGACTGCGCCACCAGCTGGTAGCGGATCCAGTCGTTGCCCTTGTCCCGGCGGCGGCGGGTCTCCCAGCCGTCGTCCATCTTGCGGGAGCGGCCCGGTTGGATGGTGTTGGTGGCCGGGGAGTAGAAGCGGTCGGAGGCGTCGTCGACCTGGCCGCCGTTCTCCAACGCGACGAGGTCGAAGGTGCCGAGCACGCCCAGCCACGCCGGGTCGGGCGCGACCTCACCGTAGACACGGAGGCGGGCGATGCCGCCGTCGGGGTGCTGGTTGACGCGCAGATGCGTGAAGCGCTGCTCGATGTCGACGGCGAAGCCGTTCGCCGCGTGGCCGCCGATGGCGGTGCGGGGCACGAGCGTTGTCCACTTCACGTCGCCGGCGAGCAGCTCGTCGGGCGAGGGCGACCCGGTCACCGACGTGGCCTCCACAGAGACCGCCTGCGGGTAGTTGCCGCGGAAGTGCGCGGTGTCGATGACGATGCCGCGTACGACGCCGGGCGCTCCGAGGCGTACGAGTGCCCAGTCGTGGTCGTCGGCGGTCGGGTGCGGCTGTTCGGCCGAGATACCACGGCGGCGGCGGGTCTCCCAGCCGTCCATGATCTTGCCCTTGTGGCCGAAGTGCTCGGGGTCGAACTCCGCGGCCTCGGGCTTGAGCATGTTCTCGCGCTCGGCGAAGAACTCGTCGTTGGCGGCGATGACGCCCGCGCCGAGCCGCCGGTCGGCGAGGTCGGCGTGGTGCGTGAAGGGGAAGTCCGCCGTGCGGTAGTCGGCGTACGGGTCGCCGCCGCCGAACGGGCTGGCGTCACCGGTGAAGGAAGGGATGGACACGATCAGTTGTTCCTTTCGAGCAGCCGGCCGGTCGGCTCGGCCAGGGTGCCGTTCTCCACGATGCGTTCGCCGCGCAGCCACGTCGACCTGACGACTCCGTGCAGGGTCTTGCCCGCGTACGCGGTGACCTGGTTGCGGTGGTGGAGCTCGGCCGGGTCGACGGTGAAGGTCTCGTCGGGCGCGAGGACCGCGAAGTCGGCGTCGCGCCCGGCCTCGATCGCGCCCTTCTGGCTGAGGCCCGCGAGCTGCGCGGGCGCGGCGGACATCCAGCGGACGACGTCCTCGAGGGTGCGCCCGCGCTTGCGCGCCTCGGTCCAGATGGCGGGGAGGCCGAGCTGGAGTGAGGAGATGCCGCCCCATGCGGAGGCGAAGTCCGGGGTCTTGAGATCGGTGGTGCAGGGCGAGTGGTCGGAGACGATGCAGTCGATGGTCCCGTCGGCCAGGCCGTCCCACAGGGCGTCCTGGTTCTCGGCCTCGCGGATCGGCGGGCAGCACTTGAACTCCGTTGCCCCGTCCGGGACTTCCTCGGCCGTGAGGGTGAGGAAGTGCGGACAGGACTCGACGGAGATCTTGACGCCCTCGCGCTTGGCGGCCGCGATCAGCGGCAGCGCGTCGGAGGAGGACAGATGCAGGACGTGCACACGGGCGTTGAGGCGCTTGGCGTGTGCGATCAGGCCCTCGATCGCGGTGTTCTCGGCGTCGCGCGGGCGGGAGGCGAGGAAGTCCGCGTACTTGGGTCCGGCCTCCTGCGGCGCAGCGGCCAGATGGTGCGGGTCCTCGGCGTGCACGATCAGCAGTCCGCCGAAGCCCGCGATCTCGGCCATCGACTGGGCGAGTTGCTCCTGGCCGAGCTCGGGGAACTCCTCCACGCCGGACGGCGAGAGGAAGCATTTGAAGCCGAAGACCCCGGCGTCGTACAGCGGCCGGAGGTCCTTCACATTGGACGGGATCGCGCCGCCCCAGAAGCCGGTGTCGACGTGTGCCTTGGGCCGCGCCACATCCTGCTTTGTGCGCAGGTTCTCGACCGTGGTGGTCGGCGGGAGGGAGTTGAGGGGCATGTCCAGCAGGGTGGTGATGCCGCCCGCCGCGGCTGCGCGGGTGGCGGTCCAGAAGCCCTCCCACTCGGTGCGGCCCGGGTCGTTCACATGGACATGGGTGTCGACGAGGCCGGGGAGCAGGACATCGTCCCCGAAGTCCTCCAGCCGGGCACCGGCCGGCACCTCGGCGTCGTACGGCAGCACCGCCGCGATCTTTCCGGCGGCGACGGCGACCGATGCGGCCCGCGTGCCCTCCGGGGTGATCACGCGCGTCGAGCGCAGTACCAGCTTCACGTCCACATTGGACACCCGTGCCCCTCACTTCCGTCCGGTACAGCGGACCGTACAGCGAAATTCAACGAACTGTTGAAGGAGTCTTCACTCCGGAGTCCTCTCCGTCAAGACCCGCCCGGCGCCGTCCGCATGCCTGGATATTTCCACAAGGTGGAAGTAGAATTCCGTAAAACAGAAGGTCGTTTTCACCAAGGAGACCGTCAAGGGACCATGGAAAGTGACTGCCGACACGTGGACAAACGCCCCCTGACCGGCAAAGACGCCTTGACGAGAGCAGTGTGCCCGGCCCGGACGCCCGGTAGGCTGCTCACTTGCCCGCCTGCCCGAAAGGACCGTTGACGTGCCAACGTCCAGCGCCAGCACCACCGACGCCGCCAAGCCCGCATCCAGCGGTGGCGTGCAGTCCCTGGAGCGCGCCTTCGACCTGCTCGAGAGAATGGCCGACGCCGGCGGCGAGGTCGGGCTGAGCGAACTCTCCGCCAGCAGCGGCCTGCCGCTGCCCACGATCCACCGGCTGATGCGCACGCTGGTGGCCTGCGGCTACGTACGCCAGCAGCCCAACCGCCGCTATGCGCTCGGCCCCCGGCTGATCCGCCTCGGCGAGTCCGCGTCCCGGCTGCTCGGCACCTGGGCGCGCCCCTACCTCGCCCGGCTGGTCGAGGAGACGGGCGAGACGGCAAACATGGCGCTGCTCGACGGCGACGAGATCGTGTACGTCGCGCAGGTACCGTCCAAGCACTCCATGCGGATGTTCACCGAGGTCGGACGGCGCGTGCTGCCGCACTCCACCGGCGTGGGCAAGGCGCTGCTCGCCCACACCCCGCCGGACGAGGTACGGGCGCTGCTCGCCAGGACCGGTATGCCCGCGGCCACCGAGAAGACGATCACGACGCCCGAGGGCTTCCTGGAGGCGCTCGAACAGGTGCGGCTCGCCGGCTATGCGGTGGACGACAACGAGCAGGAGATAGGGGTCCGCTGCCTCGCGGTGCCGGTGCCCAACTCCCCGACGGCTGCGGCGGTTTCGATCTCGGGCCCCGCGGGCCGGGTCACCGAGGCGGCCACCGAGAAGATCGTCCCGATCCTCCAGGAGGTCGCGAAGGACCTCTCGGCGGCGCTGGCGAGCACGGCGGCGCAAGGCTGATCCCCTGAATCCCTGAACCAGCAACGCCCTGCTCCGACGGCTCGATGCCGCAGGAGCAGGGCGTTCAGCTTTTCGGGGAGGACGCGTGGAACAGGATCCCGAGCGGGTCGCGCTCGGCTGTACCGAGGACTCCGAGTGGCGCAACCGCGATGTGTTCCTGTGCGGGCGCGCGGAGATCGTCGAGTTCCTGCGCGTGAAGTGGCAGTACGAGCTGGTCTACCGCCTGCGCAAGGACCATCGCGGCGGACGAACGCCACATCGCCCTCTGAGGGCCGGTGGCGCCTCTGGGCTGCGGCCTCAGCCCGCCACGGGTACGGGCACGAGCCGCCCGTCCGCCATCGTGACCGTGCGGTCCGTCCGCTCCAGATGCGCCCGGTCATGGGTGACCAGCACGGTCGCCGTCCCCCGCTCCCGGGTCAGGGCGCCGAGCAAGTCCAGTACCGCCGCGCCCCGTTCATGGTCCAGGGCGCTCGTGGGCTCGTCGACCAGCAGGACCGCGGGCTCGTTCATCAGCGCGCGGGCGATGTTCACGCGCTGGCGCTGTCCGCCCGAGAGCTGGTGCGGGCGGCGGTGAGCCTGGTCGGCGAGACCGACCGCGTCGAGCAGTTCCAGCGCCAGGGCGCGTGCCTCGCGCGGCCTGCGCCCGGACAGGTGGGCCATTACCTGGAGCTGCTCGGCCGCCGTCAGGGACGACAGCAGATTCGGCTGCTGGAAGACGATGCCGATGCGTTCGCGCCGTAGCGCGGCCTGGCCCGCCCGGTCCAGGCCGCCCGTCTCCGTACCGTCGACGACGACCCTGCCCCGGTCCGGGGTGACGAGGGTGGCCGCGACCGCGAGCAGGCTCGACTTTCCGGAACCGGACGGGCCGACGACGGCCGTGAGCGAGCCCGCCGGGGCCTCCAGCGATACGCAGTCCAGCGCGGTCAGCCGCCCGTCGCCGTCCGGGTAGGTGAGGGTGATGTCGTCGAGCAGCAAAGTCATCGGGCGCTCCCGAGGGCGGTCAGGGGATCGACGGCGGTGATCCGCCGGATGGACAGGGCCGCGCCGAGGGCGCCGAGGCCGATCATCACGCCGGCGGGAAGCAGTACGGTCGGCGCTGCCAGGACGAAGGGCACGTCCCCGCCGCTGATCAGTGCGCCGATCGCGGTGGCCAGAGCCGTACCGAGGAGCGTCCCGGCCGCGAGCATCGCCACTGCCTGACCCAGCGCGTCCTTGAGCAGATACGGGGTTGAGGCACCGAGCGCCTTCAGTACGGCGATGTCGGCGCTGCGCTGGATCGTCCAGACCGTGAAGAAGGCCCCTATGACCAGGGCGCTGATCACGAAGAGGAAGCCGCGCATCAGCTGGAGCGAGCCGTTCTCGGCCTGGTAGGAGCCGATCGCGGTCAGCGCCTCGTCGGCGCCGAGGGTCTTCGTGCCGACGGTCCTGTCACCGGCCGCGAGATCCGCTCCCGACGCCGTGGTGAGAGCGATGACGGTGGCCTGTTCCTCCGTGGTCGCGCCGGTGTGCCCGATCCGCTGCCAGTCGTCGAGCGCCGTCCACACCACCGGCGTATGGCTGAAGGATGCCTCTCCCTCGACCGCCGCGACCCGCGCCTCCAGGCTGCCGATCCTCAGCCGGTCGCCCGCGCCGAGGCCCAGCTCCCTGGCTGCCTTCCGGGACAGGACGACCCGGCCCGGCGCGACGCCTTCGGGCGCGAGGCCGGAGTCCGGCTCGACGCCGAAGGACGACACCGCGGCGGTACGGTCCCCGGCGGCGGCATTCAGAGTACGGATGCCGATCGGGTGCGCGCCGGTGACGCCGGGCTGCCGCCGCCACTTCGACCACTGGCCCTCCGTCACGGACGCGTTGGTGAAGGAGACCGGCCGGCCGCCGGGCGGGGCGGCGAAAGCGATGTGGTCGGCGGGCAGGCCGGTGACGGCCGAGGTGTTCTCCCGGGCCAGCCCGGCGGTCAGCCCCGACAACAGCCCCACCAGCAGCGTGATCAGCACGACCACCGTGCCCATCAGGGCGAACCGCCCCTTGGCGAACCGCAGATCTCTCCATGCGACGAACATGGCCCCAGCCTGGCCCGCGAGGCCGTCGCGGACATCGCGCCACGGTGTGTACACACATCAACCTTTTGATTGACCTCGCGCCCGCGCACCCCGCTTACGCTGGAACGGCCATGGATTCCCGCCCCCTCACCCCCGTTCTGCGCGTGCTGCGCCTGTGCCTGCACGCGCTGCTGGCAGGGCTGCTCTCACTCGCCGCCGTACGAGCCGTGGCGGACGACGCCCCTCATGCGTACGCCGTCGTGGCGGCCGCCGCCGTGATGGCCGCGGTGTACGCCGCCGGTGTGCTGAGCCCTGCCGTACACCGCTCGCCGCGTGCGGCCGCGCTCTGGCTCGCCGCCCTCGGCGCGGCCTGGCTCGCGCTGCTCGCCCTCTCCCCCGACGGGCTGTGGGCCGCCTTCCCGCTGTACTTCCTGCTGCTGCATCTGCTGCCGGTGCGCTGGGGACTGCCCGCGGTCGCCGTCACCGCGGCCGCCGCCATCGGGAGCTTTCTGCTGCACGGCAGGACGATCACCCCGGGCACCTTCATCGGGCCGCCTCTCGGCGCGGCCGTCGCCGTCGCGACCGTGCTCGGCTACCGGGCGCTGTACCGGGAGAGCGAGAGCCGGCGCGAGCTCATCGAGGAGCTCGTCTCCACCCGGGCCGGGCTCGCCGAGGCGGAGCACCAGGCCGGGGTACTGGCCGAGCGTGAACGGCTCGCCCGCGAGATCCACGACACCTTGGCCCAGGGGCTCTCCAGCATCCAGCTGCTGCTGCGGGCCGCCGAGCGGACACTGCCCGATGACGACCCGGCGACCGCGCATGTGCGCCGGGCCCGGCAGGCCGCGCAGGACAACCTCGCCGAGGCCCGCCGTTTCGTACGCGCGCTGACGCCGCCCGATCTGGAGAACGGCTCACTCGCCGGGGCGCTGGAGCGGCTGTGCGCGGGCGCAACGGGGCCGGCCGTCCAGTTCGGCATCAGCGGTACGCCCGTCGAGCTGCCCACTCCGTACGAGGTCGCTCTGCTGCGTACCGCGCAGTCGGCCCTCGCCAACACCGTGCGCCATGCCGTCGCGGGCCGGGCGGAGATCACGCTGAGCTTCATGGACACGTCCGTCTCGCTCGACGTGGTCGACGACGGCCGGGGCTTCGACCCCCTGTCCGCGGTGCCGGTGCCGAGCGGGGACGGCGGCTTCGGGCTGCCCGCCATGCGGTCGCGGGCGCGGACGCTCGGCGGGACGCTGAGCGTGGAGTCGGCACCGGGCCAGGGCACGGCGGTCGCGCTGACACTGCCGCTCCCGGCGCAGGTTTCCGTATGAGCGCGCCCATCCGCCTGCTGCTCGCGGACGACCATCCCGTCGTACGGGCGGGGCTGCGGGCAGTCCTCGACACCGAGCCCGACTTCGCCGTCGTCGCGGAGGCGGCGACCGCGGAACTGGCAGTCGGCCGGGCCGCGGCGGGCGGAGTCGACGTGGTGCTGATGGACCTTCAGTTCGGCCCCGGCATGCACGGATCGGAGGCGACGGCGGCGATCAGCGCCCTGCCGGAGGCGCCCCGGGTGCTGGTCCTCACGACGTACGACACGGACGCGGACATCCTGGCGGCGGTGGAGGCGGGCGCGGCGGGCTACCTCCTCAAGGACGCGCCCCCCGAGGAACTGGCGGCGGCGGTACGCACGGCGGCGTCCGGCCGGTCGGCACTCGCCCCCGCCGTGGCGCACCGCCTGATGGACCGGATGCGGACACCGTCACAGGCGCTGACAAAGCGGGAGCTGGAAGTGCTGCAACTGGTGGGGGACGGCCTTTCGAACGTGCAGATCAGCAAGGAGCTGTTCCTGAGCCAGGCGACGGTGAAGTCCCATCTGGTGCACATTTACGCGAAGTTGGGGGTGGACTCGCGTACGTCGGCGGTGGCGGTGGCGAGGACGCGCCGCCTGATCCGCCGCTGAGCCGGTGCCGCTGAGCCGGTGCCGCTGGGGCTCCGCCCCAGACCCCCGGTGGTTCAGCGCGGTACCTCGCCGAACAGGTCGACCGCGTTCCGTACCCCCATCAGCGCCGGGCCCAGCGCGCTCACCGACCCGATCGCGCCCGCGATCAGCAGCAGCGAGCGCCGCATCCGCGGGACTTCGGGATCGCCTGCCGCCACCATCGCGGCCAGCACGGCCAGTTCGTCCTCGGCGATGCCCCGGTCGGGGAACTCCCCGGGATGACCCGCCAGTTCGCGGCGGAGCCGGGAGACGGCAGCCCGCAGCTCCGTCGCCCTAGGGTCCTCGCCGCTCTCTGTCACCCGCGTCTGCCCCACGCTCCGCAACAAAGCTCTTCCCCTCGCACACCTTTGTGTCGCACCGGCAACCCTGGGTCGATGGTCAGTCGCCCGGAGTCGCGGGCAAGTTAACGCCATCCGATGCGGTGCGCGCCACTGTGCGGACCGAATTCAGGACGACGGCTGTACGGAGTCGATCGCGCCGCGCCAGACCGTCACATCAAGGGTGATGTAGTGGCTGGGATCCGATTCGGCCGCCCGCCCCTGGAAGGTCACCAGGCCCACGTTCCCCGTTTCGCTCAGTACACAGAACTTCGCACCCTTCGAGAGGTTTTCGATCTTGAGCGACGTGGCGAACCGGGTCTCGTTCCGGCACGTCGCCAGGTCGGCGCTCTGACCGGTGCGCAGCAGGACCATCTTTCCGTTCTTGGCATCGATCGTGCCGAGGTACCACTCGTGCTCGAAGTCGATGGCGTTGGCGCTGTCACCCTCAATCGGCTTGACCGGATCGTCGCCGAGGTTGATGCCGTAATCGTCCGTAATGTTGAGGCCGTTGTACGTCTTGGGCGTCGGGTCCGCGACCGGCTCGGAGGGCTTGGAGGACTGGCCGCCGCCCGGAGTGCCGGTGGTGGCCGGGTTCTGCGAGCTGCCGCCCTTGTCCTGGCCCTGCGACTGGTTGCCCTTGTTGTCGTCCTTGCCCGACAGGGCGAGGTACATGATGCCTCCGGCCACCGCGCCGAACACCAGCGTGGCGACAGCGGCGATGGCCAGATTGCGCCCCTTCTTCTTCGGCGGCGCGGTCGAGGTGGCGAGTTGGTTGTACGGCTGCACCGGCTGGTGGTGGTACGGCCTGGGCTGCTGCGGGGAGGCGGCCTGCGGGTGCGGGTGCGGGTGCGGGTGCGGGTAGGCGTACGTCGGCGTCTGCGGCGGCGGACCGAAGCCGGGCGGCGGGGTTGCGGGCGCGGCGTGCGCGGTCGGCGCGTGCATCGCGGCCTGGGCGGCGGTCTGCGTGGGCGCATGGTGCGGCGACTGGACGGGAGCCTGAGCCGGGGGCTGGGCCGGCGGCTGCACCGGGGCGCCCGCGGGTGCCGTCGGAGCGTGAGCCGGGGCAGCGGGCGCGGCCGGGGCCTGTCCGGCCGGCGGAGTGACCGGCGGCGCGGGGGCCGCCTTGCGCGTGGTGATCTCGGCGGCGACCGCACCCGGCAGCCACTCCTCCGGACGGCGCAGCACCGTTTCCGCATTGGCGGACTGGCAGATGGTCAGAAGCTCGGCGACCGACGGCCGCGCCTCGGGATCCTTGGCCAGGCAGCGGGTCACCAACTCCCGCAGCTGGTCCGGGAGTTCGGTGAGGTCCGGCTCCTCGTGCACGATCCGGTAGAGCACGCCGTGCGAAGTGCCCTCACCGAAGGCCGCCCTGCCGGTCGCCGCGTACGCAGCGACTTGGCCGAGCGCGAAAATGTCGGTGGCCGGGGTGACATGACTGCCGGCCGCCTGCTCCGGGGCCATGAAGGACGGGGTGCCGATGGTGACGCCGCTGCTGGTGAGCGAGGTCGCGTCGGCGGCCCGGGCGATGCCGAAGTCGATAACGCGCGGGCCGTCCGAGGCGAGCAGCACATTGGCGGGCTTGAGGTCACGGTGGACGATGCCGGCGCCGTGGATGACATGCAGGGCCTCGGCGATTCCGGCGACCAGCAGCAGCACGGTCTCCACCGGCAGCTTGCCGTGCTCGCTGACCGCGTCGGCGAGTGAGGGGCCGGGGACGTACGCCGTGGCGAGCCACGGCTGCTTGGCGTCCGCATCGGCGTCGATGACCGGTGCGGTGTACAGCCCCTGCACGCGCTGGGCGGCCTGCACCTCCTGCGCGAAGCGGCGGCGGAATTCGGCGTCCTGGGCGAAGTCGGGCCGGATCACCTTGATGGCGACGGCACGGCCGCCGGGTGTGTACGACAGATAGACCTTGCCCATACCGCCGGCGCCGAGCCGCGCGGCGATCTTGTATCCGGCGACGTGCTGCGGATCCTCGTCACCCAGCGGCTGGAAGACCGTTCCCTCGTGTGCGCGCCCACTCATCGACTCTTGTCCCCCATGGCGAACTTCAGTATCGGAGGTGGCACTTTATCCAAGGTCGCACCCCACTCTCCACGTCGGACGACGCATGCACTCCGGACGGTTGCAGAGTCGTGCCGACGGACCACGAATCGCGCAGCGCTTCGACCATATTTGAGGTAAGGAGTCCTTATGGCACACCCGGCACAACCACCGAAGGAACCGACCGTCGCCGGACTGCTGCTCGCGGCGGGCGGCGGGCGACGGCTCGGCGGACGCCCCAAGGCGCTGCTGACGCACCGGGGCCGGCCGCTGGTCGAGCACGCGGTGCGCGTGCTGCGCGAGGGCGGCTGCGCGCCGGTGCACGTGGTCCTGGGGGCGGCTGCCGACCGCGTACGGAAGGAGGCCGATCTCTCCGGCTGCGTACTGGTCGACAACCCCGACTGGGAGGAGGGCATGGGTTCCTCGCTGCGCGCCGGTCTTGAGTCCCTTTCCGTGACGGCGGCGGACGCAGCTCTTGTCTCTCTGGTGGACCAGCCGGGGATCGGGGCCGAGGCGGTGGCCCGCGTCCGGGCCGCCTACGGCTCCCGTCAGTCGCTCGCTGCGGCTTCGTACGGAGGTGAGCGCGGCCATCCGGTCCTCTTCGGCGCGGGACGCTGGCAGGAGATCACGGCGAGCGCGGTCGGCGACCGCGGCGCTCGCGCCTATCTCAGGGAGCACGAGTCCTCGCTCGCTCTGATCGAGTGCGGGGACGTGGCCGAGGCGTACGACATCGACACGGCGGAAGATCTGGCGCACCTTGAGTGAACGGCGTGGCACTCAGCGCCATGGTCTGTCGACCCAGAGAATCTCGATATCAACAAACCATTGAACTTCCACCATGAGGAAACTACTATCCACTGGTCAGAAGCGCCCGACACCCCAGACGGCGCCCGCGACCGTACCTCGGCTCTTGCGGCACCGAGTGCCGTATCTGCACGCCCGGCGGCCGCCAGGCACCGCCCGCTGAAGGAAGTGACAGCTCATGTCCGCACCAGCGCCGTCCCCGCTGGCCATCGTCGAAGCCGAGCCCCTGCCCCGGCAGGAAGAGGTCCTGACCGACGCGGCCCTCGCCTTTGTGGCTGAGCTGCACCGGCGGTTCACGCCGCGGCGTGACGAGCTTCTCGCCCGCCGCTCAGAGCGCCGTGCGGAGATCGCCCGTACCTCCACCCTGGACTTCCTCCCGGAGACCGCCGCGATCCGCGCGGACGACTCCTGGAAGGTCGCTCCGGCCCCCGCGGCGCTGAACGACCGCCGGGTGGAGATCACCGGACCCACCGACCGCAAGATGACCATCAACGCCCTGAACTCGGGCGCGAAGGTCTGGCTCGCCGACTTCGAGGACGCCTCCGCTCCCACCTGGGAGAACGTCGTCCTCGGCCAGCGCAATCTGATCGACGCCTACGAGCGGAAGATCGACTTCACCGACCCGACGTCAGGAAAGTCCTACGCCCTCAGGCCGAACGAGGAGCTCGCGACCGTCGTGATGCGCCCGCGCGGCTGGCACCTGGAAGAGCGCCATCTGCAGTTCGAGGGCCGCCCCGTCCCCGGCGCGCTGGTCGACTTCGGCCTGTACTTCTTCCACAACGCCCAGCGTCTGATCGACCTCGGCAAGGGCCCGTACTTCTACCTCCCGAAGACGGAGTCGTACCTGGAGGCCCGCCTCTGGAACGACATCTTCGTCTTCGCGCAGGACTACGCCGGCATCCCGCAGGGCACCGTCCGCGCGACCGTCCTGATCGAGACGATCACGGCGGCGTACGAGATGGAGGAGATCCTCTACGAGCTCCGCGACCACGCGGCCGGTCTCAACGCGGGCCGCTGGGACTACCTCTTCTCGATCGTCAAGAACTTCCGTGACGGCGGCGAGAAGTTCGTGCTCCCGGACCGCAATGCGGTGACCATGACCGCCCCGTTCATGCGCGCGTACACCGAACTCCTCGTCCGCACCTGCCACAAGCGCGGCGCCCACGCCATCGGCGGCATGGCGGCATTCATCCCGTCCCGCCGCGACGCCGAGGTCAACAAGGTCGCCTTCGAGAAGGTCAAGGCCGACAAGGACCGCGAGGCGGGCGACGGCTTCGACGGCTCCTGGGTCGCGCACCCCGACCTGGTCCCGATCGCGCTGGCCTCCTTCGACGCGGTGCTGGGCGAGAAGCCCAACCAGAAGGACCGGCTGCGCGAGGACGTCTCGGTGGCGCCCGGCGATCTGATCGCCATCGACTCCCTGGACGCCAAGCCCACGTACGAGGGACTGCGCAACGCCGTCCAGGTCGGCATCCGCTACATCGAGGCATGGCTGCGCGGCCTCGGCGCGGTCGCGATCTTCAACCTGATGGAGGACGCGGCGACGGCGGAGATCTCCCGCTCCCAGATCTGGCAGTGGATCAACGCGGGCGTCGTCTTCGAGAACGGCGAACTCGCCACCCCGGAGCTGACCCGCAAGGTCGCGGCACAGGAGCTGGCCGCGATCCGCGAGGAGATCGGCGAGGAGGCGTTCGCGTCGGGCAAGTGGCAGCAGGCCCACGACCTGCTGCTGCACGTCTCCCTCGACGCGGACTACGCGGACTTCCTGACGCTGCCGGCGTACGAGCAGTTGACGGGCTGAATCTGTCTGTACGTCTGACGACGCCCCCGGTATCGCACACCGCACCGGGGGCGGAGTCGTATCCCCTAGCTCTCCGGTTTCTCGGACTTCTCCGTGTGGCCCAAGGTCCGGCCCGGTGCCACGCGGTCCCGGACCAGCCGCTTGACGGCCGTCGGCTCCGGGAATCCCTGCTCGCGCCGGTCCCAGACGACCTCGCCGTCGACGCGCACCACGAACACGCCACCGGTCCCCGGCTTGAGCGCGAGTTCGGTCAGCTCCGCCTCGAAGGTGGCGAGGAGTTCCTGGGCCAGCCAGGCGGCACGTGGGAGCCAGCGGCACTGGGTGCAGTACTCGATCTGCACACGGTGAGCGGTGGTCGAGGCAGACGTGTTCAAGGCGGAAACGCCACCTTCCGGCTGGTGAGGGCGCGTGATGCGGACACCATTGTCCCAGCCCGCGGCGAGCGCCCCAGCAGACCACCACACCGTGCGCTGTACCGAGAAGTCGCCCCACTTGCAGTCAGGCAGCTTGACCCGGAGCTTGATGCCGGCCCCCGCCCGAGAGCGGCGCGCCGGTCACAAGGGGCGCGCGCCTGGCTCTCCCTTCTCGCCCGACGGGAGCCGACCTCAGCCCGGAGTCGCACGGATTCCCCGGTACCGGCTCTGTCACGGAACGCAGTCGACTACCGTGTAACCCGCACATTCACCCCTGATCAGCCCGAACGAGGACCTGCGTGCAGACCACCCCGCTCAGCCCCGAGGATCCGGTCGAACTCGGCGGCTTCGAGCTGCTCGGCAGGATCGGGCAGGGCGGCATGGGCCAGGTCTATCTCGGGGAGTCGCAGGGCGGTGAGCCTGCTGCCGTCAAGGTGATCAAGGCGTCGGTCGTGGACTCCGAGGCGCGGCTGCGCTTCGCGCAGGAAATCGAGGTCCTCAAAACGATCTGGGGTCCTCGTATCGCCGCATTCCTGGACGCCGATCCCGAGGCGGAGCGCCCCTGGCTCGCCACGGAGTACGTGGATGGTCCCGATCTGCGCAAGCACATCACCACGCACGGCGCACTGCCGCATGTGCTTGTCGCGTCGCTCGGCGCGACCCTCGCCGAAGCCCTCGCCGCAGTGCACAAGCAAGGCCTGGTCCACCGCGACCTCAAGCCCGCGAACGTGCTCCTCGGCCCCAACGGCCCCAAGATCATCGACTTCGGTCTCGCGGTGTTCACGGAGGCAAGCGCCACCCTCACCGCTCCGAACACCGTGATGGGCACCCCCACCTGCATGGCCCCGGAGCAGGCGAACGGCGTCAAACCGCTGACCGCCCCCGTTGACGTCTACGCGCTCGGGGCCGTCCTCCTGTACGCAGCGACCGGCCACTATCCGTACCTGGCCGACAACATCCATGTGCTGTTCCACATGATCACCGACGAGGCCAAGGCACCTGACCTGACCGCCGCACCGGAGCCGCTCGTGCCGCTGCTCACCTCGATGCTGTCCTACGCCCCGGGTGACCGCCCCACGCTGTCCGAGGTGGTCCAGCAATGCCGGGCTGTCATCGAGGCCGCCGGGCTCAAGGTCGCGCAGGCCCGTCGTCGGCTGACCACACACACCGCGCCCTCCTCTCCACCGCCTGCACCGGACGCCGCTGACCTCGCGGCGCAACCGACCCGGCCGCTGGCGCAAGCCCCCGCCCCCCCGGCCCCCACGCTCGCGCTGCCACAGCCGGAAGCACCCCAGGACGGCCCGCCCGTCGCATACACGCCGACCCTCAAGGCCGAGCCTGTAAACCAGGCGCCCCCGACGGGCCCGGACGCGAGGCCGTCTCGGGACCGGGCCACCAGGCGCCCCGTCGCACCGGCTCCCTTGCGTCACTCCGTACAGGCCCGCAAGGTGGCCCAGCAGCTCCGCGAGACGTACGCGCAGGGCGCCAAGTTCTGACGCGAGACACTTCGCCCACGCAGCACCCCCGAAGAGCACCAACAGCACAGGAGGCAGCGCCCGTGACCGTCGAGCAGGAGCGCGTGGACCGGCCGAGCGGCACGGTGGCGGACGATGGCACCGCGCAGTACCCGCCGGGCGCGCAGATCGTCGTACGCGACGAGGAGTGGCTCGTACGGAACGTCACGCGCACCGCCCATGACGGCGACCGGATCGAGGCCGTCGGCGTCTCCGAGTTCGTCCGCGACCAGGAGGCCGTGTTCTTCACTGCCCTGGACGACGTGGAGCTGATGGACCCGCGACGCACGAAACTGACCGGCGACGACTCGGCGAACTTCCGCCGCAGCCGCCTCTTCCTGGAGGCCGTGCTGCGCAAGACCCCGCTCCCCCAGTCCGAGCGCGGCCTCGCCCTCGCCGACAGCTTCCTGCTCGACTCGCTCCCCTACCAGCACCGCCCGGCGCAGCTCGCGCTCTCCGGCCGCAACCTGCGCCCGCGCCTGCTGATCGCCGACGTGGTCGGCCTCGGCAAGACCCTGGAGATCGGTCTCACGCTCGCGGAGCTGATTCGGCGCGGAAGAGGCGAGCGCATTCTTGTCGTCACCCCGCAGCACGTCCTGGAGCAGTTCCAGCACGAGCTGTGGACGCGGTTCGCGATCCCGCTGATCCGGCTGGACTCGGCCGGCATCGAGAAGGTGCAGCGCGAGATCCCGGCGGGCCGCAACCCGTTCACCTACTTCAAGCGCGTCATCGTATCCATCGACACCCTCAAGAACACCGACCAGTACAAGCATCACCTGGAGCGGATCCGCTGGGACGCGGTCGTCATCGACGAGTCCCACAACCTGATCAACCGCGGCTCCCTGCGCAACCAGCTCGCCCAGCTCCTCGCCCCGCGCACCGACGCCCTGATCCTGGCCTCCGCCACCCCGCACAACGGCAATGCCCGCTCCTTCGCCGAGCTGATCGCCCTGCTGGACCCGGCCGCGATCCGGGACCCCGAACGGTACGAGGCGAAGGACATCGAGCACCTGTTCATCCGGCGGACGAAGGTCAGCCCCGAGGTCCGCGACCAGATGAAGGGCCAGTGGGCGGACCGCGGCCCGTCGGAGTCGGTGCGCTGCGTGGCGACGCCGGCTGAGGAGCGGGTGTTCGAGGAGTTGGCGCAGGTGTGGCTTCCGGAGGAGGGGAAGTCGGTCAGCGACGTGCCGCTGTTCCCATACACGCTGCTGAAGTCGTTCCTGTCGTCGCACGTCGCGTTCCGGGCGACGGTCGCGGCCCGTATCAAGACCCTGAGCAGCAAGGAGTTCGCCGACCCCCGGGCGCCGGAGCGCATCGCGCTGAACCGGCTGCGCGAGCTGACGTCGGGGATGAAGGAGTCGGACTCGGCGAAGTTCTGCGCGCTCGTCGAGCAGTTGAAGGCGATCGGCGTCGGCCCGAAGAGCGACGCACGTGTCGTCGTCTTCTCCGAGCGCGTCCAGACGCTGGAGTGGCTGCGGGAGACGGTGCCTGCCGCGCTCGGCTTCAAGGGCAAGGCCCTCACGGAGGCCGCCCGCGTGATGCACGGCGGGCTCTCCGACGAGCAGCAGATGCAGTGCGTGGAGGACTTCGGGCTCGCCGACACCCCCGTACGCATCCTGTTCACGGGTGACGTGGCCTCCGAGGGTGTCAACCTGCACCGGCAGTGCCACCAGTTGATCCACTACGACGTGCCGTGGTCGCTGATCCGCATCGAGCAGCGCAACGGCCGTATCGACCGCTACGGCCAGGCCCACCAGCCGCAGTTCCGCGCGCTGATCCTCATGAGCGAGGTCGACAGCGCGAAGGACGACCGCACGGTCGCGGAACGTCTGCTGGAGCGCGAGGACGAGGCGCACCGTTCGCTGGGTACAGCGGAGGCGGTCAGCGGGCTCTACCGGGCGGAGGCCGAGGAGAAGTCCCTCATCCAGGACCTGCTCAAGGGCCGCACGGTCGAGGAGTCGTTGCAGCACACGGCCGCGGAAGCGGCGGAGGCGGACGACGACTTCCTCGCCGACTTCTTCGGCTCGGTCGACGCGGTCGGTGACGACGGAGCCGACGAGGACGGGTCGGACACGGCCCCGGCCGCGGACGTGCCGCGCCTGTTCGCCGGCACCCGCGAGTTCATCGACGAGGCCGTACGGGAGGTGTTCCCGGACGCCCAGCGGCAGTTGGAGATGGACCGCGACACCGAGACGGGCCTGATCTCCTTCCGGCCCCCGTCGGACCTGGTCCACCGTATGAAGTCCCTGCCTCCCGACTACCGCCGCGAACAGCGCCTGCACGAGCGCCTGTTGGTGACGCTGAACCGCAAGCTCGCCGAGCTGTCGCTGGTACGGGCCCGGGAGTCGGCCACCTCCAGCTGGCCGGAGATCTCCCTGCTGACCGACCTCCACCCGGTGGTGGAGTGGCTGACCGACAAGGTGCTGGTGAGCCTCGGCCGGCAGGAGGCCCCGGTCATCACGGCCGACGTCACAGCCCCGGCGTATCTGATCCAGGGCATCTACTCCAACGCGCTGGGCCGCCCGACGGTCGTGAAGTGGATGGCCGTCACGGGCGACGAGGTCACCGACGACATGGTCTCCCTGCTGCGCCGGGCCGGTGTCGGCCCCACGATGGCCAACCCGCTGCACCACCACGACATGGATGCTCTGCGCGCCGGTATCCCGGCGGCGCTGGAGGGGGCCGAGCGCTTCCTCGACCGGCACAGCCAGGACTGGGACCGGGCGCTGCTCCAGCCCATCGAGCAGTACAAGCAGCGGCTCGGCGACTGGGAACAGCTCAGCCTGGCCGGCGGGACGACCAAGACCGACCTGACCCGGCTGGCCGACTCGCTGCTGACCACCGGCCGCCCGATGCTGCGCGTGCTGGCCGTCCTCGACGCGGCCTCTTCCATACCTTCGCCCTCTTCCGCACGCGACTGAACCAGGAGGTTCCCGCACCATGACGTACGACTCCCTGGTCAACCGCGGCGACTACTTCTCCGCGCACTACCTGGCCGAGGTCTTCCCCAAGGACCTCAAGTCCGGGCTGCTCGCGAAGTGGAAGGAGCGCGAGGAGGAGGCGAAGGCAGCCGGGGCCACGGGCGACTGGATCGAGTACACCGGCAGCGACCCCGAGCCCCTGCCCGTCACCCCGCGCGTGGGCCTGCGCGGCCTGCGCCGCCCGTACTTCAAGTCCCGCGCGTTCTTCGCCGAGGCCGCGGCCACGGCCGACGAGGCGACGACGTACGACGCACCGGAGTGGCGCCGACGGGCGGCCGACCTCAACGCCCTGGTGCTGCGGGCGCTGGGCTACGACGCCAAGCCGCAGACGAAGACCTTCGAGCGCGCGGACACCACGTACGACATCGAGGTCGCCTACGCCGAGCCGGGCCTGGTCGCCCTGGACTGCGGCTGGGCCGCCGAGCCGGACGCGGCACTGGACCCAGAAGGCGCGGGCCGCCTGCTGCACCCGTTGCAGATCGACTCGGCGAATGCCGTACGCACCGGGTCGAAGCTCGCCTCGTTCCTCTTCGCGTGCGAGGACGCCCCGCGGTATGTCCTGCTGCTGGCCGGCGGTGTCATCGTGCTCGCCGACCGCGCCATGTGGGGCGAGGGCCGCTACCTCGCGGCCTCGCTGGACACCGCGCTCGACCGAAACAACACCAAGGACGGCCAGGAACTCGACACCCTGGCCGCGCTGTTCGGCGCCGACTCGCTCCGTACGCCGGAGGAGGGCGGAGAGAACCCCCTCGCCGGGCTGGTCGACAAGTCGACCAAGCACGCGGTGGGTGTCTCCTCCGACCTGAGGGACGGGCTGCGCCAGTCGGTCGAGCTGATCGCCAACGAGGTCCTGGAGCGTATCCGCTCGCACGAGGGCGTACGGCTGGAGGACATCAAGGACCTCCCGGAGCTGGGGCAGCAGTTGACGCGGGAGTCGCTGCGGTATCTGTACCGGATCCTGTTCCTTCTCTACGCGGAGGCCCGCCCCGAGCTGGGCATCCTGCCGTCCGACTATCCCGAGTACCACCAGGGCTACGGGCTCGGGCGGCTGGGCGAACTGGTCGCCGAACGGGACCTGGTGGGCGAGAAGGCGCGCGAGGGCTTCTACCTGTACGAGTCGCTGGACCTGCTGTTCCGGAAGGTGCAGGAGGGCTACCGGCCGCGGCGTACGCACGGGGTCGTCGAAGTGAAGGCGTCCGAGGACATCGGCCTGCGCTTCGAGCCGCTGCACTCCAAGCTCTTCGAGGGCGAGTCCATCCGCCTGATCGGGGCCGAGTCCGTGCCGGACCCGAGGTACGACGAGGACGCGGAGGGCGGACCTCGGTACCTGGACACGCGACTGCGCAACGCCACGCTCTACCAGGTGTTGCGCAAGCTGATGCTCACCAAGGGCAAGAAGGGCGAACGCGGCGGCTTCATCTCGTACGCGCAGCTCGGCATCAACCAGCTCGGCGCGGTGTACGAGGGCCTGATGTCGTACTCGGGCTTTGTGGCGGGCGAGGAACTGTACGAGGTCGCCAAGGGCGGCGACCCGAAGGACGGCTCCTGGCTGGTGCCTGCCTCGAAGGCGGACGAGTACGCGGACGGCGTCTTCGTACGGCGCCGGGACGAGGACACGGGCGAGGAGGTACGGGTCCGGTACCGGCCGGGGGCGTTCGTGTACCGGCTGTCCGGGCGTGACCGTCAGACGTCGGCGTCCTACTACACGCCGGAGTCGCTGACGAAGGTGACCGTGCAGTTGGCACTCCAGCATCGCTTGGACCAGGACGGGTCGACGACCGAGGCGCGGGAGCTGCTGGACTGGAAGATCTGCGAGCCGGCGCTGGGGTCCGGGGCGTTCTTGAACGAGGCGATCAACCAGGTCGCGGCGGAGTACCTGCGGCGGCGGCAGGAGGAGACCGGCGACGCGATCGACACGGAGAAGTACCCGGTCGAACTCCAGAAGGTCAAGGCATACATCGCGCTCCACAACTCGTACGGGGTGGACCTCAACTCCACGGCGGTGGAGCTGGCGGAGGTTTCGCTGTGGCTGAACACCATGCACCCGGGCATGGAGGCACCCTGGTTCGGGCTGCACCTGCGACGGGGCAACTCGCTGATCGGCGGGCGTCGGGAGATCTACTCGGCTGAGCGGCTGAAGAAGGGCGGCTGGCTGGGGACGACACCGGAGCGCTTCCCGCTCACGGAGGCGGCCGGTGGGCTCCCGGAAGGGGCGGTGCACCACTTCCTTCTTCCGGCGAAGGAATGGGGCGCGGTCGCCGGGGAGAAAGAAGCGAAGGCGCTCGCTCCGGAGGACGCGAAGGCGTTGGGGGCGTGGCGTAAGGCGATCACCAAGTCGCCGAGCGCCAAGCAGGTTGCGCGCCTTCAGGGGTTGGCCAGGCGGGCGGAGTACCTGTGGGGGTTGGTGTGCCGGCGACTGGAGATCTCGGAGCGGGACATCTCGCGTCGGATTGAGGTGTGGGGCGCGGACAGGGAGTGGCTGCGCCAGCCTGTGGAGGCCGTGCAGCGCGAGGACGTGTTGGCCGATCTGGAAGCCGTGGACACGCCGTACTGGCGGCTGAAGACGCTGATGGACGCGTGGTGCGCGCTGTGGTTCTGGCCGGTGCAGAGCGCGGGGCTGCTGGACGGGTCCGATGCGCGGTACGCGCGGGAGGCGGCACCTGCGCTCACGCAGGAGGTCGTTACCGAGGACGACGGCGTGCTGCTGGCGTGGGAGGTCGACGCGCTTCCCGGGTTCCAGGCCGACGCCAAGCAACTGGCGCTGACGCGCGAGGACGTGGACAAGCGTCGTGCGCGCGGAGCTCGCAAGGGCGGGCAGGCCGCGCAACGCCGGTCGGTCATCCCGCTGGCGGGCCTTGACGACTGGCTGGATTTCGTGGAGTCGCTGCTCGGTACGCAGGAGGTCCCGACGGACTCGCTGATCTCGGAGTTCGAGTCCCTGAGCGAGCTGACCCCGTACGAGGACGACCTCCCGGACTACATGGGCATGGACCGGGCGCATCACCTTGAAGAGCGCTACCCATGGGCGGGCGCCGCGCGGGACATCGCGGTCCAGCAGGGCTTCTTCCACTGGGAGTTGGAGTTCGCTCAGGTGTTTGGACGCGATGGTTACGACCTACAGGTCGGTAACCCGCCGTGGGTAAGGCCAACCTGGCAGGAATCCTTGGTACTTGCCGAACTGGAGCCGTGGTTCGCACTGGCTGACAAACCCACTATGGCGGATTGGAGGCTACGCCGGAACGAAGTGCTCCTAGGTGACACTCCTCAAGCTGCAAAATTCTTCCTTTACGAGCTTGCCTCTAACACTGGAACAGCCGCAAATTTGGCCAGCGGGGCAACGTATCCGCTATTGGTTGGCACGCAACCCGACCTCTATCGAGCATTTATGTGTCGCGTTTGGCACAACCTCAACCCTCTAGGAATCTCGGCCCTGATCCATCCAGACAGCCACTTCGCCGGAAGTAAGGAGGGAAGACTAAGAGCGGCCGTATACTCCCACCTGCGCCTCCACGCACAATTCATGAACAAATTGAAACTGTTCTCCGAGATCAGCGATAATGCCCTATTTGGGCTTCATGTATATGGTCGACGTAAGGCGATCTCGTTCGCGCACGCAAGCTCTCTCTTCGCAACTGAGACTCTGGCTGGTTCGATCCAGCACGATGGCGAGGGGCCAGTTCCGGGAGTTCGGCATCGCGGGTCATGGGATCTCAGGCCGCACCGGGCTCGGTTGATCACAGTGAACCGGGAAACGCTGTCCAACTGGAAACTGCTCACGGGTGACTTCGACCTACAGCCAGAGCAAGCCCCTCTCCTATACCCGGTTTCTTCCCTTGAGGAAGGGGCTATTCGCGCCCTAGGAGCGGCCAGCAACAAGGTAAGGGAACTCCAACCCAGAATTTCATCGGGCTATCACGAGAAAACCGCGAAGGAGAATGGCCATATCCGGTGGGCGAATCACTCCACCTCCCTCCTGAGCGAAGTGGTGCTACAGGGGCCACACTTCGGCGGGGGCCTGCCCTTCGCCAAGGAGCCCAAGATCCCTTGCCGCAGCAACAACGACTGGCTGCCACTGAACCCTCAGACACTCGCACGCGACTTCACTCCCAAGTCAAACTATGCTCGAGCCTGCGACGAGAAGGAGTATGAGGCAGTCCAGGATCTCTGGAATGGGCGACGTTACACCGAGTACTTCCGCCTCGCCTGGCGAGTAATGATCCCTTTCAATAGTGAGCGAAGTCTCTATGCAGCCCTAATCCCCCCGGGCCCCAGCCACATTCACGGCGTTCACTCAATGGCTCTAATCGACAACCGCTCAACGGTAGCCGCGTCCGGATTTTGGGCGTCGCTACCCTCAGACTATCTGCTTCGAATCATCGGGAAGGCAAACTTCTATCCGGCAGAGGCCGCTCGCATGCCAGCTCCCGCACCCAATCATCCCCTCGCCCACCCGCTCATTCTGCGCACCTTGCGTCTCAACTGTTTGACGGACGCTTACGCTCCACTCTGGCAGGAACTGTTCCATCCCACCTGGCCTGGCTACGAACATTGGGCGCACAACTGGCCCAACCAGGCCCCGCTTTCCACTTCCCTAACACATGCATGGGAATACCGCACGCCTCTACGGACGGAACACGGGCGTCGTGCCGCCCTGGTGGAGCTTGATGCCCTTGTGGCTGTCTGGCTCAGCATGACCGACGACGAGCTGGTAGCAATCTACAAGTCGCGCTACCCCGTACTTGCTGAACGTGAGGCCGCGATGTTCTTCGACGCCAACGGGCGCAAGGTGGCACGCGATTCTTACGCCTACGGCCACGGCCAGGCCAGGGAGACGTACCCCGCACTTCTCGACCACCTGGCCAACCCCACCACCACCCCACCCCCCGAGGGCTACACCGCGCCCTTCTACAAGGCCGACCGCGAGGCGGAGATGCGCGCCGCGCACGCGCACTTCCAGGCGCGGCTCGACGCGGAGATCACCGCTGGCCGCTGGTCCCCGCCGGAGCCGGCCGCTGTGGAGGCCTGACGCAAACGCTGTGGGGCGACTCCCAAGCACAGGAACCGCCCCACAGCATGCCGATCGCGTACCTACACGACACCACTGTTCGCCGCGAACCCGACGAAGGCATCCCACGCCTGTGGCTGAAGGGTGATCACCGCAACGCTGGTGTCCTTGGAGTCGCGGACGTGCACGGCTCCGGGGCATGCCGCGACCTCAACGCAATCGCCACCGTTGCCAGCGCTGTAACTGCTCTTGAACCAGGCCAGTTCCTGCGTCACACGCCCAGTTAGCTGCGCAATCATGTGTCTCTCAACAACCTTTCGACCAAGGCCAGTGATTCTGCTGGAGTCAGCGCCTGCGCCCGGATAATCCCGTACGTCGCTTCCAGCTCCCGGACCCTGCTTCGCTCCGTGTGCAGGCGACTGTCGCCCTGCACCTCTGTATAAGCGATCGTCCGCCCATCCTGCATCTCCATCAAGGTGAACGGACCTCCAAGCCCCGCATGCTCGCCCCGCGTAGACGGCATCACCTGAATCTCGACGTTGCGCTTCTGTCCGATCAGCAGGACCTGCTCCAACTGCCCGCGCCAGACGTCGTCGCCTCCGATGCGCTTGAGGAGTACAGACTCCTCCATGACGAAGCTCAGGTTGGGCACCGGGCGCCGACTGAAGATCTCCTGCCGGGCGAGCCGGGCCGCGACTCGCTCCTCGATGACAGCCTCGTCCAGCAAGGGCCGCCACAGCTCGAACACCGCGCGGGCGTACTCCTCGGTCTGTAACAGACCCTTCAGTACGAGGCTGTCGTACGAGTGCAACTCAACGGCCTGCCGCTCCAACTTGGCTGCATCGCGGAAGAACGCCGGATACTGCGCCCGCGCCACCTCCTCCTTCATCTCGACCAGCACACCCCGCGCCCCCAGCACCTCATCCGCCTGCTCGATGAACCTCGGCGGCGGCACCCGCCGCCCCTGCTCGTACGACGCGATCGTCGACGCCGAGTACCCCGTCGCCGCCCCGAACGCCGCCCGGTCGTACTCCGTACACTCCCGAAACCGCTTCAACTGCCGCCCGAACACATGCAAGATGCCCGACCCGGGCCCTTGCTCCGCCTGCCCTTGGCCCTGCTCGTCGTCCATCGTCGTCACCGCACACCGCCTCCCGCGCACCCGCGCCCACACCCAACGCCACCACCCCACCCCCGGTCACGCCCCACACCGCGTACACCCACCACCCCCGCACGTACACGACGCCCCCGTCACCGCAACGCCCTCCCGATCAACGCTACGCATCCCACACCTCCGTTCGGCTCGAAACAGGCAGGCTCACCCTCTGGTGTGAATGGCGCCCCGCGCCCTCCCGAAGAGCCGTGCCTGCTCGACCGTCCGCCGGCCGGGGCGGGGTCCTCATCCCGCGGTATACAGCCATCATCGGCCGCTCGACGCCGCCGCCTCCAGCGTCCGTTCGGCTGGGAAAGGTTCATGGCTGAACCGCGTGCACGGCTGCGGCAACTCTGTGAGGATTCAACTCAGTTCGTCTCTGCCCAGCACGTGAGATGCCTGAAATCCGTCCCGGCCGCACCGGCGGGCGGATCAGTCCGAGGAGTACCGATGTCAGACCCCACCACCGACGCCGCTCCCGATAATCCACCGAGTCGAGCGTCGTACCTGCTGGCGGGGCGGCGGGTCAGCGTGTCGGATCTGATCGAGGCGGGACTGCTTCAGGTGGGTGAGCAGCTCACCTTCGACCGGCCTCGCATCGGCGAGTCACACAGCGCACGCATTGCAACTGACCATTCCATAGAACTGGTCGACGGTCAGCGGTTCAAGTCCCCCTCCAGCGCCGCCATAGCCGCCGTGGGTGGAGGCTCCTTTGACGGCTGGCATGCTTGGGCGTCGAGTGACGGCACGATGCTGGATGTGCTGCGCCAGCGGCTTCTCGACTCCGCAGCTTCGCAAGCGGTGCCCTCGGACGAGGAACCGCAGTCCGCCTCCGCTCTCCGGCACGAGAAACTCAAGAAGGCCAGAGAGGATGCTGAGCAGGGAAGTCCTGTAGCCCTTTCGGTTCGTGACCTCATTGCCTGGTGGGGTGCAGTCAGACGCGGCTACCTCGTCAGCCGCCAGGTCGCCGCCGAACTGGCGAACCACAGCCTGACGACTTCGCCCGATTTCGAGGCAGTGAGTTTCGACGCTGTGGTCAAACTCGTTGCTGCCCCGAAAGGCACGGATGGCACGGAGCCGGCGAGCACGGTGCCGGCGAACCCTGTCACCCCCCTCGCCGACGAGGACGTGCCTGCGCTTGGCCTGACATTGGGCAACCTGCCCTCGGCACTTGCGGGAGTTGTGGCAGTGTCGCCGTCCGCGACGTTCGAGGAAGCCATCACCGAGATGGCCATCAACGGCTACTCTCAACTGCCAGTGACCGTCGGAGACCGCACTCTTCGCGGGGCTGTCACCTGGGAGTCCATAGCGCGTGCACGACATGCCGATCCCGAAGCCCCGTTTTCCAAAGCGATCATTCCGGCACGGGAGGTTCCGTACGACCACCACCTGGTCGACGTTCTGGCCATTCTCACCGAGTTCGACTTCGTCGTGGTGAGAGACCAGACGAACACCATCGCCGGAATCGTCACGTCCAGTGACGTCGCATCAGCCTACGGTTCCCTCGCTACGCCGTTCTTCCTGATCGGTGAATTCGATCAAAGACTGCGACGCATACTGTCTGAAACGTTTGACGTGGGAACGGTCACCACTCTCTGCGCGCCGGATGGTGACCGCAAGATTGCGTCGTTCGACGATCTTTCCATCGGGGACTACCAGCGCATCCTGCAGAGCAAGGATGCGTGGGCGACGTTGGGCTGGCCACTGGACAGAAAAGTCTTCGTGAAGCGGGTTGATGAGCTGCGCGAGATCCGCAACGATCTGATGCACTTCAACCCGGACCCGCTCCCAGAGGACGCAGTGCAGAAGATCCGTCACATGATTACGCTCTTGCGGGAGTACGGCGACTGACCAGACGTGCACATCAGCTCGCCACACGAGGGGCGAGGGGCCCAGAGCCGTGGCCGCCTGCTCAGGGACAACCCGCAGAAGGAACAAGGGCTCGCTGGTCGGCGTCATCGGGTGCCCACTCAGTCGTCGGCCGGACGCGACGGCGGCGCTCCCACCCCACGGTGTTCCTGTACCCGCCCCCGCACATGGAGCGCCCATTCCTCGACCCCGTCGCGCAGCTCGTCCATGCCCGACTCGAACCGGTGCCACGACGGGGTGGGGTCACCCGCCGGGAACGCCCCCGCGTACTCGTCGAAGTCCTCGATGAGCCGGCCCGCCAGGCGTGACAACCGTTCCGCGTCCGCGGCCTCGGGGTCGTCCACTGCCAGACGCAGAGCGGAGTGCCGCAGCAGCAGGTGACGGTACTGCTCGCGTGCCTGAGTCAGCCCCTCCCCCACGTCGTTCCCGCGTCCCAGTCCCTCCTCAAAGTACCGGGGCCCCGCCACAGCCAGGTGGACGAGCGCCATGCGCACGTTCTCGATGCCGTTCAGAAACTGTGCGTACGCGTCCCGCCGGGCCTGCCACAGCGTGTCCTCGCGTTGCCCGTCCAACTGGAGCCGCACGCCGGCCAATGCCGCCTCGACTTGGGCTCTGCCTGCCTCCCGTGCGGCGTCGAGTGCGGCCTTGTTCGCTCGGCGACCCGTCTCCACGGCCACAAGTGCCATACGAGTGTCGCTCCCACGCCGATGCCCGCGGCCCAAATGGCCGCCTCCCCCTGGTCCATGGCGGGATTGTGCCAGCACCCCCACGCAACCGGTCAGGACGCCCGCGCGCAAGGGCGCGGCGACGTCGGCGCCGACGGAATGGGTCGACCGCAAAGGCGCTTCACATGCCCGCCGCCGCGCGCTGAGCACGACGCATTCGCGGAGAGACAGCTGTTTTCGTCCGAACTCTCCCGAACTACCGCCCGGACGCCTATCGTTGTGCCCCATCAAGGACTCGCCATCCGGGGGGATCGTGTCTGACGCGTTCAAGTCGAAGCCTGTGCTCAAGTGTTGTGTCGTCTGCCGTCAGCCCGTGGCGAGGAAGAAGCTCGCCTTCACCCTGGGCGGGCAGCCGGCGCACCGGGCCTGTCAGTCGGCCCCGGACCGCCCGCCGATCCGTGCGGCGACCACGCCTGGTCCGGTTCGGGCGCCGAAGGACATCAGCCGTGCCGAACTCCTGAAGCGAATCGAAGCCTTGCGCAAGCGCGATCCGAAGATGAACCTGCGCGCCAAGAAGGCACAGCCCGGCGGCCGCCCCAAGCCGCCGCCGACAGCGCCGCGCCGCGACCAGCGGCCGGTTGCCCCGCCCCAGCCGTACTACGGCGTGGAGATGAAGTCCGTCGACGGCAGGTGGGTACAAATGCACCCTGACTCCGAGTAGTGGTCGCCGCCCCCAGCCGGCCCGATCCGGCGCATGGCGTTGTTCCGTGTCGGGCGGGGTCAGGTCGTCCGGCTTTGGCACACCGATCGCGCTGATCGCGCATGCGACCGATATTCGGGCAGAAGCCTTGAGCGAGTCCGTACTAAGTTGATCGCTTGCGTCTGCAACGGGGAGGCAGCACGGTGAGCGGACTCGCACCCGGTCCGCTAGAGCAGCCATTCGTCGGCGAGTAGCCCGACCAGCTGCTTCTGCCGTGTCCGGACGAGCTCAGGGTTCCACTCCGTATGCTGGAGCACCTGGGTCGTCAGCGCGAAGGGCACGACCCCGTTCCGGCCGGCGAAGTAGGTGGCCTTCTTCACGGCGAAATCGTGGTTCTGCGCTGCCGAGTTCTTGGCCCGGTTGAGGAGAACCAGGTTCCCCAGCCGGTGTGTCCAGGCAAGGCGCTGCTCCTCGTCGAAGAGATGAGTCCACTGCGACTCCTGCCTCGGGTTCTGCGGCAGCACATGCTCGACGGTGATGATCGGATGGTCATAGGTGGCCCCCTGGCCGCGTGCGAGCACCTCGTCGACCCTCAGGAGCACGTACTTGCGGATCTTGCCCACGAGGTAGAGGTCGCCGTCCAGCTTGGCCCGTGTGTCGGCACGCTCCGCCTCCGACAGTTCCAGAGCCTCGGCATCCAGCCCGGCTCCCTGATCGAGCTGGCGCAGCAGTTCCGCGTAACGGGTGACGCGAGGTGTGGTGTAGACGCGTCGGACGAACATGCTGGCGGAGAGCCGCTCCAACGCGCCCAGGAACCGGTCGAGCCACACGGGGTCGTTCCCGTGGTGTCGCAACGCCCAGAGGGCGGCCGGTCGCCAGTCGTTGTTGTCGACCTGCTGGAGTCGCCGGAACCAGGTGTTGACCTTTTCGGCGCCGGACGAGGCCTCGTAGACGGCGTCGCGGACCTGGACGTACGCGTCGGCGTAGGGGCGGAGGACTTCGTTGACGAAGACCTCGCCATCGCCGGGGAGGTACCGGCTGAGTACCTGCTCCGGGAACTCCTTGAGCAGTTCTTGTTCCGCCCGCTTCTTGGCATAAATCATGCGCAGGTGAAGGAACAGGTCCGCGAAGTCGTCCCGGCCGAGGTCCTCTTCCGCGTCCTCCCACTTGGTTGCGCAGTGCCCTGCCGCCGGCTCTGGGAGGTCGCCGATGATCCGCGCCTTGAAGATGTCCGTCGGCGACAGGTCCAGTCCGCGGGAGTTCATGACGCTGAAGATGCGGTGCGCACTGTCCAGGTCGGGGGTGCTCACGACGACCAGGTAGGTCCGCTCGACAAGCATCTGCAGCAGGTCGAGCCAGCGTGCCTCTGACCAGCCGGCCAGTGCGGTATGGAGTGCTCGCGCGTTACGAAGGACCGCCTTCTGGGCGTCCGTGCCCAGTTTTTCCGGGACCAGGGTGAGCAGCTGCGGGACGGCTCCTTTCCTCTGCACGTACTGCTCGAAGAACTCCGCGTCACGCGGGCGCAGTTTGAGGCGTGGCCGCCTGGCGAGCCCTCGGATCTTGGCACCCGGCTCACTCACGAGTTTGTCCAAGTCGTCCCGGACCTCCGGGTCCTCGGCAAGGTCACGGATCACGGACAGCAGGATGGTCAAGGTGGTGAGCCGCTGCTGACCGTCGATGACGTCGGCGCGCGACGTCCCGCTCTCCTTGACGAGCACGATGGAGCCGAGGAAGTACGGCTCCTCCTTTCCACGGTCCAGAGCTTCCACGAGATCTGTCAGCAGTTGGACCGCCTGCTCCTCCTCCCAGGCGTAGGGGCGCTGGTAGTCCGGGATGTGGAAGACGTAGTCGCTGCTGAACACCTTGTGCAAGGGCATCTCGTGGGCCTCGAGCTTTTGCATGGCCCCATGATGGCGAGGCGGAGCGCCGGACCGCGGGCGAATGGTCAGAAAGGTGGATCATCGGCCGCCGGGGCCCTTCTCCGTGAGGCTCAGGGCGATCCGTGTGAGGTACTGGACGTGTCCCATCCTCGTTTAGGGTCTCCGGGGCGCCCGTGCCCGCCGCACCTGCGCCGTGGGCGCAGGAATCCAGCCACTTGTCCGCGGTGCTCCGGTGCGGCGATGAGGGGGCGCGGAAGGCTTGTACTCGACGATGGTCCGGCTGCTGCGCGGATCCGTTCGGCGCGCTCGGGGCCGCGGGTCGGGACATCCGGGAAGGGGTAGCGCAGCAGGCCCCGGGGCGGTCCGTACGGCCCCGTCGGGCCGGGCGGTTGGCGCTGCGTGGGTGCTCGATCGACTGTCGCCGTAGCCGCCCCGGATCCTCGGCCGCGCCTCACACAGCGGGTCATGGTCGCGGGGAAGCGACGCCGGGCGACTCCTCCCAGGAACTCCCCGAACAGACCCTGCCGCACGTCGGATTTCGGGCGGGGACCGGGCACGCCCGCGTACACGAACCGCCGGACTGCGTACACCGCCTCACAGTCAGCGCGTCACTGCTGGTCAACACAGTTAACGACGCGGAAGCGTGGGAGGCATGAGACCGGCAACCACCCCTCCTGCGGGGCTTGTTCACCATCCCGCGTCCACCCATGAGTTCGCCATGCAGTTCACCTCGACGCCACGCGGAGCCCGTCTGGCCCGGCGGCTTGTCTCCCACCGGCTGCACGAGTGGGGGCATCCCTATGACTCCACGGCCAACGAGACCCTCACCTTGATCGCGGCGGAGCTCGTGGCCAACGCGGTGCGTCACGGGCACGTGCCGGGGCGGGACTTCCATCTGCGGCTCGCCGCTGCGCCGGCGGCCCTTGAGATCGACGTCACCGACACCCGCGGCGAAAGGCGCCCCCGTCCCGCGCCTCGACCGCCAGGGCCGGACGACGAGTCGGGGCGCGGTCTGCTGCTCGTCGACGCGCTCGCCGACCGCTGGGGCATCACGCCGCGAAGCGCCGCGCCCGGCAAGACCGTCTGGGCAGTGCTCGGCGTTGTCCCGCCCCGATAGCGCGGCGGCGCCCATGCCGAAAGGCGTTTCGCTCCAGGGTGGGACACGCCTCCCGGCCGGGAAACGAGCCGCACAAAGGGCAGGCGGAAAAGGCACCAGCGGGGTGCCGGCGGTCCGGCACAATGGCGCGATGATCGGCAACCGCATCACCTACCGCATGGCGGACGGCATACGCGTACCCGGGACCTGGCGGCACGTCTTCATCCGCAATGGCGACTACCACCTGACCGACCTGTTCATCTACGCGGACGCGCTCATCGACTGCTGGGGGCTGGTCACCCTCGACGAATTCGAGAAGAAGCTGCATTGCGGCTGGGTCGCCACCGAGCTCCCGGACGGCGGCAGGGCGTCTGGCCACGATCTCGCCGGCTGGACCTTCAGCGAGCCGCGCACCTGGCTCACCCCCGAGCTGCTGCTCGCCGAGGTGCGGGACACCATCGACCAGCTGAACGGCCGTCCCGACTCGACGGAGCGGTGCCTGACCGCCGTTGACGCGTTCCTCGCCGACCGGACCGAGGAGAAACGGACCACCGCCCGCGCCGCCTACCTCGCCATCCCCGAGACACAACGCCTCTACGCGCTCGGCGACATGGACCGGAAGGACTGGCCGCTCCAGGTCCTGGTGGCCGGGCCGGGCGGGCAGGTGGAGGCCTGGCCGGACGAGCCTGTCACGCAGGAGCATTACGACGAGGCGGTCGCCTATTTCGAGGACCGGGCGAAGTGGATCGCCGAACGGCCCTCCCGGGTCCCGGCGGACGCACCGACGACCTCGGTCGCACCGGCCATCCATCTGCCCCACTCGTATCCGCTGAAGCCGTCGGACGACCCGGGCACGACGGCATTGCGCAACGACTACCCAGCACCCATCGACGTCGATGGCGTCACCTACCCCACCGTCGCCCACGCGTACTGGGCCCTGTCCACCACCGACCCCGACGCCCGGGCCGCGATCACGGGCTCGGACACCCTCTTCGCCGCCCGTGGCCTCGCCGCGGACGCCCGCCGCCGCGACGGCTGGGAGCAGGCACGGGCCGCTGTCATGACCGGCCTACTGCGGGCCAAGCACACCCAGCACCCCGAGATTGCCGAGATCCTTCTGGCGACGGGCGACGCGACCCTCGTCTACGACGACGCCGACTCCGGTTTCTGGGGCGACAACGCCGGCCGCGGCAGGAACTGGACCGGCCGCCTCCTCGAACTCGTCCGCTCCGAACTGCACGCACAGCGCGCCGGGATCAGGTAGCGGGCCATACGACGGCCCCGGTTCGCCGCCCATGGCGGCCGGAAGTCAGTCCCTTCGCTTGGCGCAGTCTCCCGAGGCCACGAGTTCGGGTACTCCGCTGTTGCCCTGGTACACGGCAACGGACCAGCGGGTGTAGTTCCACTTCTTGTTGCTGTGGTACTCGTCCATGAACTTGCGACAGGCAGTCTTGGAGGCGACATCCTGAAAGTGGGACTTCTGAGCACGGCCTGCGAGCGCTCCGTAGCCGTCCCAGGCCCATACATACGCGGCATTCTCGACGGGGTCGAAGCCGAGGCTGATGGCATCGTCGCTTTCGAAGGGGTCCAGGCCGTGACCTTCGGCCACCCTGGTGTTCCAAGCGGCTGTGACAGCCTTGACGGTGGTGTCCGCAACGCGGATCTCCTGCTTGTCGCTACTCGGTATCTCGGCGGTCACCATGCCGGACTCGCTGCCCTGCCACTGCCCGGCGGTCTCGTTCAAGCAGCCTTCGGTGGCTTGCCCGAAACCGAGGAAAGTCGCTTCGGTCTGACCGTCGAAGTCCTTCCAATGGACGTAGTAGCGGCCGTAGGGCCAGGTGGTGGGGCTGTCCTTGAGCCGGTGGGCGAGCGCGGCGCAGGCGGCCATCTCGCCTGCTCTGCGGAACACTTCCTTGTAGTCGTCGGTCAGCGTGGAGATCGGGCCACCTGTCACCATCACTGTTTGCGCCCGCTTGTTGAACGTGACAGTTGGCTTCATGAAGTCCATGTCCTTGGTGGCGAGCATGGACCTCATATGGTCCCGGATTGCCTCTGCGGCATCCCTCTCCTCCCGGCTGCTCGCACCTGTGCTTGCCCGCCACTCGTCGGGATGCGGCTGGGATTCGTCGCCGGCGCGCGTGTAGGCGGGGCTGGACACCCCGGCCAGCGGGTCCGTCGGAACAGTGACCGTGCGCGGGTCGACCGGCTGCTCGGCCGTAGCGCTGCCTGTCCGAGCGGGGCCCAAAGGCCGGGCAGTGGTGTCCGAAGACCTCACAGGTTCCGTGGTTGCCTCGCCCGTGCCGCCGCCGGTGCTGTCGATGGGGAAGGCAAGGGCGCCACCGGCGACACCGCCGACGACAGCCGCCGCGACGAGGACGGACGTGATGGTGCGCTTACTGGAGGAGGGAGGCGGGGGCTGCCAGGTCGGGTCGTCCAGAGGTGGCATGTCCCATTGAGACGTCACCAGTTCGCCGACCCAGGTTGGCGCCGGCCCCGCTCCGTCATCGAGGACCTGCGTGGCTTGGGAGGCGAGGAGGAGCGAGCATTCTTCCGCCGCGTCGACAGCGGTTGTCCGATCGGAGGGGTCCTTCGCGAGGGCCGTCTCCACAATCGCCCGTAGCTCCCCGGGTATTCCATCGAGGTCGGGATCGCCCGACATGACGCGGAACGCGACCACGTCCGTGGCACCTGCGCCGAAAGGAAGGCGGCCGGTGGCAGCGTAGGCGACGAGCGCACCCCAGGCGAACATGTCGCCTTCGGGCCCGGCGGTACCCGTGCGATAGTGCTCGGGGCTGATCCAGCCCGGGGTGCCGGTCATGGCGCCGGTACGGGTCACGCTGGTGCCGTCGGCGGCGTGCGCGATACCGAAGTCCAGGATTCGAGGTCCCGCGGGGCTGAGGATGACGTTCTGCGGTTTCACGTCCCGGTGGACCACTCCGGCCTCGTGGATGGCGGCCAGCGCTTGGGCGGTGCCGGTCGCGAAGGCGTACAGAGTGCCGCCTGCAAGGGGGCCGTGGGCGGCCAGGTGCAGGCTGAGGGTGGGACCAGGGGCGTAGGCGGTAGCCAGCCATGGAGCATCGGCTTCGGGGTCAGCGGCGAGGAGCGGTACGAGGCAGGGGCCCTGCACCCGGGCGGACAGCTGCACTTCGCGTCGGAACCGGGCCCGGAACTCGGGGTCTTCGGACTGCGCCCGGTGGATCACCTTCACCGCGACACGGAGCCCGTCGGGGGCAAGTCCTGCATGGACCGTGCCCATGCCGCCGGAGCCCAGCCGGCCGATGATCCGGTACGGCCCGATGCGGGACGGGTCACCGGGGCGGGCCGGATGAACCTGCCCACCAGAGCCAGCAGCGATCACAGAAAGTCCGTTCTTCCACGCGGCCAGGTATCCAAGGGCTGGGTGGCGCGGTTCGGGTGCGCCCAGTCGGCCCCTTCGACGCCTGCACGCCCTGGAGTTCATGCGTCGTCGAGGACCATTGTGAACCCGTCAGGACACTCAAGAGGGCAAGTGGCCATCTACCAACCCCGAAGGGCATCGGAACGCAGAAGCCTGCTCGGCCGCGGCAGGAGCGGCACCCCCCGGGCCCGGCCCGCATCGGGCAGAATCGGACGTCAGGGATACACGAGGCAGTCCGAAAAGACGAGACGGGACGCGGGGAGATATGTCGCTGGAGGACAGCATCGGCAGCCGGACAGCGGCGAAGGATCAGCTGTCGACGTACGGGCGCTACCAGGAGGACGGCTCCGTCGAGGACAGCGGGGGCTTCCTCGTCGAGGTCGGCGCCGACGGCCGGAGTACGGATGTCGAGCTGGAGCTGCCCGACACCGATCCGGGTACCGAATCGGATCAGATCACGGCTCCGTACGACCCTTCCAAGATCGAGATTCAGACCTCCAACCCGACCATCAACCTGCTCATCTCCCGGCTGAGCAACGGGATGATCGACCTGGCCCCCGACTTCCAGCGCCGCGCCGGGATCTGGTCGGACGAGGCGCAGAGCCGGCTCATCGAGTCGCTGCTCCTGCGGATTCCGATTCCGTCCTTCTACGCCGCCGAGCTCGACGACAGCTCGTGGGCGCAGGACAGCTCGTGGGCCATCGTCGACGGAATCCAGCGGCTGACCGCGATCGCCCGGTTCATCGCACCCGAGGCCCTGGCAACGGTGGCGGGCATCGACGCGGGGCCGCTGAAGCTGCGAGGGCTTGAGTATCTGCGGGAGGATTTCGAGGGCAAGAGCTACGCAGATCTGACGGGGCGGCTGAAGATCCGGCTCGATGAAACCCAGGTCATCGTCCACGTCATCCGGCCAGGCACTCCTGAGGCCGTCAAGTTCAACATCTTCGCCCGGATCAACACCGGGGGCCTGCCGCTCACCCGGCAGGAGATCCGGCACGCACTGATCCCAGGGCCCGCACGGCAGTTGCTGTCCTCGCTGGCGGAGTCGGCAGAGTTCACGTCGGCCACCAGCAACGGGGTGTACAGCGAACGCATGGCCGACCGGGAAATGGTCCTGCGCTTCATGGCCTTCCGGCTGACGTCGCCCGACAGCTTCAGGGCACAGGACTTCGACCAGTTCCTGGCGCTGACCATGCGCCAGATCAATCGGCTGCCGGACGCTCATCGAGAAGCGCACGCCGAGGCATTCAAGAGGGCCATGCTCGCAGCCTGGGGAATCTTCGGGGGACACGCGTTTCGCAAGCTCTACCCGGAGCAGGTCCGGCGATCACCGGTCAACAAGGCCATCTTCGAATCGGTGGCGGTGAACCTCGCCGAACTCAGCGATCGCGACCGGGCAGCGCTGGTAGCGTCGCGGGACGCGGTCGTCGAGGGGTTCAAGCAGCTCATGGTCGAGCGGGACTTCGAACGCGCGGTGTCCGTGGGCACCGGCGACCGTGCCAAGGTGGTCACCCGCTTCGCGGGAGTCCGCAGTCTTTTCCAGTCCGTCCTGGGACACGGTGAGGGAACCACACGGTGATCGACGAATTAAGGCTCGTCAACTTCAAGGCATTTCGCTCCGCCAGGATCCCGATGGCGCCCGTCACGTTGCTCACCGGCCTCAATTCCTCCGGCAAGAGCACGGTACTTCAGTCGCTCGCGCTGCTTCGTCAGTCGTTCGACGCGGGGATGCTGTACCCGACGGACGCACTTGATCCCACGGACTTCGGTGGGTTCCTGCTGGACGGCGACCTGGTGGAGCTCGGTATCGGGCAAGACGTACTGCACGAGGACTTCGAGCCAAGCGATTCGGAACCGGATCCGTTGATGACCGTCGGGTATCGCATGACCGACGGCCGATCGCATTGGTGGGTCGTTCGGTACGTCGCCGAACAGGACGTCCTGCCCCCGAAGGGGTTCAACGCCGACGGCGAAGAGGTCGACGCAGGTGAGCGGCACGATGTTCCGCTGTTCTCCTCGGGCTTCCAGTACCTGAAGGCCGACCGAATCGTCCCTGCCACCACCTATCCGAGGTCGCACCGTGAGGCGATCGGCCGTGGCTTCCTCGGAGCCCGTGGCGAGCACACGGTCAACTTTCTTCGTCATCATGCCCAGGACATCGTCCCCGACGGGCCGCTTCGTCATCCTGAGGCCCAGGCGCACACGCTGCTCGACCAAGTCGTCGCCTGGATGCAGGAATTGTGTCCCGGGGTCAACCTGGAAGCGGCGGAAATCCCCGGTGTGGACTCCGTACGGCTCAGCTATGGCTTCGGTGGCACGACCGGCCTGGACTCCACACGCCGGCGCCGCCCCACCAACGTCGGCTTCGGGCTCACGTATGCGCTGCCCATCGTGGTCGCGTGTCTGTCGGCGGCTCCCGGCAGTCTCATCCTTGTGGAGAACCCCGAGGCGCATCTGCACCCACGCGGTCAGTCCCGCATGGCCTCGCTCATCGCCGCATCGGCGGCCGCGGGGGCGCAATTGATCGTCGAGACGCATTCGGACCATGTGCTCAACGGCCTGCGTATCGCCGTGAAGACCAAGCGCATTTCGGCCGCGGACACCGCCGTGCACTTCTTCCGGCGGGGCAGCGGACACGAAGCCGAGATCGTGAGCCCGCGCATGGGCAACGACGGGATGCTCTCGGAGTGGCCGGAGGGGTTCTTCGACGAGTGGGAAGCCTCCCTCGACCAACTCCTCGACTGACGCGGGTAGTAGCGCGTTCAGTCGTAACGGTTTCATCGGACACACCATCCAGGGGGCGGGGCGTGCCACTTCTGCTGTTTCTGAACGAGCGCTCTTGTACGTCGGCGTTATCCCCGGGCGAAGTCGCGGGCGCCATGAACGAGTTCGTCCGCGTGTTACGCGGTGCCCGCGCATGGCGGGACATCGCACTGGTCACCAAGGCTCCGCTTGCGACCGCCGAACTCGCCGCCGGGTACTACTTCCAGCAATGGGCCGCCGACAACCGCAACCGTACGCAACGGCAGTTCATCAAGGCCCTGCGCAACCGGGCGCCGTTCGCGGACGTGCTGCCCCAGAATGCCTCGCCCGAAGAGGCCGAGTACGAGTGCGCGGGCGAGATCGTGGAAGGCGTCGGCGCGGCGCATCTGATGGACGGCCTTGCCGTCAGCCTGCCCGTCTCGCTCGCCTGGTCCGGACCGTGGCTGGACGTCACCGTGCGACGGCTGGTGGAGACCGACGCCGGTGACCTGTCCATGGAGCAGGCCGTCGAGCCGGTACGTCATGCGGCCCGTCGCGCCGACCTCGACCCGCACGAGAAGTGGGGGTGCTCCGTCGGCCTGGAAGCCGTCGGCTCGGCGGCGCAGTTGTGGGAGCAGCGTGCCGACTTTTTCCCACGGCTTCAGTTCCTGCCACGCGTGAAGGGCGACCTGGAACGCCTGGAATTACGGTGGTTCATCCAGGTGCGGGGCCTCCTCGCCCGCCTGCAGTTGTCTGCTGCCGCATGGGAATCCGGCTCCTCCGCAGTGCCGGAATGGCAGGGCGCAAAGGTCACTCCGGAGCACGAGCAGCGCAAAGGGCTCTGTCTCTTCCGGGACATCGACGGCGAGGAGCGCTGCTTCGAGTGGCACGGCCGCTTCACCCCGGGGCCGGGCCGACTTCACTTCCGGCTGGTGCCCGAGGAGGGCACCTTCCGGGTCGCGTACATCGGGCGGAAGCTGGGCAGCTGACGCGGACGCCGGGTGGCGCACGTCGTGGCCGGCCTTCTCCGCGACACGCCCTATCCTGCCTACTTGGTGGTCGCCGGGGGTGGTGTCACGCCCGGCTCAATGGTCGACCGGACGTAGATCCGGGTGGCGCCCGGCTTGAATTCGTGCGCGAAGAGATCGACGCACCGCTGGAGGTATTGGCCTTCAGGAGACTTGAGGTCGTCAGGGCAGAGGCTGATCTTCCGCAGCCCCTCGACGAGCGTCTCCGGCTCGGTCAGCCCGAGGTGGGCGAAGGCAGCAGCAGGCCGATAGCCCTTTTTCTCCGGGTGGAAGTTCCGGATCATTTTCGTGCCTTCCCGAATCAGCCGGGACGTGTACACGTCCGCCTCCTGGCTGGGAAGGGCGAAGGAGAGCAACCCCGTGTCGTAGCGGAGCCCGGTCTTGTATCCGGCGCGCCGGTCGGAAGCCTTCGCCGGGATGCGGATGCCGATCTCCTGGCTCATCCAGGCAGGAGTGGCACCGCTCTTCCAGCAGCACGTCATTTCCTTCTCCGACTGGTCCGACGACACGTCGTCTCCAACGAGCGTGAACGCACCGACGACCGCAGCAACGCATGCGAGGACCGCGACGATCACAACACCAACTACCGGCAGGCGGCGCCATGCAGACCGCTCGCTGGTGGATCCACTACCAGGGCCGTTCATCGGTGGATCTTTACCGACCTTCCTGCTGTTCGCGTCCGGGATCCGTACGCCCGCCCTCGCGCCCCGGCTCATCGGGCTTCGGGAGGGGGTCGTAGTTCGGGGCGGAGCTGCCCAGGTCGTAGTGCTTGACCGAGCTGCTACCCGCCATGTCGAACTCCTGGGCAATACCCGTGGTGTGGAGGCGGGCCATCTGCCCGTCCGGAATGCTCATGCTTCCGCCCCCTGGAAGATCGATGGTCACCCCTTTGTCCTTGTCCCAGTTGTAGCGGTCCCAGGCGTTGGCCTGGTAATCGAGACCGACCTTGGGCTCGCCGCTCGCATCCGGCACCACGGTGACGACTCCGGTGACGTTCGACCTGGTGGATCCGACCGCGTAGAACCAGTTCTCGTTGACGTCCTTTGTGAAGCTGAAGTCCCGGTTGTCGGTCTCCACCGGCATCGCGACCGGCTGCCCGCCGTTCCTCTTGAACTCCGCAAGTGCCTGCTCGCGCCACTCCTCCTGGCGCTCCCTGATGTCGTCCTCGATATGCGTTCTGAACCCGGGGACATCGGACATCATCTTGTCCACTGGCAGGTCCATATCCGTTCCGCTGTTTCCCAGGTAGTGCGCCATGTGTCGCGAAGCGTCGTTGTCGCCCGTCCAGTCGGCTGTCTCGGCGATCAGATTCATCTTCTCCCGAGTTCTACGCTCCTCCGCTCCGGGTTCCTCGACGTCGTGCGGCCCTGATCCCCGGTCGGGCGCGACTTGCTTGACCGTCGGAGAGAGCAAGCCGGCCGCCAGAAGGTCATCCTTGTGCCCCGTCCACAGCTCAGCTCGGGCCTGCGGACTCAACGACTGCCAGAGCCGACGCAGTTCAGCCCGCTGTGGTCCGCTCGCGTCGTCGCCGAGCGATGCCAATTTCGTGGCACGCGGCAGCTGGTCCTCGTCGAGCGAGGTGTACTCCGCGTGGCCCGCGTTGTACGGATCCCCGCCGTGGCTTCTCTTCAGGGCACGGGTCACCGCTGCATCGATCTCCGCCGCGTGTGCGACCAGTCCCGTGAGGGTGTCGGCGTACCACTGCATCAGGTCCTTGGTTCGCTGTGAGGTTCCCTCGGCGTCGCAGAATGCCTCCGTCACCTTCACCGTGCCGTTGGGGCCGGCCATCACCAGCAGGCCTGGATCCGGGCCCTCCTCGCGGGTCGGATTCCCCTCGCGGGCCTCCGCAGTGAGGTCCTTGGCCCGCTTCTGGACACGCGCCAGTTCGCCGTGCGCGTCCTCCAGCACGCTGGAGATGCTCTTGGCCTCCTGGTAAAGGTCCGCGACTTCTTTCGCCGTCATACGGACGAAGTCCTTGGTGACCCCGGCGTTCACACCCGCCCACTGCGACCCATCCGACAGCTGGACCAGGCCGCTGTAGACGTCGAATCGCAGCCTCTCCAGCCCGCGGGCCATGGTCTTCCAGTCCCCGGCAGCCGCATCCAGCTTGCCGAGATTGGCCTCGATGAGATCCGTGTACGAGAACGCCCCCACTGTCCGACCCCCCTCTACTTGACGTACTTCGCTATTTCGGAGGCGGACACCGCCGAGCCGTTCCGCCGCCTCAGCGAAGCGGCGATTTCCGCCTCGTCTTCGGCGTGCCACTTCTTCGAGTAGTCCAGGTGGTTCGAGATGTGGGCACACATCTGCAGCACTGTCTTGACCTGGGAAGTCCAGACTTCAAGGGTGGTGTACAACTCGTCGCCCGCACTGAAATTCCGGCCCTGTAGCTCCGCCGCAGCCTGGGCGGTCGACCCCACCCCGCCCTTACTCATCCCCGCGCCCGCGATGTCAGCCTGCTTCTGCAGCTCACCATGGACCTTGAACGCCTCATTGCCGACCTTGCCCAGATCGTCCTGGTGCACCACCAGATCGGCATTGGCCCCCGAACCGGACCCGCCAGGATCGGGCGCTGCTGCATTGAGTCGCATCTGCGCAGCTTGACGGTCCCGCGCCTCGGACTTCAGTTGTGCCCATTCATCGTTGAACGTCATCGTTGCCCCCGCCCCGATCTGCATCAACGGCCAACAGTATCAATGATGTTGTGAGACATCGTCGCGGTTCCGCACCATCGGGATAGCGTCAGCAAACGACTGAGATATGCCCTGCGCCTAGCGAATCAAGGTGCACACTCCGGGGCGCCGGCCGACTGTCTCTGGTGGGCACACTCTGCCGTGTGGGCAGTGCGGGACCGTACGTCGACTCGGCGAACGCAGCTTCCCCCAGAGCTCCGCGTCGTATCGCCCCTTAGCCGCAGCGTGAAGTACCACATAACATCGTGAAACAGCGCATTTGAGGCCATGCGTCATTTCCCGTCATCACCGATACCGGTCACTGTGCCCGAGGTCGGATATACGGTTGATCCAGTTCACCCGCACGCAGCAGCACCGAGGGAGCATGACGTGAGGCCGACGCTGGCCGCCGCGCAGTTGCGGGGCAGTCTGACCCAGTACCTCACGACGACGTACGCGCTGGCCGACGAGGACACCCGGCTCGCGCTGGAGCGGTTCCTCGGTCATCCGGAGAGCGGGATCTTCCGGGGGCCGTACCTGCGGATCAGGACCCCGTTCCACACTGCGCAAGACGGGTGGCAGCGGTATCTGGACTGGGTGCCCGCGTTCGCTCCGTACCGGCATCAGGCCAAGGCATGGGAGCGGTTGAGCACGCTGCACGGGCCCGCCCGACCGACCTTGATCACCACCGGGACGGGTTCGGGCAAGACCGAGTCGTTCCTCGTGCCGGTGCTCGACCACTGCCGCCGCGAGAAGGCGCGCGGGCGCACCGGCGTGAAGGCCGTGCTGCTGTATCCGATGAATGCGCTGGCGACCGACCAGGCCGGGCGTATCGGGGAGTATCTGGCGCAGCCGGAGCTCGCGCAGGTCACGGCGGGGCTGTACATCGGCGACAGGCCCGACACCGACTTCCGGCGGGTGATGACGCGGCGCGAGGAGATGCGTGTCTCGCCGCCCGATGTGCTGATCACCAACTACAAGATGCTCGACCTGCTGCTGCAGCGTGGCGAGGATCTGTCGCTGTGGCAGAACGCCGACATCACGTATGTGGTGCTCGACGAGTTCCACACGTATGACGGTGCACAGGGTACGGACGTGGCAATGCTGCTGCGTCGGCTCGCGTCCGCGACGGGGCAGAGCGCGCTGGGGCGGCCGCTCGGCGGAATCTGCCCGGTGGCGACGTCTGCGACCCTCGGCGAGGGGCGCGGGGACGGCGGCGGCGCGGGGATACTCGATGTCGCGGCGCAGGTGTTCGGGGTGGAGTTCGACGCGGACTCGGTGATCGGCGAGGAGCGGATGACCGCCGAGCAGTTCGCAGGGGAGGTCGACTACGAACTGCCCGAGCCGCCGGACCCCAAGGAGGTCATCGAGGCCTCGGGCGGGCCGGGAGTGGAGGCGCATCCCGATCTGCTGGACCTGGACGGGCTCGCGGCGAGGCTCCTCGGCCGGCACGGACTGGACTCCTTCCAGATCGGCAGACTGCTCAAACGGCACGATTTCACGCACAAGGTGCTGTCCCTGCTCGATGGGGAGCCTCGTGGTGAGTGGGAGCTCCGAGACCTGCTGGGAAGTCTGGGCTACGCCTGGGGGCGCACCGCCCGGGAGAATCCGCGCCTCGCGCTGCAGGCTCTGTCCCGCTTCGTGGCGCTGCTGTCGGCCGCGCGGGATCCCGCTTCGGACGAGAAGCGGCCAAGGCCGCTCCTGCACATCGAGGCGCATCTGTGGGTGCGGCCGGTGACACGGGTACTGCGCGGTGTTGGGCGAACTCCGGAATTCCAGTGGTACGAGGACGACCGGACGGCTACCAGACGAGCAGCGCTCGCGGCGGGGCCGGTGACCGTCGAGGGTGACGAGTCCTCGGGCACGCGGGCGCCCGATGCGCGTCGGCCGCAGGCCATTCCAGGAGCGGACACGGCGCCACGTCCGGCCGCCGCCACACTGCCCTCGGTGTACTGCCGTAATTGCGGGCGTTCGGGGTGGGCGGCGCTGTCACCCGAGGCCGATCCGCAACAGCTCGTCATGGCCCAGGACAAGGTGTGGCGTGCCGGGCTCGGGCGCGACAAGCGTCGCATCCGGTATTTCATCGCGGCCACCCCGGCAGAGGCCGAAGACGCGCTCAACGCGCTGACGGGTGCGACGCCGTCGTCAGGCGGCACCGACCCGCTGTCGGTGGTGGTGCTGGACGGCGCACAGGGTACGTACCGGCTGCCGACGTTGAGCGACGCCGAGGAATTGCAGGACGCCTGGTTCGCCCTCGCCATCACGGACAAGAAGTCGGCGGACAAAGCGGCCAAGGAAGACCGCTGCCCTGCGTGCGGAACGGACAACGGCATCCGGTTCCTGGGCACAGCGCTGGCCGCCTTGGCCTCGGCGACCGTCACCCAGTTGTTCACGGGCGGCGACATCGCGCTCGTACCGGAAGAGCGCAAGACCCTGCTGTTCAATGACTCGACCCAGGACGCTGCGCACCGAGCCGGCTATGTGGCCAACGCCTCCTACAAGTTCTCGTTGCGCTCGCTACTCGCACACAACCTGGAGGAGTCGGGCGCGCCGATCCCGCTGAACGACCTCATCGGCAACGTCCTGGACTCGGTCGACGATCCGCAGGCGCTGGCCGCAGTGGTACCGCCGGATCTGCACGACGAACCAGGTGTGGACCGGCTGCTTTCCGGCCGCGGCACGGGGGACGCCCGGACCTGGAAGCTGATCGGGGAGCGTCTGGCGTTCGCCACCGTGATGGAGTTCGGGCTGCGCTCGCGGCAGGGCCGCACCCTGGAGCTGACACGTACGGCCGCGGCCGAGGTCCTGATCGACGAGCCCGAGCGGCTCACGTCGCTCGCCCGCGATCTCCATCTGTCGCTGCCGGGGCAACTGGTTGTGACGGGCGGCCTGCCGACGCCTGAGCGCTATCTCGCTTTCGTACGGGGGCTGTTGGAGCGCGTCCGGCTCCGGGGCGGGGTGCGGCACCGGTGGCTGGAGCCATGGATCAAGGACGCGGGTGTGGCCCGGTTCAAGATCTGGGGCGGCCGCCCCGATGGCATGCCCGCCTTTCCCGACGGGATGGCCGCGCCACGGTTTCTGCTGGACGGGCAGAAGGAGCGGTCGGCGTTCGACGCGGTGACCGGGCGGCTCGGCTGGTACCAGGACTGGACGCGGCGATGCCTTGGGCTGGACGCGGCCGGAGCGACCGAGTATCTGCGCAGGCTCCTGCCGGTCCTGGTGGACGAACATGTGCTCTCGATGCGCACCGCGCAAGACCGCACTACTCGGGTGTACGGGCTGCAGCCGGGCCACATCGAGGTGCGTCTGCTTGGCGACGACGTGGTCAACAAGGCGTTCGTGAGCTGCGCGGACTGCGGCTGGCAGCAGGTGGTTCCGCCCGAGCGCCGGACGCGCTGGTACGGGCATCCCTGCCCGCGCTACCAGTGTCGGGGCATGCTCCGGGCCCCCCAGGCGGACCTGTCGTCAACGGGTACCGATGTCAGGGCCGGCATCGGTACGAGCGGCTCAGGCGGCTTCGGGGCGTCGCGGGCCCGCGACTACCGGGACGACTATTACCGGCGTCTTTACCTGACCGGCGGCACGTTCCGTGTCGTCACCGCCGAGCACACAGGGATGCTGACACGGCCCCAGCGCGAGCGGGTGGAGCGCACCTTCCGGTCGGGCACCCATTACACCGACCCGAACGTTCTCTCTTGCACGCCCACGCTCGAACTCGGCATCGACATCGGCGACCTGTCAGCTGTGCTGCTCGCTTCGCTGCCCAAGGGTCCCGCCAACTACGTGCAACGCGCGGGGCGGGCGGGCCGCAAGACCGGCAATGCGTTGATCGTCGCCTTCGGTGGCCGACGGGCTCGCGACCTGTACTACCTCGACGATCCACGGGAGATGATCGCGGGCGACATCGTGCCGCCCGGCTGCTATTTGTCCGCCGTCGAGATCCTGCGCCGCCAGTACACCGCTCACCTGCTGGACCTGGCCGCCCGGGGCGCGCTGACCACCGCCGACGGCGAGCGGCTGATGCCGGTGCCCCGGCTGGTGTCCGCCCTGTTCGGAGCGACGGGCTGGTGCCAGGACCTCGCGGATGCCGCCGTCACGCACGGGGCGCGGCTGGTCGAAGAGTTCCTGCTGCTGTTCCCGAGCGCCGAGACGAATGCGGAGGGTGTCAGCGCCCACGCCGCCGACGAGCTGCGGAAGTACGCGACCGAAGGCGTCGTCCGCTCGTTGCAAGAGGCCGAGGAGGACTGGACCGGGCGGCGCGAGGAGCTGCGGCGCCGCATCGCCGCCATCGACATCGCCATGGAGGGCCTGGTCCGCAGTGATCCGGAACAGGACCGGGAGCACCGCGAGTTGCTGGCCGAGCGCCGGTCCACGGGGGATCTGCTGCGCGAGCTCAGCCGCTCCAGTGCCCACGGCGCCCTGGTGGAACTGGGCCTGCTGCCCAACTACAGCCTCGCGGACACGACGACCCAGCTGGAGGCCACCCTCTACTGGACCGAGGAACAGAGCGAAGCAGAGGCGGAAGCCGGCGCTCGTAAGACGTACCGCAGCGAAGTGCGGGACTACGAGCGCTCGCGGCGCCTCGCTCTGGTCGAGCTGGCTCCCGGCAACAGCTTCTACGTCAACGGCTACCGCCACCAAGTGCGCGCCCTGGACATCGGCAGCCCGGAGCGCCGCGCCTGGTCGGTATGGCGGCTGTGTCCCGCATGTGGCTACGTCCGGACCGAGAACGCCCAGTCCGATGCCTCGCCCTGCCCGCGCTGCGGCGGCCGTGAGATCGCCGATGCCGGATGCGTACAGCATGTGCTGGAGCCCAAACGGGTCATTGCCCGCGACAAGCGTGACGACGCGCGTGTAAGGGACGACAGGGACGAGCGCGACCGGCGGCGATACGCCGTGCTCACTACGGTCGATATCGACCCGGTGCATCTGGCGCCTGGGTCCTGGCGGCACGAGACGGCCACCTTCGGGGTCGACTTCACCCGGCGCGCGGTGATCCGGACGCTGAATGTCGGGGTCGACCGGCAGGACGGCAGCAGCACAGTCCCGCTCGCGGGCGACGACGTACGCCTCAACCCGTTCTATGTGTGCACCAGTTGCGGCGGTGCGACGGCCGACGGGCAACCGGTGGCGGACAAACCGCAGGACGCGCTCACCGACTCGCTGGCGTCCGGCACCAAGGCCAGCGCACACCATCTGCTGTGGTGCCCGCGCCGCAGGACCAAGGGCAGCGGCGAAGAGCAGGGCAAGGGGCAGGACTTGCCGCTGCTGCTCGCGCACGAGCTGACCACCGAGGCGGTGCGGATCCTGCTGCCCGCGTCCGTCGCGCGTGCAAGGGAACGGCTGGCATCCTTCACAGCCGCACTGTTCGCGGGCATCGCCGCCCGCTACGGCGGCGATCCTGACCACATCGACATTGCAGCCGCCTCCATGCCCGACGGCGGCGATTCGGATTGGCCCCGCCGCTTCCTCGTCGTGTACGACCGGTTGCCCGGCGGCACCGGTTATCTCCATCGGCTGGCATCGGCGGACGGCTTCCGCGAGGTGCTGCTCAAGGCCCGCGAGGTCATCGAGAACTGCCCCTGCATCGAGAAGGGGCAGGACGGCTGTCACCGCTGTCTGCTGCGACGCGTGCCGGCGAGCGACTACGACCGGGTCAGCCGCAACGAAGTGCGCCAGATGCTGGACGAGTTGCTCGGCAAGGATGGCGAGGCGTGGAAGACCGCGAAGGTCTCCACCACACAGCACATTCCGCTGGAACGGCAGGCCGAGAGCGACCTCGAGGTCATGTTCGTGGAGACCCTGAAGGAGTGGGCCGACCAGCCCGATGCCCGCGCTGCCGCCGACGCATACACCACAGCCGCCGGGACGTATTCGCTGGATCTGCGACTCACGGGCGCCGATGGGGCGACTCTCAGGTGGCGGGTCTCCCAGCAGCGCGTCCTGGACGGAACGCGCCCGGATGTCCTCTTCGAGCGCCTCGACGCCCCTGGGCCCCGGCTGGCGCTGTATCTGGACGGCTACGAGTTCCACGCGTCTTCCAAGCACAACCGCTTGGCCGACGACGCGGTCAAACGGGCACGACTGCGTGCCGATGGTGTGCGCGTGTTCCAACTGACGTACTACGACGTGAAGGAGTGGCGCACCCGGGTACGGGAGACGGGCTACTCCCCCGCCGCCCCCGAGAACCCCGTCTGGCGGCCGTACGGCGAACAGGCCTTCGCCAAGGCCCGCGCCTACTACGCCCAAGTCCGACGCGGTCTGCCGGGCGAGCTCCCCGAGTCGGTGTGGGTCAATCCGGCCGAGCTGCTCGTCGCGTATCTTCGCTTGCCGGACGCGGACAAATGGATGGCGCGCGCGGAGGCCGTTGTGGCAGGGCTGACCGGCGCGCAGCCCGCGGCTGCGGCCGTCGGGGCGGAAACGGTCGGCGAACAGATCATGGCAGCGCTGCGCGGGAACGCGCCCAACGGGCAGGGCGGCAAACTGCGGTTGCTGTCGACGGTCGATGCTTCGGGCTGCCGGGTTGTGGCTGTCGCCGACGGCCGAAAGACGCCGCCGGTATGGTCGGCGATCGCGGTTCTGGACGACGGCGATACGGCCGTCGCCGACGAGGTACGGCACAAGCGGCGCTGGAGGGCGTGGCTGTACTGGAGCAACCTGCTGCAGTTCCTGGAGCACGGCGGAGGCGACAGCGCCCAGCTGACCAGCAGGCTGCTGGACGGGTTCTCTGCCCAGGAATTCTCCGTCGCGGGCGGTGTGGGCTGGCTCGAGTCCACCCGGACCACGCTCGTCGACGAAGCCGATCGGGACCGGTCGGACGGGGCATTTCCGATCGTCGCATCGCCTGTTGAGCCGGTCGTCGAGGGGGCGTCGGCCGCCACCCGGGACAGCAACTGGGAGGCCGTGCTCGATCTGCTCGATCCCGATGAGCCGGGGCTTGAACTACTGGCAGTCGCCCTTGCCTCCCTCGGCGTCCCCGCGCCGAGAGACGGGTACGAGCTCGACGACCGCGGCTGGATGTCGGAACTGGCTTGGCCGGAGGCGAGGATTGGGGTGGTCCTCGCTCCCAAGCACGTCGGCAACGAGCTCGATCCAGAGGCGGCGGACCGGGACCGGGCCTTCGCAGCAGCAGGGTGGGAGGTCCGGCCGGCCGGAGCCTGGACAGCGAGAGAACTGGCGGCTCGGCTCGGGGTGCAACCGGACGAGCCGGCCGGACATCGTGATCAGCGGAACGAACAGCGCAACGACGGAACCACCCGGGGGGAGCACCACTGATGAGCGCGGCGACTCTGACTCTGCGTCTGCTGGACAAGGCCGACAAGGAGATCCTGAAACTCCCCCGTACGGTCAAGGGCGCGATCTACGACTTCCAGCACAAGTTCAAAGCAAATCCGCACTCCGCCGGTCTGCGGCTGAAGCAACTGAGCGGTGACAACCGGCTGTGGTCCGCGCGAGTCAGCGATGACTACCGAGCCTTGCTGCTGCGGCTCGGCACCGACGACTGGCTGATCGTCTCGGTCAGGCACCGCAAGGACGTGTACGACCGGGTCACCTACGGCGTCAACCCGATCACCGGTGGCATCGAGTACGTCGACCTCCAGGTCGTCGAGGAAAGTCTCGCCAAGCGTCTGCTGCCGAAGACGACTCCGCCCGCCCCGACTGAACCGGCTCAACCTGCTCAACCTGCTCAACCTGCTCAACCTGCTCAACCAGTTGCGCTTTCCCCACTGTTCGCCCATGTCACGGACGAACAGCTCACCGGACTCGGCGTCGCCGAACCTCTGCTGCCCGTGGTCCGCACCCTCACTACCGAGGACCAGCTGCTCGGACTCGTCGAGTACGCACCGCAGCTCACCGGTGAGGTGCTGCTCTCCCTCTTCGACGGCAAGTCGTACGACGAGGTCCTGGAACAGGTCACGGCGCCGGTCGCCGCACCGGATCCGGTGGACACAGACGACTTCCAGGCCGCGGCCGCGCGTCCGGCGACCATGGTCACCACGACGGACGAAGCGCTGCGCGAAGCTCTCGAAGGCGGAAACTTCGGGCGCTGGAAGATCTTCCTCCACCCCACGCAGGCCAAGCTCGTGGAACGGGACTACTCCGGCCCCGCGCGGGTGGGCGGCGGTCCGGGCACTGGGAAGACCATCGTTGCCCTCCACCGGGTCAAGCACCTGGTGGCGCAGCTCCCACCGGGGCGTACCAAGCCCGTCCTGCTGACGACGTACAACAAGAACCTGGCGGCGGACCTGCGGGCCCGGCTGCTGGAGCTGGGCGGGGAAGAACTGCTGGCACGCGTGGAAATCAGCCACGTCGACCAGCTGGCCCTGCGTGTGGTGCGCGAGGCGGAACCCGGCAGCAGCAAACAGACCATCGACGACAACCAGGCACTCCGCGAATGGCGGTCGATGCTCGACGAGCTGGACGAGACAAGGTGGGACGCGGACTTCCTGCACGACGAGTGGACACAGGTGGTCCTCGGCCAAGCCGTCGCTTCCCGCACCGACTACTTCCGCGCGCGCCGGGCGGGTCGCGGCCGGAATGTCACGCGGCCCGAGCGCGCCGAGATCTGGCAGCTGACGGAGCGGTTCGCGCAGCGTCTGGACGGACTGAGCCGCCAGACCTGGGGGCAGGTCGCCGAGCGCGCCGCCCGTCTGGAGATCGAAAGACAGCAGCGCATTCAGGCTGTGGAACGCCAGCGCGAGGAGGCGGGCGGGCTGGACAACATCCACCTGCAAGACGGTTCGGCGGGTTGGCTGCGCTATCGCTACCGGCACATCGTGGTGGACGAGGCACAGGATCTGCAGCCGGGTCACTGGAAGATGCTGCGCGCGATGGTGGCCCACGACCGCAACGACATCTTCCTGGTGGGGGACACACACCAGCGCATCTACAGCAACCAGGTGACTCTCGGTAGCCTCGGGGTCAACATTCGGGGCCGATCCGCCAAGCTCTCGCTGAGCTACCGCACGACACGGCAGATCCTTGGCTCAGCGTTGGGGTTCCTGAGCGGAGAGTCCTTCGACGATCTGGACGGCAACGCCGAGAACCTCGCAGGCTATCGGTCGGTCCTGAGCGGCGGGCTGCCAGTGCTCCATCCGAACACTGACTGGGACGAGGAGCGGGAGGACATTGCCGCGCTGATCTCCGAATGGACCGACATTCCGCTTGAACAGGTCGGCATCTGCGTTCCCACGAACGCGATGGCGCAAGAAGTGGCCTATGCGCTCGCCCAGTACGGCATCAGAGCGGTCGAGATCGGCCCTGACGGCCCGCGTGGCGACGAGGGCGTTCACATCGGCACGATGTTCCGTTTCAAGGGGCTCGAGTACCAGCGAATGATCATTGCGGGGGTGTCGCAGGGGCTTGTTCCACGCGAGGCGATCCTGCGCCTTCGGACGGTCGACGCGTTGCGCCACCGCAAGGAGTTGCAGCGGGCCCGCTCCCTGCTCTTCGTGGCCGCGACGCGGGCCCGAGACAGCCTCGACATCTTCTGGCACGGCAGCCCGAGCCAGTTCCTGCGGCCCCTCCTGTCCGCCTGAGCACGCGGGTATCCGACTGATCGCCATCGACTCCCTGGACGCCAAGCCCTCGTACGAGGGCCTGCGCAATGCCGTCCAGGTCGGCATCCGCTACATCGAGGCATGGTTGCGCGGCCTCGGCGCGGTGGCGATCTTCAACCTGATGGAGGACGCGGCGACGGCGGAGATCTCCCGCTCCCAGATCTGGCAGTGGATCAACGCGGGCGTCGTCTTCGAGAACGGCGAACTCGCCACCCCGGAGCTGACCCGCAAGGTCGCGGCACAGGAGCTGGCCGCGATCCGCGAGGAGATCGGCGAGGAGGCGTTCGCGTCGGGCAAGTGGCAGCAGGCCCACGACCTGCTGCTGCACGTCTCCCTCGACGCGGACTACGCGGACTTCCTGACGCTGCCGGCGTACGAGCAGTTGACGGGCTGAATCTGTCTGTACGTCTGACGACGCCCCCGGTATCGCACACCGCACCGGGGGCGTCATGGTTGGTTCGCGACCACCGATGGCGGACTTGACCGCCGCCGGCACTACCGCATCGAGCGACCGCGGGCTGCCGGCCCGGCCTGCTCCTCACGGCGGGTGCGCAGCAGGAGCGCGACCCAACTGCGGTATGGCGCCCAGTGGTCGCCGATCCTCGCGAGCCGGCGCACATCGGAGGCGTCGGATTCGCTGAGGCCGTACGCCTCGGCCATCGAGGCGTGGAGCCGGCGTTCATGGCGGGGGAAGACGTCGGGGTGTCCGGCGCCGCGGATGAGGATGAGCTCTGCGGAGAAGGGGCCGATGCCGGGCAGGGTCCGCAGATGGGCGAGGGCATCTTCCACTGGCATCGCGCGCAGCCGGGCGGCGTCGAGATCACCGGCGAGAGCCGCGTCGGCGAGGGCGCGCAGCCGTTCGACCTTCGTCTCGGGCAGGCCCGGAACACGGCTGAGTCCGCGCAGGACCAGTGGGGTGGGGAAGGCGTGCAGCGACTCCCCGGCCACGGCGACGCGCTGTCCATGGTGCTCGGCGATGCGGGCCTTGATCGCGGCGGCCTGGACCATCCGGATGCGGTGGCCGATGACCGCCCAGGCCGCGGCCTCGTACGGCGAGTAGAAACACACCGGCCGCAACCCTGGGTACGCCGCGATGAGCTCGGCCACGACGGGATCGCCCTCGGCGAGCCGTGGGAACCCGCCGCCGTCGACGTCCAGCGAGAGGATGCGGGCCAGTTGCGCCCGCACCGCGCTCACATCATCCGATTCCGCAGATGCCACGCCCATCCCGTCCGTGCCCGGATTCCCGCTGTGCACGGCGACATCCGCCCGTACGGTGCCCTCCGAGCTCTGCGCCTGCCTCACCTCCGCGCTCACCGTCGAGTAGCCGTCATCGGCGGGAAAGGCCAGGCGCAGGCCCCTGCCGTCCGAGGCGTCGCGGTATCCGGCGGGTGTAAAGCCCTCCAGGAACCGCATGCTCGCCGCAAGTGAAAACGGCCCGCGCGGGGTGATGGCGATGGCGGTCATGATCAGCCTTCGTGCGTGGTGATGGCGTAGCCCTCGGGGCCGACGAACGTGAACATCCTGCCGAACGGACCATCCTCGGGTGCCTTGACGATGGGGATCCCGGCGGCGTGGAGCCTGTCGTGCAGAGCCTGCGCGTCAGTGGTCCGGAACCACAGGGCGACGCCGAGTCCGGGCCGCTCGACGCTGTCGAGATCCACTCCCGGCAGCGGCTCACGGACGGCGAACGGAACCGGCTCGGTGGCGAACACTACGGCTCCGGGCGGCGAGACAGGCGCCCGGCGCAGCCCGAGCTGCTCCTCGTAGAAGGCGGCAGCCGCTTCGACATCGCGGACCTGCAGAGCGATGAAGTCCGGCCCACCGACGGTGACAGTCATGAGTACTCCTCGTGTTGCATGTCAGGACTTTGACATATGCAGAGGTTAGACGGGGGCGCGCACACATGTCAAACTCCTGACATGCATGATGGGACTCCCTCCAGCCAGGCCCCGCCCGCCGCCGACGTGACCGAGCGCCTGGGATACCGCCTCAAGCGCGCCGCCGCGGCGCTGCGCAACGCCATGGACAGAGCACTGCGTGAGTACGGCCTGACGGTGCCGCAGTACGCCTGCCTCGAACTCCTCGACCAGCGCCCCGGCCTGTCCAATGCCGAGCTGGCCCGCGGCACGTTCGTCACGCGGCAGTCCATGAACGTCGTCCTTCGCGGACTGCAGGACGCCGGCCTCATCACCCGGCCGGCCACCACCGACCGCGGTCGCGCTCTGCCCGCCCACCTCACCGAGGAGGGCCACCGTCGCCTCGCGGCGGCACGCTCCGCCGTCTACGCCATCGACCAGCGCATGAGCGAAGCCGTCCCGAAGCAACGTCTCGCCGAGCTCCTCGCCGACCTCGACCACATGGCGGCGGCACTCGACGGGTGAGAACGGCCGCGCGTCAGGGCCGTTGCGTTCGGATCCGGCAGGTGGCCTGCCGTGGCGGCAGGCGATGGCAGGCGCGGCAGGCGATGGCAGGCGCGGCAGGCGATGGCAGGCGCGGCAGGCGATGGCAGGCGCGGCAGGCGATGGCCTCGTTGATCAACCGGGACAGCGATGACACCTGCGCAAGCGCGGCATCCGGGCGGCCGGTCCGGTGCGGGGCCGCCCGCGTCGGCGGGGACCATGCAGGCGGGCCATCACCTCCGGGAAGGCGGGCACGTCACCAGCCTGTCCGACGGTGAAAACGAGGGCGAGGGGGCGCGGTGGGGCCACCGTCGTCCCCGGCGCCGACGGCCGACCCGAGGTTGGCCTCCCCGAGAGCAAGACCGCCGGCGCCCCTGCGTGCCGCAGACGGTCGCCGAGCAGGCGACCGTCCGCGAAGAGATGCGCTCAGACCACGATGAACGGTTCACCGCGGATGAAAGACACCACGTTTCCGGTCTGATCGACCAGTGTCCCTATGTAATGGAAGACGTGGCGTGCCACGCCGGCGGGAACTGCGATCGGGAACGTCTGCGTCTTGGTGAAGTTTCCGGCAGTGCCGCCGGCGGCCCAGCCGTTCGCGTTGTTGAACGCCTGGTTGACCGCCGCGACGCTCATACCGACGTTGGGGGCCGCCAGCGTCTCATCAACACAGACGAGCTCCAGCGTGTAGGTCGCGGCGCTGTTGCCGAGCACGTTGCCCGCCACCGCCTCCACGATGAGCTGGAAGTCAGCGCTCGGAGGACCCCCGGGGGCTGGTGTGTTCGGCTCGTTGTCCATCACCGTGCTGCCGGTGGACACGGTGATCAGGCGGGTCAGTTCCGCATCGTTAGGTGCTGGCATGGTGGTTTCCCCTCCCTTAAGCCCCTTATGCGTGGGTCTATGGCGATTCAGTAAACGCTGCGGTCCTCGTCGATGCCACGGCGCGCGTAGCGCTCCAGAGGGGCGCATGGACGCGGGGCCACGACCGGTGCAGCGCCCCGGAGCTCCGCTAAAGCGCCGTTTTGCTTGTTGAGCCGCCGGAAGCCGATGAGGGTTGCGGCAGGACAAGGCAGGGCCGACCCTGCGCGTGACTTCCGAGCACCGGACGCCTTTCGTGGAGTCGCCTCGCGGGGCTGAGAGCAGCCGCCTAGCGGACCACAACGGTGCGCTGCGCGGAGAAGTCGCCCCACTTGCCGTCCGGCAGCTTGGCCCTCAGCTTGATGCTGTAGCGGGTGCCCGGCTTGTCCGTGACCGTGATCGTGTACGCCGCCGTCCCTGCGGGCGGCGCGGCGCCCCAGACGATCGTCGTGGCCAACTTCCCGTTCAGGAACAGCTGGTGCTCCTTGACCGGGCCGCCCGTCCGCGGTGGCGTCCAGGTCAGATCGATGGTCCCCTTGCGGGCGGTCGCCTTCAGGCTGGTGGGCGCGGTGCTCGGGCCCTTGCCCGGTGCCGTCGCGGTGGTGAGGTCCACGGGATCGCTGTCGGGCGAGGAGTTCTCGGCGGCGTCCCGGGCGCGCACGGTGAAGGTGTAGACGGTGCCGGGGCGCAGTTCGGTGACGCGAGCCGTGGTCTCCGTGCCGGGGACGCTGTGGATCCGGGAGTCCTCCTGGTAGATGTCGTACGAGGTGATGCCGACGTCGTCCGCGGCCCGCGCCCAGGACAGCGTGGCCGCACGGCTCCCGTCGGCCCGGACGGTGAGCTTCAGCGGTCGCGAGGGCGCGGCGCGGTCCTCCGGCGTGGGGGCCGGAGTGGTGACGGGCACGGCTGCGCTCGGCTCGGAGAGATTGCCCGCGGCGTCGCGTGCCCGGACGGTGAAGGTGTACGGGGTCTCGGGTGTCAGGCGGTCGATGTCGACCATGTTCCTGGTGGCGGGGAGCGTTTTGACCTTGGCGCCCTTCTGGAACACCTCGTAGCCGGTGACCGCCTTGTTGTCGGTGGCCTGGTTCCACATGACGTGGACGGAGGTGGCGCTGCCCGCCTGAGCCGTCACCCCGGAGGGTGTCGTGGGGCTTTCGGTGTCCTTGTCCTTGCCTCCGCAGGCGGTGAGGACAAGGACTGCCGCGCAGGTCAACGCGGCGAGTGTGGGGGGACGTTGCACGGTCGGACCTCCGCGGACGGGGGTATTGGTCCAGACCTATATGACACGGCTGCGGCCCGACCCACAAGAGGGCAGGCAGTCCGGTGTCAGACCCTGGCCGTAGAGTCCTGCCGTCCCGAACACCAGCGCCGCCGGAGCCGCACGTGACCCGCCGTACCCCGCCCCGCCCCCTCGACGTCGAGCAGTTGTTCCCGGAGGTGGCTCCGTTCCGCAAGGAGGCGATACGGCTCCACCCCCGTGTCGGCGAGCCGACGTGTCATGACAGCTCGGTCGGCGGCCCGTTGCTGTGGCCGGCCGACGAGCCGTGGCCCACGTGCAGTGGGGACGACGCCTTGGGAACCGCCCACGAGGGCCCGACACCCTTCGTCCCCATCGTGCAGATCCACCGGGCCGACGCCCCCGGGCTGCCCTTCCCCGAGGGCCGCGACCTGCTCCAGGTCCTGTGGTGTCCCTTCGACCACGGCGATTTCTGCTGTCCGCTCCCCCAGGTCCACTGGCGGAGCACAGCGGCCGTCGGCGAGGTGGCGCCCAGCCCGCCCCCGCCCGCCGAGGCGTCGGAGGACTATGTCCCCAACCCCTGCGCTGTCCACCCGGAGACCGTGACGGAGTACCCCAGTTGGGATCTGGCGCGCCATGTGCTCGACTCGCTCCGGGATCGGTTCAATCGTGTGGAACAGGAAACGGGCTGGCTGTACCAGTTCCACCTCGCCGACGCCCCAGGGATCAAGCTCGGCGGCTACCCGGGCTGGACGCAGGAGCCGTGGTGGCCGGACTGCGACCGCTGCGGGCAGCGGATGGAGCACCTGCTCACCGTGGCGAGCTGGGAGTACGACGGAGAATCCTGGCGCACCTGGCTGCCGTTGGAGGACCGGGCCGTCGTCGACGGCGAAGAGTCCTTCCGCTCCGAACAGGGCCTCGCCGCGCAGAATGCGGCCGGGCTCATGCTGGGCGACGCGGGCGGGGTGTACATCTTCGAGTGCCGGTCGTGCCCCGACCGGCCCATCGGCCACTGCTTCGACTGCTCCTGACCGACAGCCGTTGCGCGGCACGCGTCACGTCAGGCCCGCTCGGCCGGGGGGGCACCAGCACGCGGTGGCCGGCGGTCGTGCCATCAGTCCGTATGCCGACGACGGACGGCGTCGAGTTCGGCGATTGCCAGGGCCGCCTCCTCGCGCACTCCGGCATCGGGATGGTCCAGGCGTCCCGTCGGTGATCGCCCGTACGGCTCAGCGCCGACAGTTCCGTCACGACACGATCCAGCACGCGCGCGTACCTCGTCCACGCAAGGATCGTAGAGGCCCAACGGCGGCTTCCCGCCCGCCTGGGAGGCCGTGCTGGAGCCTTCGTCGAGTCGTGCCCCGTCGGCTCCGTGCCTACGGTGAATGTCCGGCGTAGCCGACGGGAGTCTTAGGGCTTTCTTAGGGCTTCTTGAAGAAGGTCCATCGAACGCCCATCCCGTACCCGGTCACGCATACGCTCTCGTCAACCCCCCACGATCCCGGTGGGCGCGGACGCGCCTGCCGGGGTCCCCTTGTAGGACCGACTTTTCCTTTCGAGGTGCCGTACGCATGAGTTCCCGCCGAGCCGCCAGACCCGTGTCCCGTTCCCATGCCCGCCCCAAGGGTGGACTGCGGGCGCGCAATGTCGTCCTGGCACTCGGCGCGATCACCGTCGTGACGGGCGTCGGAGTCACTCTTGCCACGAGCGGCGGCCAGGGCGGCGCAACGGACCGGGTGAAGACGGACGCTGCCGCCGATGTCCCCGGACCGGCCGATGCCGCGGCGGGCAGCGCCACCCCCCTTGCCACACCCTCGGCCAACCCGAGCGTGACCGCCTCCCCCAGCCCCAGCGTGAAGGCCTCCGCCAAGCCCAAGCCGTCGGCGAGAGCGGCATCACCGAAGGTGACGGCGAAGAGCGGGAGCGGCACGGGTAGTTCGGGTGGCGGGGAGCGACCCACGCCGAGGACCGACTCCGGGTCGGGGTCCGGCTCGGGGTCCGGGTCCTCGAGCGGCGCCGAGGCCCAGGTCCTCGCACTCGTCAACAAGGAGCGCGCGTCGGCCGGCTGCTCGGCGCTCATGTCCAACGCGAAGCTGACCCGGGCCGCGGACGACTACAGCGATGTCATGGCGCGCAGTGGCGTGATGTCCCACACCGGGCCCGACGGATCGACGATGGCCGGCCGCGTCGACGCCACCGGATATCTCTGGTCCGCGCTGGGCGAGAACATAGCCCAGGGGCAGTCCGACGCCGCGGCCGTCATGGACGCGTGGATGCACAGTCCCGGCCACCGCGCCAACATCCTCAACTGCTCCTACAAGGAGATAGGCATAGGCGTGCACTTCGGGGACGGCGGCCCCTGGTGGACGCAGGACTTCGGCGCAAGCCGGTAGGACCGACTGGCGCAAGCCGGTAGGACCGACTACCGCTCGTCGCCCGCCAGCCCGAACGACACTCGCACCCGAGCCCCGCCCATCGACGCGCGGGTGATCTCCAGCTCCCCGCCCGCCGCTCCGGCCGCACGCGCCACGATGTCCAGGCCGAGGCCCGTGGAGCCGCCGACGCTGACGCCCCGGGTGAGCGCGGCCTCCGGGTCGGCAACGCCGGGACCCGCGTCCTCCACCGTCAGCAGCACATGCCGGTCGGTGCGCTCCACGCGTACGGCGAAGGCAGTGCCCTGCGGAGTGTGCCGGAAGACGTTCCCGATCAGCGCGTCCACGACCGCGGCGAGGTCGTCCTCGAGGAACCGCACGGGCGTCGGCCGCGGCGTGAAAGAGCGTTCGTACAGCCGCTCCTGCTGGGTGGCGAGCACCGACCAGAAGTCGAGCCGCATCGCCACCACTTCGGTCACCTCGCAGGGGCGCGCCGGAATCATCCCGTTCGCGGGGCCTGCGGCCAGCGGGGTGCGGGCGGCGGTAATGATCGAGTCCAGTTCGCTCTCCAACTGCGCGACGGCCTCCGTGATCCGCCGAGCGCCCGGTGAACCACCCAGCAGGTCCGCCTCCAGATACAGCGCGGTCAGCGGGGTCCTGAGCCGGTGCGAGAGATCGGCGACCATCTCCCGCTCGATGGCGAGCAGTTCCACGACCCGGTCGGCCATGGTGTTGAACGCGGCCCCCGCTTCCTGCAGCTCCGGCGGACCGTCCGGGTCCACCCGTACGTCGAGATCCCCCGACCCCAGGGCCAGCGAGGCACGCTTCAGGCTCCTGGAAGAGCGGACGACGCGGGCGCCCAGCCGGTCGGCTACCAGCACCGAGCCGCCCACCAGGCCGAGCGCGAGCAGCGACATGACGCCCCACGAGGCCCACACACCCCGGGTCAGATCCCCGGCGGGCACGTATGCCTCGACGACCGCCACCCGGTTCTGGGCGAGGACGACGGGCTGGAGATAGACCCATCCCTCGTCGGTGTCGAGCGCCAGCGTCTCCCGTTTGCCCACCGCGCGGTTCAGCGCATCCTGCGGCGCATGCAGAGTGCCGACGAGCCCGCCGTCCGGGAGCCGTACGGCGAGCCGGTCGTCCGAGCCCAGGCCCGAGACCGCCTGCTGCACATCGGCGGGTCTGGTGGTCAGGGCGAGTACCGGCGAGAGAGCGGCCGCACGCTGCTCGGCGGCGGTCGTCACCCGGTCCCGGGCCTGTTCGCGTACGAGCAGGGCGAGCGGAACGAGAAAGGACAGCGCGACCATCAGCGTCGCGGCGAGGGACATCCCTGCGAGAGCGCGTCTCATGACGGAGAGGCGACCAGCTTGATCCCGATACCGCGCACCGTGTGCAGATAGCGGGGATCCGCGGGCTTTTCACCCAGCTTCCTGCGCAGTGCCGAGAGGTGAACGTCGACCGTCTGGTCCTCGAGATACGGCTGCTGCCACACCTCGGCGAGTATGCGCTGCCGGGATATGACCTGGTCGGCGTTGCGCGCGAGATAGGCGAGCAGGTCGAACTCCCGCCGGGTCAGAGAGAGTTCGCCGCCGTCCAGGTGCGCGGTTCGGGCGAGCGGGTCGATCCTGAGCCCGGCGACCTGGAGAACCGGCTGCCGGCCGCCGTCGTCCACGGCCGGCCCGGACCGCCGCAGCACGGCCGCGATCCGCGCGGCGAGCTGGCCGCCCGAGAAGGGCTTGACCATGTAGTCGTCGGCTCCGGCATTGAGGAGCCTGATGACCTCCGTGTCGTCGTCGCGGGCCGTGGCGACCAGCACAGGCACACGTGAGATGCCCCGGATCATCCGCAGCACGTCGAGACCATCCAGGTCGGGCAGTCCGAGGTCGAGCACGACGATGTCGGGCGGGCCCTGGGTGACCTGCCGCAGCGCCTCGAAACCCTGGTGAGCGGTCTTCACCGCGTACCCGTGTCCGGTGAGGACCTCGATCAGCGCGGCCCGGATGACTGGGTCGTCCTCGACGACAAGTACGGAGGCCATGAGCAGGCACGTTAGCGCGTCCGCCAAGATGGTGTCGTGCCCCGGTACCTGCGTTACGTGCTCATCTGGCTGTCCTGCACGACCGCCAGCGTCACGGCCGTCATGATCACGGTCCATTTCGTCGTGGGTTCGACCAGACCGACGGCGCCGGTCGCGCAGTCGGCGGCAAAGGACTTCGCCGCCTCGCCGCATGCCTCGGAGACACCGCGCCCCAGCGCCTCCCCGAGCCCGGAGCCCACCCCGAGCCCGTCTTCGTCCAGGCCAACTCCGCCCCGGAAGACGGACAGACCCCGTACGGCGTCGCCAACCCCCGCCGCCCGCACGACGCCTCCTCCTCCGGAGGAGCCGTCCGGGGCGTCGGGTGGCGAGGGCTGCGAACAGGGCGGTTCGGGTGTGCACACCATCGCGTCCCAGGGAGGGAAGGCCACCGTGCGCTACGGAAGCGGAGGGGTGTGCCTCATCTCGGCGGTGCCGAACCAGGGCTTCACGGCGAGCACCACACAGAGCGCGCCCGACACCCTGACGGTGACGTTCGCGGGCGACCGGCACCGCTCGGAGATCACGGCGACGACCGTTCCCTCGGACCGGGCCAGTGTGCGCGAGACGTCCTTCTGAGGGCGCCCGGTCTCAGCACCGTCCCGGGCGCCTTCACGGCACACGTCTCGCCCGCCGCCCAACGGGGCGGAGGGCCCGCGTCAGGCGATCCGCGTCCCCGTCCCCGTGACCCGCACCCGGGTGTCGCCCTGGCGCAGTTCCACGGTCAGCACCCCCGGGCGGCCCATGTCCTCGCCCTGGTGGAGGGTGAGCACCGCCGCCCCGGGGACCAGGCCGAGTTCTCGGGCGTACGCGCCGAACGCACCTGCCGCAGCGCCCGTCGCCGGGTCCTCGACCACGCCGCCCACCGGGAACGGGTCGCGCACATGGAAGACGCTCTCCGACTCCCGCCACACCAACTGCACCGTGGTCAGATCGAGACGGCGCATCACAGCCTCGAGGCGTTCGAAGTCGTACGCCAGATCCGCCAGCCGCTCACGGGTCGCGGCGGCGAGAACCAGATGCCGGGCGCCGGCGAAGGCGATACGGGGCGGCAGCGCGGGATTCAGATCGGCGGCCGGCCAGTCGAGCGCGGCCAGCGCCTCGGCGAGGTCGGCGTCCGCGATGTCCTCGCTGTGCGGCTCGACCGTGGTGAGGGTGGCCCGCAGCGCCCCGCCCTCCTCGTCCACCGTCACCGGCACGGCCCCCGCACGCGTCGCGAACAGCAGGTCGCCGGTCCCGATGCGCTCGCCGAGGGCGATGGCGGTGGCGACCGTGGCATGCCCGCAGAACGGCACCTCCGCCTTGGGGCTGAAGTACCGGATGGTGAACGCCCGTCCGGGCTCCCCGCCGAGCCCCTCGGGCGGCGCGGACAGGAAGGCGGACTCGCTGTACCCGAGGTCGGCGGCGATGGAAAGCATGTCGGCATCGTCGAGCCCGGAAGCGTCGAGGACGACCCCTGCGGGGTTGCCCCCCTCGGGGTCGCCGGAGAAGGCGGTGTAACGCAGGACTGCGGCCTTGGTCGTCATGCTCGGCGGAACTGCGGACCGGAGTGGTTTGTTCCCGGGGTCAGGGGTTTCGTGCCCCCGCGCCCGGGGGCCGAGGCGTCCCGGTCAGGTCCGCCGGGCGGATTCGCGCCATCCGCCAGATCCTGGAGACATGCGGCTGCGACTGAAGGAACGGAAGTCCGCCCACCACCGCGGGCACGGAACGGTCGGGGTGCACATCGAGCCCACTCGGGCAGGTGGCCTCGTCTACGAGACGCTGAGCGCGATCTTCGGCCTTGCCCCTGCCCCGCCCGGGGCAGGGCGGATCCTCTCGGACGGCGGCCCCGTGGTGTCCACGCTGTCCTTCGACGTACGCAGGCGGCGGCCTCTGAACGAACCGGTTCTGCTTCCCGAAGCCGTCCCCGCGCTTGTCTACGGTCGCCCGAAAGACATCCAGCGGCTCGTTCTCGGCCTCCAGGAGCACTTCACGGTGGAGGACAAGACGCTCCGCGGGCTCGGTCACGGGGAGCAGGAGCACGAGCTGCGGATCGGCCCGAAGCAAGGCGTCTGACAGCGGCCGACGGGGCCGGGCCGGTCGCGGATATCGGCTGTGGGCCCGGCCGCGTGACGGTGCATCTGGACTTCCTCGGGTTGAGTGAAGGTGCGCCTTGAGCACGCCTACGGTCACGCGCCGTCGCTCGGCGTCTACCGGCTGCCGCCCGACCGTGTCGCCGAGCAGCTCGCCGGGGCGGGTCTGGTGGAGGTCGCCCGGCTGGTGCGCGAGCCCGACCGGCGCGAGAACACCCCGCAGGCCTTCCTCCTGGCCCGCAAACCGGGAAAGTCGTAGCGGGCGATGAGTTTCGGGGGCCGGTGGGGTCTGCCTGTGTATGGACAACACTTCGCAGACCCCCGCCCCCGACCTCCACCCCGCCGCACGCGCCGTGGCGCAGTTGATCGACGGCATCGGCGACGATCGGCTCGGGGACCCGACACCATGTCCCAAGTACGCCGTACGGGAGCTGCTCGGCCATCTCGTCGGGCTGTCCACCGCCTTCCGGGACGCGGCGCGCAAGGACCTCGGCCCCACGACCGATACGGACCCGGGGTCCGTGCTGCCGACGCTCCACGGCGACTGGCGCACCGTGCTTCCCCAGCGACTGGACGAACTGGCGGAGGCCCGGCAGCGGCCGGGCGCATGGGACGGCGACACCCAGGCGGGCGGCGTCACCTTCCCGGCCGCGATCGCCGGACGCGTCGCCGTCAACGAACTCGTCATCCACGGCTGGGACTTGGCGCGCGCCACCGGGCAGGACTACCAGCCGGGCGAGGCGAGCCTTCAGGTGTCGTACGAGCTGATGAAGCCGACGGGGGACGACCCGAGCCAGGACGGGATGTTCGGCCCGGTCGTGGCCGTGCCCGAGGACGCGCCGCTGCTCGACCAGGTCGTGGGCTTCAGCGGCCGCCGGCCCGACTGGCGGCCCGGGGACTGACCGGGACCGGGCAGCCGGGTCTGACCGGCCCGCGGACAAAACCGGATGTGCCGGGAGCAGCCCGATGCGATGCTCCCGGCATGGCACGTCGTGTGAAACCCAGTCTCTACTTTTCCGTCGACATCGAGGCCGACGGTCCGATCCCGGGCCCGTACTCGATGATCAGCCTCGGCGCGGCGGTGGCGGGCCGCCAGGACGGTGACGGCTATGCGCCGGAGGACCCCGAGGCGTACACCTTCTACCGTGAACTGCGTCCCATCAGCGAGGACTTCGTGCCCGAGGCCCTGGCCGTCAGCGGGCTCGACCGGGACCGGCTGATCGCCGAGGGCAGCGAACCGGCCGTCGCGCTGGCCGAGTTCAGCGACTGGGTGCGCGAGGTGAGCCCGGGCGCCCAGCCGGTGATGTGCGGCTACCCGGCCTCGTACGACTGGACCTTTCTGTACTGGTATCTGATCCGCTTCACCGGGGCGAGCCCCTTCGGGCACTCCGGATGCCTGGACATGAAGACCTTGTACGCGACCAAGGCGCGGCTCCCGCTGCGGGCTGTCGCCAAGGGCACGATGCCACGCGAACTGCTCTCCCGCCGGCCCCACACCCACCACGCCCTGGACGACGCGATCGAGCAGGCGGAGCTGTTCAGCAACCTCATGGCGTGGCCGGGGCGCTGATCCCGCGCGGGCTCCGACGGCCACCGCCCTGACCCCGGGCACACCACAGCGGGCGCCGTCACAAGCAGTTAAGTTGTGCACAACTGAATAGCGGGCTACTTTCTTGTAGGACACAGCCACGCAGGACGCGGCGAAGGAGAAGCCCGCCATGGATTTCGTCAGGTACGAGTCGTACACCCCCGTCGAGCGGCCCACCTACCAGCAGGAACTGGACGAGGTCGTCCGCAATGTCGGCCGGCGCACCCGGGAGTCGGTCGAGCGGCAGCACGTGGGCCGAGCGGTCCGGACCGCTCACGGCAAGACATACGGACTGCTCAAGGCAGCCGTCACGGTGGGTGAGGTTCCGGGGCCGTACGCCCAGGGGATCTTCGCCGGGCCCGGCACCTACGACGCGGTCGTCAGGTACTCCAACGGGCTCGGCCATCTGCGGGCCGACTCACTGCTCGGCGCGGCATGCGGCATGGGCATCAAGATGTTCGGCGTGCCCGGCGCATCGCTGCTCGCCGACGAGGCCGAGGCGACGACCTTCGACCTCAACCTGATCAACAACAAGGTCTTCTTCGCCAATACGGCCTACGACTACATGGTCATCGAGGAGCTGTTCGCCGAGCTGCCCGACGCCTTGGTGAACCCGGCGCGGCGGAAGTCGTGGATGGGCGAATTCCTCACCCGGCGGGGAACCTTGGACACCTCGGACGAGTGGCTGTGGGACGAGCTGTTCGCGATGCTGTCCTTCACGCGGGTCCCGCGGCAGAACCTCTTCTCGTACACGTACAACAGCATGGGCGCCTTCCGCTACGGCGACCACATCGCCAAGGTGCGGACCGTGCCGGTCTCGCCCGTCACGCACCCGACGGTCGATGTGCAGGCGGACGGCGAGGCGTTCCGCACCACGCTCGTCGCGGAGGCCGCCGAGCGGGACCACGTCTTCGAGCTGCAGGTGCAGCTCAATGCCGATCTCGCACGGATGCCGGTGGACAACACCTCGGTGGAGTGGCCCGAGCAGCTGTCGCCGTGGGTGACGGTGGCGACGATCGCCATTCCGCGGCAGGACATCGGCGGCGAGGAGAACCTGGCCGCCGCGGACGGCACTTCGATCACGCCGTGGCGCACCCGTGAGGACCACCGGCCGATCGGTGAGATCCAGCGGGTCCGCGAGGAGGTGTACCGCCGCTCGTCCATCGAGCGGCACCGCATCAACGGGCAGCCGCGGGTGGAGCCGGCGAGCAGCACGGAGCTCCTGGGCTGAACTTCCGCGCGCCGGAGGGCTGTACGACACTTCCGCACTCTGATAGGAAAGCTTCCTAACAGAACACCCGGAACGACGAACTCCCTATGGAGGCAAGGTGCCCGCCCCCCACGCTCGCCCTGCACGTCCGCTCAAGCTCATCCCCCGTATCGCGCTCGGCGTGGCTCTGCTCGCTGTGCCTGCCACCGCCTTCGCGGCCACGTCCGGCGAGCCCGCGCCGCAGGCCGGCGTCACCGCAGCCCCGGCCGCCGTCGGCCTCGACGACCCGGCGAAGAAGGAGATCGCCATGCAGATCGTGTCCAGCGCGGAGAACTCCTCGCTGGACTGGAAGGCCCAGTACAAGTACATCGAGGACATAGGCGACGGCCGCGGCTACACCGCCGGGATCATCGGCTTCTGTTCCGGCACCGGCGACATGCTGGATCTGGTCGAGCTCTACACCGACCGCAAGCCCGGGAACGTACTGGCCAAGTACCTGCCCGCGCTGCGCAAGGTCGACGGCAGCGACTCGCACCAGGGCCTCGACCCGAACTTCACCAAGGACTGGAAGAAGGCCGCCCAGGACTCGGAGTTCAAGAAGGCCCAGAACGACGAGCGCGACCGGGTCTACTTCAACCCCGCAGTCAACCGAGGCAAGCAGGACGGCATCGGCGCCCTCGGCCAGTTCATCTACTACGACGCGATCGTGATGCACGGCGACGGCGGCGACTCCACCAGCTTCACCAGCATTCGCAAGAAGGCCCTCGCCAAGGCCAAGACACCGGCCCAGGGCGGCGACGAGAAGACTTATCTCAATGCGTTCCTCGACGCCCGGGTCTGGGCGATGAAGCAGGAGGAGGCGCACGAGGACACCAGCCGGGTCGACACGGCCCAGCGCGTCTTCGTCAGGAAGAACAACTTCAACCTCAACACCCCGCTCGACTGGAAGGTGTACGGAGAGAGCTTCCACATCGACTGACGCATCGAACGGCGCATCGAACGAATGGAGGGCCGGGACCCGTGCGGACACGCACAGGCCCCGGCCCTCCGGCCTTTCAGAAACGATCGATTCGCTCATCTCCGGTGAACTACTTGAGCACTTGACCAAAATGGTAAAAACCGACCACTTCGCAACGCTCTCCCGTCGCCAACCGTCAGGCTCGGCTGAAGCCGATCCGCAGCGTCGTCACCCCCGCGTGCAGCGTGTGCTGAGGCAGCGTCTCCGGTCCGCAGGAGGCGCTGCCGATGCCGTGGTGGCCGGCGTCGAGGTTCACGAACACCCCGTCGCGCGGGGTGAGTTCGGCAGCGTGCCGGGCCGCATCGAGATCCTCGGAGGTCCATCGGCGGACCGTGAGGTCGAAGTGCGGCGCTCCGGTGAGCAGCAGTCCGCCGCCGTCGCCACTCAGCAGCGCCCGGCGCACTTCGCGGCGGTTGCCGTTCTCCTGCGGGCGTACGTACGGAGTCTGCATCTCGTCGACCGTGAGGCGGTGGCGGCCGGTCCTGGCCGCTGCCGTCGTGTCGCGGTATGCCTCACCGGGGCCCAGGCCGAACCACTCCACGGTGTCGATCCATCCCGGGCACTCCATCCGCACGCCGATGCGCGGCAGCGGGTCGGGCCACTTGCCGGTGGGCTCGGCCGTGAGATCGAGCCACAGCAGGTCGCCGTCGGTGTGCCAGCGGTACGTCGCGGTCATGGCGGCGTCGGTGCCGGCTGCCGCGACGCGGGTGGTGACGGTCAGCCCGTCCTGACCTGCGTCGAGGCCGAGGAGCTTGTGGGTGAGCCGGTGCAGTCCACGCTCCCGCCAGCGGTCGGCGAGGCGCGGGCCGAGTTCGTCGTTGTCGGTGGGGGCGCGCCACAGATCCAGGCGCGGCCCGTCGAGGTCGAGACCGCCGAGCGCGCGCAGTCGTCCGGTGGCCGCGTCGAAGACGGCCGGGCCGAGTGTGATCCGTCCGCCGTCGCGGGTGGCGGCGGCGCGGGGGCCGGGGGTGTGCGGAACCGGGGCCGCCGCGGATACGGCCTGGCCCCAGGCGATCTCGTGTCCCTTCCGGGCCCAGGGCTCGTCATCGGCGAGTTCGGCGACGACGGTCAGCACCTGCTCGCCGGTGGACGGGGCAGGCAGCACGGGCCGGGGCACGGCCGCACTCTCGCCGGGCGCGAGCGGCGGGACCGCCAACTCCCCCGCCCCGCACGGCCCTTCCCCGTCCTCCGCATGCCAGCGGAAACGCAGATGTGCGGTGTCGCGGAAGTCATGGCCGTTGCGGACCCGGATCTCCGCGGCGGAGAGGTCGATACGCAGCGGCTCGACGACCTTCTTGTACTCGATCAGTCCCGGCGAAGGTGTCCGGTCGGGGAAGACCAGCCCGTCGGCGACGAAGTTCCCGTCGTGGACGGGCTCGCCGAAGTCGCCTCCGTACGCGAAATACTTCCTGCCGTCCTCGGTGCGCCGCGCGATGCCGTGGTCGATCCACTCCCAGACGAAGCCGCCCTGGAGCCTCGGGTAGGTCTCGAACAGCCGCTGGTACTCGCTGAGCCCGCCGGGGCCGTTGCCCATGGCGTGGGCGTACTCGCAGAGGATGAAGGGCAGTCGGCGCCGGTGCTCGTCGAGAGCCGGATCCTCGGTTTCGGGCTCCTTGCCGGTCCCGATCAGCTCGGTCTCGGCATGGTCGGCGTACATCCTGCTGTAGACGTCGACATAGCCGCTGTCCCAGTCGCCCTCGTAGTGGATGGGGCGGGCAGGGTCGCGGGTGCGGGCCCACTCGGCCATCGCGGCCAGGTTGGCGCCGGTGCCGCTCTCATTGCCCAGCGACCACATGATGACGCTGGGATGGTTCTTGTCCCGCTCGACCGTGCGGGACATCCGGTCGAGATATGCGTCGCGCCATTTCGGGTCGTCGCTGGGGTTGTCCCGCCAGTCGTCGAGATAGAAGCCGTGGGTCTCCAGGTCGCATTCGTCGACGCCCCAGAGCCCGAACTCGTCGCACAGGGAAAGGAATTGGCTGCTCGGCGGATAGTGGCTGGTGCGCACGGCGTTGATGTTGTGCTGCTTCATCAGCAGGACATCGCGCAGCATCGTCTCGTACGAGAGGGTGCGCCCGGTCTGGGGATCCCATTCATGGCGATTGACGCCGCGCAGCAGGATGGGGCGGCCGTTGACGAGCAGCTGACCGCCCTCGACGGATACGCGACGGAAGCCGATCCGGATCGTGACGCGATCCGTGTCGGTGGTCACCTCGGCTTCGTAGAGGTGGGGTTGTTCGGCGGTCCAGGGAACGACACCGGCGACGGTGTGCGGGCCTGACGGGTCCGCGTCCGTGATGCCGAGGCCGGGGACGCTGAGCCTGGCGGGTGCGCCGCCGGTGTCGACGGACAGGGTTCCGGCGCCCGTCAGATGGTCGAAGTCGGCGTGGACGAAGAAGTCGTCGATGCTCCCTTCGGGGCGGGACAGCAGCGCGACGGGCCGGAAGATGCCGGACAGCCACCACATGTCCTGGTCTTCCAGATAGCTGCCTGCGGACCACTGGTGGACGCGTACGGCAACGGTGTTGCGGTCGGGCTTCAGGGCGCTCGTGACATCGAACTCGGTGGGCAGTCGGCTGCCCTTTCCGTCGCCGAGGTGCTCGCCGTTGAGCCACACGGCGAAGCAGGAGTCGACGCCGTCGAAGCGCAGGACGCTCCTGCCTGCGGGCCAGGCACCGGGGAGCTCGAACTCCCGCCGGTACTCGCCGGTGGGGTTCTCGTCCGGGACGCGCGGCGGGTCGACCGGGAAGGGGTAGACCACATTGGTGTAGGCGGGAGCGCCGATGCCCTGCATCTGCCAGCAGGACGGTACGGCGATGCTGCCCCAGCCGGAGTCGTCGAAGCCGGGATCCTCGAATCCGGCGGTGAGCCCGGCGAGTCCGGGGGCGACGTGAAAGCGCCACTCGCCGTCCAGGGGGATGCGCGGAGCGTCGGAGTCGAAGGCGGCGCGGGGCGCGCGGCGGCCGCTGCCCGGGGCCCGGGATTCGACGTAACTGGTGTCGGGCTCAGTCGAGTCGGTCATAGTGCGGCCCATCCTTTGCGGACGACCTATTGCCGTCAAGGGTGAACACACAAGACGCTCAACATGATCGAAAATCGATCAGGGAGCAGTCCCGGCGGCACCGCACGAGGAGCGGATCCGCAGCTCCGGGAGCAACTCCAGGTGTCTGCGCGGCTGCTGGGGCTGTCCGCATCCCGCCTCGCCCAGCCGTTGCAGCAGCAGCTTCGCCGCGAGCTCGCCGACCGAGCGCTTCGGCGGGGCGACGGCGGTCAGCGGCACATCCGCGAGTTCCGCCACCTCGTCGTCGTAGGCGATCAGGGCCAGATCCCCGGGCACGGAGATGCCGCGCGCCCGCAGCCGGGGCAGCAGCACGATGGCGTCCTCGTCGCTGTGGACCAGCGCCGCGGTGACGCCGTGCTCGGTCACGGCCTCGACGAGATACTCCACCGACGCGTCGTAGCGTTCCTGTTCGGTGCTTCTGGGCTCCGTGCCGAAGGGCGAGCCCGGTACGGGCCGCAGGCCGAGTGTCTCCACCGCGGCCAGATATCCCGTGGTTATCTGCGAGGCGTGCGGGCCGTCCTGGATCACCGCGGCCACCGCCTCATGGCCGAGCGCCGCGAAGTGACCGACTGCCGCCGCGGCGCCATGGGCCCGGTCGGTACGCACCCGGTCGAGCACGGCGGCCGGATTGCCGGCCGGCGCCCAGCGCTCGACGAGCACCACCGGCGCGGTGCAGTCGAGCAGCCATTTCTCCTGGCCCCCGACGGGCACTCCGCCGAACCAGCCCGGTGCGACCAGCAGCCCGTCGGCGCCCGCGGACAGCAACCGCTCGGCCTGCACCGGGTCCTCGCTGTCGAGATAGCCGGACATGCCGAGCACCAGCCGTCCGCCCCGCGCCTCGACGGCGTCGCGGGCGCCGCGTACGACGTCGGCGAAGATGTGGTTCGTGGTCGGCACGATCATGGCGATGACCGCGCCGGATGCGGCGTCCGTAGCTGGCTCCGGCTCGAGCGCTCGCGCGTCGGATCCACCCGGCCAGACCACGGCGCCGTGCAGACGCCCCAGCCGCCCCTGGGCGGCGAGCAGTTCGACATCGCGGCGCAGGGTCACGGCCGAGACCTCGAGTTCGGTGGCAAGGTCGGAGATCCGCAGACTGCCGCGTTCGCGGACGAGTTCGAGCACCCGCTCATGACGTTGGCCGACATGGAATCGCATCGTTCCCCCTGGTTCCGATCCGCCGGATCGTACACCCGGACACGCGAACGTATCGATCGGTTGCGATCGATACGTTCGCGTAACGGGATTCGGACGTCGGTGGAGGGCGGATCAGTGGACCGCGACCGCCTCCGAGCCGGTCGATGTGGTCACCGGGGTGTCCGAACTCCTCTTCTGTCCCAGGTGGTTGAAGGCGAGGTTGAGAGCGATCGCCACGATGCACCCGGTGGAGATGCCAGAGTCGAGGACGACGAGGGCGTCCTTGGGGAAGGCGTGGTAGAACTCCGGCGCGGCGATCGGGATCAGTCCGATGCCGACGGAGGCTGCGACGATCAGCGCGTTCTCGCCCTTCTCCAGGGCGGCCGAAGCCAGCGTCTGGATGCCGCTTGCGGCGACCGAGCCGAAGAGCACGATGCCTGCGCCGCCGAGGACCGGCAGCGGAACCAGGGCGATGACGGACGCGGCGACCGGGCACAGACCCAGCAGGATCAGAATGCCGCCGCCCGCGGCGACGACGAACCGACTGCGGACCTTCGTCATTGCGACCAGGCCGATGTTCTGGGCGAAGGCACTGCACATGAAGCCGTTGAAGAGCGGGCTGATCGCACTGCCGAGGGTGTCGGCACGCAGACCGCCCTCGATGGTCCGCTCGTCCGCCGGCCGTTCGACGATCTTGCCGAGCGCGAGCATGTCCGCGGTGGACTCGGTCATACAGACCAGCATCACGATGCACATCGAGACGATCGCGGCGATCTCGAACTGCGGGGCGCCGAAGTGGAACGGCGTCGGGAAGCCGACCACATCGGCGTTCTTGATGGCGTCGAAGCTGGTCATGCCCATCGGGACGGCGATGACCGTGCCGACGACGAGACCGAGGAGGATGGCGATCTGCTGGAGAAAGCCGCGCAGGAATTTGCGCAGGGCGAGCACGATGACCAGGGTCAGCGCGGCCATCCCGATGTTCTTCATCGAGCCGTAGTCGGAGGCCGTGGAGTTGCCGCCCTGGGACCAGCGGAAGGCGACGGGCAGCAGCGAGACACCGATCAGGGTGATCACCGTGCCCGTGACGACGGGCGGGAAGAAGCGTACGAGCTTCGAGAAGTACGGAGTGAGGACGAAGCCCAGCACGCTGGCGACGATGATGGCGCCGAAGATGACGGTGATGCCGTCGGCTCCCCGGTCCTTGCCGATGGCGATCATCGGCGTCACACCGGCGAAGGAGACTCCGTTGACGAACGGGAGCTTCGCTCCGACCTTCCAGAAACCGAGGGTCTGAAGGAGGGTGGCTATACCGGCCGTGAAGAGGCTCGCCCCCATCAGGAAGGCGGTCTCCTTGGCGCTGAGGCCCACGGCGGGCCCCACGATCATGGGCGGGGCCACCACGCCCGCGTACATCGCGGCCACATGCTGCAGTCCGCTGGTGAACATTTTCAGAGGAGGCAGGGTCTCATCGACCGGATGCCTTCCCTCCGGTGCTGCGACTGCATCTTTCGGAAACCTGGGCTGTGCGGCCACGGGTGATTCCTCCGGTCGGTTACGCGTCTGGCGGTGACGCGGGTGCAGGGAGGTGGTGCGAATGGTGCAGCGGTGAGCCCGGTGCTTCCGGGGTGCGAAGACACGAGTCACCGTCCCGGGGGGTGCGGCACCGATAGGCGCGTCGGTGAACACCACCTAACGCCATCCGGAGCAAGATCAAAT
>NZ_JBEXEX010000007.1:0-256358 GCF_040606445.1 Streptomyces sp. NPDC005408 | reverse complement strand
GGATCAGGCCGGATCAGTGAGCGGCCCGTCGCGGAGCGGCTGATGTCACTGCGGTGCGTGCGATCGCAAGGCGGAGGAAGGAGCCGACGCGGAGCGTCGGGGACTGACGACAACGCGGCGTGGGGGCTCCTCCCGTGTCCGAAGGGCTACGGGGGAGTGCGTGCCAGGGCACGCGAGCCCGGCAAGATCCGAACGACAGGCCCTAGGTCACATGTTTGCGTTTCGACGTACACGGAGCGTACCGATCTGCTGGTTATCGTGATGCTCTGTCACCGACAACCGGAGCAGACGTGCCCCATACGGAAGAACTGGCGGACCGGCCGCTGAGCAGACAGGCCGTGGCGCCGATCCCCCACACCGCACCTCCCCGCCTCGCCCTCTCTGTCGTCGTCGCCGGAGCCCTCTCGCTGCTTCTTCTGCTCGGGCTCGGCCGACTTCTGGGTGCCGACCAGTGGCTCACGCATCCCGGCTTCCGGGCCTGGCAGACGATCTGTGTGGCCATCGCCGTGCAGGCTCTGCCGTTCCTCCTGCTGGGCACCCTGATCTCGGGCGCCGTCAACGCGTTCGTCCCCGCTCATGCATTCAGCCGGATCCTCCCGCGCAATCCCGCGCTTGCCGTTCCGGTGGCGACCGCGGCGGGCGTCGTGCTGCCCGGCTGCGAATGCGCGTCGGTGCCGGTGGCAGGCAGCCTGATCCGGCGCGGCGTCACACCGGCTGCCGCCTTCGCGTTCCTCCTCTCCGCGCCCGCCGTCAATCCGGTCGTACTCGCAGCCACGGCGGTGGCCTTTCCGGGCAACCCGAAGATGGTCGCCGCCCGGCTGATCGCCTCGCTGGCCACCTCCGCCGCCATGGGCTGGCTGTGGCTCAGGCTCGGGCGCGCGGACTGGCTCCGGATGCCGTCCCGGCACACCGGCCATAAGAGCGGTCACAGCCGATGGGAGGAATTCCGGCTGGGCTTCCAGCACGACTTCCTGCATGCCGGCGGGTTCCTGGTGTTCGGTGCCATGGCGGCGGCCACCTTCAATGTCACCGTGCCGCGCTCGGTGCTGGAGACCTTCTCCGGGTCGGCCTGGCTGTCCGTGCTCTTCCTCGCGGGACTCGCCGTCGTCCTCGCGGTCTGCTCGGAGGCGGACGCCTTTGTCGCCGCCTCGCTGACCGGCTTCTCCCCCACGGCACGGCTGGCGTTCATGGTGGTCGGCCCGATGGTCGACCTCAAGCTGATCGCCCTGCAGGTGGGGACGTTCGGCCGGGCCTTCGCCGTACGGTTCTCGACCGCCACGGCGGTCGTCGCCGTCGTGTGCAGCGCGCTCACCGGGTGGTGGCTGCTGTGAAGCGCACCCTCCAGGCAGGGCTGCTCCTGCTCCTCGGAGCGGGGGTCCTGCGCGTCTCGCTGTTCACTGACATCGTCCTGCGTTACGTCAAGGCGGGCCTGCAGCCCTATGTGATCGCCTCGGGCGTCTGCCTGGTCGCGCTGGGCCTGATCAGCGCCGTACGCGACAGGCAGGGGCACGAGGAGCACGACGGACACGAGGAGCACGACGGGCACGCAGAAGACGGGACCGGACACGGGCATGATCACACGCACGGTCCGCGCATCGCCTGGCTGATGCTCCTGCCCGCGCTGGCCCTCCTGTTCGTCGCGCCCCCCGCGCTCGGCTCGTACACAGCCGCGCGCGACAACGCCAAGGTCGTCGAGGACTACGACCGCTTCGACCCGCTGCCGGCGCACGGCCCGGCGCCGCTGTCGCTCACGGAGTTCATCGCCAGGACCGAACAGGACGATCACCAGAGCCTGAAGGGCCGCACCGTGCTCCTGTCGGGCTTCGTGACGCCCGGTAAGAACAGCTCGTGGGATCTCACCCGCCTCCTGGTGGCCTGCTGCGCCGCCGATTCCCAGTCCCTGACGGTCACAATCCACGGAGTGAAGGCGCCGCCCGCCGACACCTGGGTGAAGGTCACCGGTACGTGGCATGCACAGGGCACTCTGGGCACGCCCTCCGCCGCCCTCGCCCTGGATGTGGCCTCTCTGAAGAAGATCCCGCAGCCCCCCAGCCCTTACCTGGACCGGGCTCCCGCCCTTTCTTGAGCGGAATCTTGTCAATGTTGTGGCTCGCGAGCTATATAAGAAGTCGTAGGGCATCGCACCCAGCACCGCTAGAGAGGAGTAACCCGTGATGCTCATGCGAACCGACGCATTCCGTGAGCTGGACCGTCTTACCGAGCAGATGTTCGGGACCGCCGCACGACCGGCCGCCATGCCGATGGACGCCTACCGGTCAGGAGACGAGTACGTCGTCCACTTCGACCTGCCGGGGGTCGACCCGGAGAGCATCGACCTCAATGTCGAGCGGAACGTTGTCACCGTCCGCGCCGAGCGCCGTTCTCCCGCCCCCGAAGGCGCCGAGCTGATCGCCGGCGAGCGCCCCGCGGGCGTGCACACCCGCCAGCTGCTGCTCGGCGAGTCGCTCGACCCCGAGCGCATCGAGGCGTCGTACGACGCAGGTGTCCTGACCCTGCGGATGCCGATCTCCGAGAACGCCAAGTCGCGCAAGATCGAGATCAGCGGCGGCAAGTCGCCCAAGCAGATCACCACGTGACGGGAACAGGCATGACGTTCGACGAATTGATCGACGCCGTCCAGACCGAGGGGCACTATCCGACGAGACAGCGGGCGGAAGAAATAGTCCGGACGCTGCTGGCAGCGCTCGGGCGTCAGCTGACGGGTGACGAGCGCGTCGAGCTCGCGGCTCGCCTCCCCGAGGAAGCCGCCGTGGAGTTCGCCGCCCAGATCCCCGCCTCCACACAGCTGACGGGTGGCGAGTTCGTCGATGAACTCGCCACCCGCGAGCCCGGCGCGACCACCGCCACGGCCCGTTGGGACGCGGGCTCGGTCCTCGGTGTCATCGGCCGGGCCGCCGGGCCCGAGCTGCTGCGGCGGATCCTGCGGCAGCTCCCGGACGGCTACGCCCTGCTCTTCGGCCAGGCACAGCTCTCCCCCATGGCACACGCCTGACCGAGACGGGTCCTGACCGGGCGGAGCCTGCTGTCCTGTGAGCGGCGGCAGCAGGCAGCCCCGGTCAGGCCCGGGCCCGCGCCAGGCGCAGCGTGACCAGTTCGAACGGGCGCAGGCTCAATTTCAGTACGCCATCAGCCAGTTCCGGCTCCGGCGCCTCGGACAGCGGGCGCTCAAGCAGGTCGGTCGCCGCTGCCTCCGTCACCTCGAAACCGGGCGTGACACGGGCCCGTGCCCGGCCGCCGCAGGACTCGTAGAGGCGTACGACGACATCGCCGCTCGCATCGTCCGCCAGCTTCACCGCGCTGACGACCACCGCGTCGTTGTCGACCGTCACCAGCGGCGCCACCTCCGTGTCTCCGGCCACCCGCCGTTCGGGCAGGTTGATCCGGAAGCCCTCGCGCACCGCGTCGCCGATCACCGCACCCGGCACCAGGGCATGGCGGAAGCGGTGCACACCCTGGTCGGTCTCGGGGTCGGGGAAGCGCGGGGCGCGCAGCAGCGAGACCCGGAGCGTGGTCGTCGTACCGGAGTCGGCGGCGCGCACGGTGCGGGTGACGTCATGGCCGTACGTCGAGTCGTTGACCAGCGCGACGCCCCAGCCGGGCTCCTCGATATGGACGAAGCGGTGGTTGCAGGCCTCGAACTTGGCGGACTCCCAGCTGGTGTTGGTGTGGGTGGCCCGGTGGAAGTGGCCGAACTGGGTCTCCGACGCATAGCGCTCGGCGTGGATGTCCAGCGGGAAGGACGCCTTGAGGAACTTCTCGGTCTCGTGCCAGTCGACCTCTGTGTCGATGTCGAGGCGCTTGGCACCGGCGGCCAGGGTCAGGAGTTGGGTGACCTTCGAGTCCCCGAAGCTGCGGACGACGCGGACCGAGGCGGAGGCCTCGCCCGCGACGGGCGTGACCTCGTCGGCCTCCGTCAGATCGGTGACGGTGTTGCGGTAGAACGCGTCGACGTCCCAGGCGTCCCACATGTTCGGGAAGTCGGGGTGGATCTGGAGCAGATTCGCCGCCTGGCCGGGGGCGACCGTCTCGCGCTCCGCTCCGATGTCGTACGCCGACACGACCAGGCCGCGGGCGTCGATCTCGACCTGGAGCAGGCCGTTGTCGAGGACGAAGCCGCCGCCCTCGCGCGGGGAGAGCTGGGCCTGGCCAGCGCCGGTGGCCATGGCCGCGCCTCCGGCCGAGATGCCGTGCCGCTCATGGGGCGCGGCGTTGAAGACAAGCGTCCCGGAGCCGTCACCGGCGAGCGCACGCTGAGCCGCGTCGATGATGCCGTTCAGCTCACCGGCGACAGCCGCGTACGTCTTCTCCGCCTCTCGGTGCACCCAGGCGATCGACGAGCCGGGCAGGATGTCGTGGAACTGGTGCAGCAGTACCGTCTTCCAGATCCGGTCCAACTGTTCGTACGGATAAGGGAGTCCGGTGCGTACGGCGGCGGTCGCCGCCCACAGCTCGGCCTCGCGCAGCAGGGATTCGCTCCGGCGGTTGCCCTGCTTGGTCCTGGCCTGGCTGGTGAGCGTCGCCCGGTGCAGCTCCAGATAGAGCTCGCCGACCCAGACCGGCGGGTTCGGGTACTCCGCCTCGGCCTTGGTGAAGAAGTCGGCGGGCGTCTCCCACCGGACCGTCGCGGAGCCTTCGAGACTGCGCATCCTGGCTGCCTTGGCGACCATCTCCCGGGTGGTGCCGCCGCCTCCGTCGCCCCATCCGGTGGGTGCGAGGGAGTGCTGGGCGACGCCCTTGTCCTTGAAGTTCTTCGCCGCGTGGGCGATCTCACTGCCCTTCATCGAGCAGTTGTAGGTGTCGACGGGCGGGAAGTGGGTGAAGATCCGGGTGCCGTCGATGCCTTCCCACTGGAAGGTGTGGTGCGGGAACTTGTTCGTCTGCGACCAGGAGATCTTCTGGGTCAGCAGCCACTTGGAGCCCGCCGCCTTGATGATCTGCGGCAGCCCGGCCGCGAAGCCGAAGGTGTCGGGCAGCCATGCCTCGTCGTTCTCGATGCCGAACTCGTCGAGGAAGAAGCGCTTGCCGTGCACGAACTGCCGGGCCATCGCCTCCGAGCCCGGCATATTGGTGTCGGACTCGACCCACATCCCGCCGGCCGGCACGAACCGCCCCTCCGCCACGGCCTTCTTGACCTTGGCGTAGACCTCGGGGCGGTGCTCCTTGATCCAGGCGAACTGCTGGGCCTGCGACATCGTGTAGATGAAGTCCGGCTCGTCCTCCAGCAGGGCCGTCATGTTCGACGTCGTACGGGCCACCTTGCGTACCGTCTCACGCAGCGGCCACAGCCACGCGGAGTCGATATGGGCGTGACCGATCGCGCTGATCCGGTGCGCCGAGGGTGCGGCGGGAGTTGCCAGGACCGCCTGGAGGCATGAACGGGCCGCGGCGGCGCTGCCGTTCACGTCCTGGAGGTCGATCGCGTCGAGGGCGTGCCCGACGGCACGCAGGATGTCCCAGCGGCGAGCGCCGTCCACGGGCAGCTCGTGCATCAGCTCGCCCAGCACCTCCAGGTCGAGCACGAGTTGCCAAACGGTCTCGTCGAAGACGGCGAGATCCATCCGGGTCAGCGTGTACTGCGGGTCTGTGCCCGCCGTCTCCTTGTCGCCGAGCCTGGTCGGCAGGAAGGGGTGGTAGTCGAGGATGACGGGATTCGACGCGGCCTCGATGTGCAGCCGTACCTCCTCGCCGCCTGCGACGGGCGCGCCGATGCGCACCCACTGGTTGCGCGGGTTGAGCCCCTTCACCGGGGTGCCGTCGGGCCGGTAGACGAGGCCCTCGCACTGGAAGCCGGGCATGTTCTCGTCGAAGCCGAGGTCGAGGACGGCCTCCACGGTCTTCCCCGCCCACCGGGCAGGCACGGTCCCGGTGACGGTGAACCAGCTGGTTCCCCACGGAGCGCCCCACAGGTCGCCGACCGCGATCGGCCCGGGCGAGGCGGCGAGCCCTTCGGCGACCGGGACGGGTTCGCCCGGCGCATTCCAGACGGCCACCTGAAGCGGTACGGACTCGGGGTACACGGCGGGGCGGATGCGCTCGTCGAGTACGCGCTTGAGGCGGGCTTCGACGAGGCTGCGGTCGTCATGCATGTGGGGCTGCTCCGAGGGTTTCGGTGGTGGTTACCAGGGATGGACTGCGGTCGCGGGGGTCGATGCCGTGTAGAGCTCCCCGACCGCACGCAGTTCGAACCGCGCCGACTGCTCGCCCTGTTCGGGTTTCAGGCCGGGAACGAAGAAGGCTCGCTGGCAGGTTGCCCCGAGGAAGCGCCGTGTCCCGTCGGGCAGGACGCGGTGGAGTGTGTAGTGCCGTAGCGCGCCGGGGGCGCCCTGCCAGATGAAGCGAAGGTCGCCTGCGGCGGCGCTGATCCGCAGGTCGGTGGGGGCGGCGGGGCTCTGCGCAGCCTTGTCGCGGACGGCGAGGGCGCCGAGCCGCCATTTCACGGGTCCGCTGCTCGCGGTGAGCCGGACGCCGATGGCGCGCAGGGTCCCCGACAGGCCGGTCAGGCGCACGCTCGTGGTGGTCCAGCCGCCGCCCGGCCCGACGGTGCCAACAGGGAGATAGGTGTACGGGTGGGGCTGGCCCGGCCCCGACGGCTCGGCCGCGGCGACCGCGAGTTCGACGGTTACCCGGCCGGTGTCCACGCGGTGGGTGAGCTCGACGACCGTGTCCGCGGTGAGCGGGAGCCGGGTCGCATACAGGTCCACGGTGGTGGGCGCATTGAGCGAGCCGTCCACGAGGAGGCTGCTGCCGCCGTGCCAGGCGTCGGCGAAGTCATGGGCGACCGACGGGCGTTGGCCGCTCGTGCGCACGACCCACTGGCGGGACGGGAGGCGGTCCTGGACGCCGAGATGGTTCCACTGGGCGTCCGACGTCACCTTGCCGCCCTCGTACCAGCGCAGTCCGTGGCCCGTGTTGAAGACGGTGGCGAACGGCACGGTGTCCACAGTCGAGCGGTCGGCGACGGCCAGCGCCGGAGCCCTCCACGCGTCCCCGGGTGTGGGCTTCGACGGATCGAGCGACTGACCGCTCCAGAATCGGTCGTCGGCGGCGTGGAACTGGGCCGGGGTGCGGCCTGCGGGCAGGTGGTTGCGGGTCCACTCGGGCCGGTAGAACCCCAGCGACACGATGTCCGCCGTGTTCTCGGGGACGATGGCGTCCCAGTCGACCGACCTGTTCCAGCCGTTCGCCTCGACGTCGACACCGGCCCACAACTCGTAGCGGCTGCGGCCCAGTTGCTGCGCGGTCTGCCCGGAGGTCGCCAGCGAGGAGCGCGACCAGCGGAAGTCGATGAACATGGAGTCGGCGGCCTGGAAGAAGGGCTTGTTGCGGTTGTTCAGCGCGCCCTGCCAGCTCACCGAGCCGTCCACGGTCATCGAGTCGTACCAGCAGACGCGCAGCCCCTTCGGCGCGCCCAGACTTTTCAGCTCCTTCACGAAGCCGAGCATGTCGGCCGCGAGTGCGCTGTTGCCGCCTCCGGTCTCCGCGTTGATGAACCAGCCGTCGAAGCCGTACGCCGTCGCGACCGCAACGAGCCGTTCGGCGAGCGGGAATCTGCCGAAGGAGTCCTTCTGGACGAGATCCCGGGTCCATCGCAGATCGCCGCCATAGGCGACGGGCGGCAGGAAGACATTGCCGAGGACGGGCACACCGTGGCGGTGGGCGGCGTCCACGATCGGCGCGTTGGGCGCGAGTATCAGGCCCTCTCCCGACGAGCCGCCCCAGAAGACCAGCTCGTCGAGGTACGACCAGTGGGTCAGCGCGTAGTAGTCGGCGGTGGCCGAGCCCTGGGAGGGATTACTCGCTGTGGGCCCGAAGGAGACGAGGGACTGGATACGGGCCTGCCCGCCGCGGGCAGTGGCGTTGACCGGCGTCGGTGTGAACCGCTTGGCGAGCGGCACCGCAGACGTGTTGAACGCCAGGTCGGTGTCGTTCTCCGCACGCCAGGCCTTCAGGCTGCGCCAGGTGATACCCGGGCCGGGAGTGCCGGAGGGGAACGAGTCGGGGTACCAGTACGAGGCGTACGGCGAGCCGGTGGCCGCCTTCGCCGCGGCGGACGCCGTACCCGGCAGGAGGGCCGGGGCCAGGGCGGCCGCAGCGGATGCCGTGAGGAAGGCGCGTCGACTGAGGTGGGGGGTCATGGTGCGCTCCGTTTCCTGAATCTTCAGGCCGACCGGTGGAAATCAAGCCCGTCCGGCGTTTGAGGACATGCGGCCGAAGGTCGCATACGGGGGTCTGGGGGCTGGCCCCCAGTTACGGGAAGGGGCGGGGTGGGGAAAGCTCATGCGTCAACCTGATCCGGGGTCAGCACTTCGGTGATGCCTCGTGCAGCCAGGTGCTCCTTGTCCTCCGACCGGCTCGCCAGAACCACGGCAGGCCGGACGCCCCCCGCCGTCAGCCGGGCAAAGGCCTCGAAGAAATCGCCACCGGGTGCGCAGGTGGAACGTGCAGATCCCGTCTCGTCGTCGCCGGTGTCGACGACAAGGGCGGTGGTGCGCGGCGCGGGACTGTGTTCCTTCCCCCGCCACTCCTCGACGATGCGCACGATGGCGCGACCGGCCGGTTTCACCTGCCGGTCGTTGGTCAACAGGCCCAGGCTGTACTCGAGTTCGGGAAAGTCGGCGAGCGAACGGGACACATCGTGCGAGCACCACCAGGTGATGCCCCAGACGTCCTGGCAGTCCAGCGCGTTCGCCACGGTCGCCTCGGTGAACCGGGCGGCGTGCTCGGCCGGGACGAGTGGCGCGGGTGCGCCGACCTCCTGGAGCCATACCGGCCGGTGCGGGTCGAGCGCCCACGCCTTGGAGAGCTCGATCAGATAGGCGGCGTGGTGCTCGGTCGCCACTCCGGTGCGCCCGTGAAGCTGGGCGGTGCCGTTGAAGACCCAGGAGTGCACAGCGGTCGCGGCTCCGATGCGTGCCGAGTGGGCGGGGGTGAAGGGCTGGTCGTCCTGGTACCAGGCGGCGTCGTACTCGGCGTGCAGATGCATCCTGCCGGGTGCGCCCTCCTCACAGGCGTCGAGCAGTCCGCGCAGCCAACTGCCCGCCTGCTCAGGGGTGATGGGGTCGGGGTCGGGATGCGGCCCGCTCGCGAACTGGTTGATCTCGTTGCCGATGGTCATACCGATGAAGTTCGGCCGGTCGGCGAGTGCGGCCGCGAGCGTCCGCAGATACGCGGCCTGCCCGGCCACCACCTCAGGGTCGGTGAAGATGTTGCGCCGGTGCCAGGTCTGGGTCCAGGCGGGCAGGAAGTCGAAGCTCGACAAGTGCCCCTGCAGACCGTCCACATTGACGTCGAGCCCGCGCTCGGCGGCGGCGTCGGCGAGCTGCACGAGCTGTTCGACGGCGCGCGGGCGGATGAGCGTGCGGTTGGGCTGGAACAGGGGCCAGAGCGGGAAGACCCGGATGTGGTCGAGGCCGAGTCCGGCGATGGAGTCCAGGTCGGCGCGTACGGCGTCGATCTCGAAGTCCAGCCAGTGGTGGAACCAGCCCTGGCTGGGCGTGTAGTTGGCGCCGAAGCGCGGCGCGGAGGAGCTCATACGCAAAGGGGTGTCCTGGTTCTGTGGTGCGGCGGTGGCCGGGGTCAGCCCTTGACTGCGCCCTCGCCGACGCCACGGAAGAAGAAGCGCTGCAGACAGGCGAAGAGGATGATCAGCGGGAGTACGGCGATGATCGTGCCCGCGGCGACGAGGCGTTCGTCGTTGGCGAAGGTGCCGTGCAGATAGTTCAGGCCGATGGTCAGGGTGAAGTTCTCGGGGTCGCTGAGCACGATCAGGGGCCAGAGGAAGTCGTCCCAGGCACCCATGAAGGCGAAGATCGCCACCACGGCGAGGGTGCCCCTGACCGAGGGGAGGGCGATGCGCAGGAACCGCTGCCAGGCGTTGGCTCCGTCGACGTACGCCGCCTCCTCCACCTCGTAGGGGAGGTTGAGGAATGCGTTGCGCATCAAGAGCACGTTCATGGCCGCGACGGCCCCGGGCAGCAGCACGGCGATCAGGGTGTTGTTGAGCCCGAGGTCCCGCATGGTCGTGAACTGGGCGATGATGATGCCCTCGACGGGGACGAGCATCGCGAGGATGAATGCCAGGGTCGCGGCTCTGCGCCCGCGGTAGCGCAGCCGGGCGAGTGCGTACCCGGCCAGTGAGGCGCCGATGCAGTTGGTGAGCACATTGGCCGATGCGACCTTGAGCGAATTGAGTGCGTAGTCCCACACCGGGATGGTGTGGGCGACCCGCTCGTAGTTGTGCAGGGTCGGGTGGCTCGGCAGGAACTTCGGCGGCGAGCTGAAGATGTCCTCGGTCGGGCCCTTCAGCGAGGTCGAGAGCTGCCACAGGAACGGCCCGACGGTCAACGCCAGTACGGCGAGGAGCAGTACGTAGCGCAGTACGAGCTGCCAGCCGGGGACGCGCCTGCCCTCGGCGTCCGTGATCGTGAGAGTGCCGGTGTCGGTTCGGGTGCGGGTGCGGGTGCCGGTGCCGGTTCGGGTGCGGGTGCGGGTGCCCGTGACGCTCTTCACGCGTCCTCCTTGCGGTCGGCGCGCAGCACCAGCAGCATCAGCGCGACGGTGACGGCGAAGACGACCACCGAAATGGCGGAGGCATAGCCGACCCGGCCGGTCAGTCCCGTGCCGACGCGCTGGACGAGCATCACGAGCGTGGTGTCCTCGCCCGCGGGCCCGCCGCTGGGTCCCGCCATCAGATAGACCTCGGAGAAGACCTTGAAGGCGGCGACCAAGGAGAGCGCCCCGACGAGGACCATGGTGGAGCGGACCGCGGGGACCGTGACGGTGATGAAGCGGCGTACGGGCCCGGCTCCGTCGACCGCTGCGGCCTCGTGCAGCTCGCGTGGGACATTGGCGAGCGCGGCCAGATAAATGATCATGTAGTAGCCGAGGCCCTTCCAGACCGTGACCGCCATCGCGCTGCCGAGCAGCAGCCACTGGTCGCTGAGGAAGCCGACCTTGCCGACACCCACCGCCTCCAGCACCGCGTTGATCAGCCCCCGGTCGTCGAGCATCCACACCCAGATCAGGCCGACCACGACGATGGAGGCGACGACCGGGGTGTAGAAGGCCGAGCGGAAGAAGGTGATGCCGGGAATCTGGCGCTGCACGAGCATCGCGAGCAGCAGGGGCAGGATCACCAGGGCGGGGACGACACCGACGACGTACAGGGTGCTGTTGCGCAGCCCTGTCCAGAACATCTCGTCGTGGATCAGTTCCTCGAAGTTGGCGAAGCCCACATACTCACCGGGGACCAGGGTCCGCCGGTCGGTGAAGGCGTTGACCAGGGTGCTGAAGAACGGATACAGGCTGAAGGCGGCGGCGATCACCAGGCCGGGCGCCGCGAACAGCCAGGGGCTGGACGGCAGATGGCGTCTGATCGCGCGGCGGGGGCGGCCGCCGCCGGAGCCGGGGCTCCGGACGGCGGGGCCCGCCGTGCTCAGGTCAGAGGAGATCGCCCTGGAGGCGGTGGGGGTCTTCATCACGGACTCGGCTCAGCTCTGCTGCAGCAGCCGGTCACAGGCCTTGACAGCGTTGTCAAGCGCTTCCTTGGGGCTCTCCTTGCCCTGCAGCGCCTTGGCCACCTCATTGCGCAGCTCGGTCTTCATCTGTTCGCTGAACAGGACCGGCGTATAATTGACGGCCGTCTTCAGCGACTTGGCGGCGGCGATGCGCACCCGGGTCTCGTCGGTGCCGTCCCCCTTGGTGAAGTACGGGTCGTCGAGGGACCCTTCGGTGCTCGGGAAGATGGCGACCTTCTTCGCGAACTCCATCTGGCGGGTCGCGTCGGTCACGAAGTGGGCGAAGGCGACGGCGGCGGGCTTCTGCTGGGACTTGGAGTTCACCATCACGCCCATGACGTACATGTTGGCCTTGCCGGTGCTGCTGATCTGGTCGGTGATGCCGATGTTCTTGTAGAGACTCGGCGCCTGCTTCTTGAAGTTCCCGAGGTCGAGCGCGCTGCCCGGGTTCATCGCGACGGCCTCGGTGAGGAACTTCTTGCCGGAGGACTCGGGGGTCGCGGTGAGCGCCTGGGGGTCGAGCGCCTTGGCGTCGTACAACTCCTTGTAGTGGGTGAGGAGTTCGACGCCCTTGGCGTCGTTGAAGGCGAAGCCGGTGCCTTCCTTGTTCATGAGCTCGACGCCGTAGCGGCCGAAGTCCTCGATGGTGGGAACGTTCGCGAGGGTGGCGATCTTCCCCTTGCTCTTGTCGGCCATCTTCAGGCCCGAGGCGAAGACCTCGTCGTACGTCTTCGGGGGCTTCGCGGCGTCGAGGCCCGCCTGAGTGAAGAGGCGCTTGTTGTAGAATAGCGGGCCGGTGTTGAGGTACCAGGGGAAGGCGTATGTGCCGTCCAGGCCCGGGATCTGATGGCTCGCCCAGGCTCCCGGCAGATACTCCTTCTTGTACTTCGCCGCCGCCTTGTCGAGGTCGAGCGCGAGGCCCGCCTTGGCCAGCGGCGCGACCAGGTCGGGGGAGACATTGACGACGTCGGGCAGAGTGCCGCCCGCGGCGTCGGCGCTGATCTTGTCGGCGTAGCCCTCGGCAGGCCGGTCGACCCACTTCACCTCGGTGCCGGGGTACGTCTTCTCGAACTGCGCGATCAGACCGTTGAAGTAGTCCTTGAAGTTCGCCTGCAAGTTCCAGGTCTGGAAGGTGATCTTGCCTTCGACCTTGCCGGAGGCGTCGGACGAGCCGGCGTCGGATCCTGTGCCGCAGGCGCTCAGCGGCAGAACGGTGGCGAGGACGGCGGCAGCGGCGAGTGCCCTGCGGGGGATACGCACGGTGAACGGCTCCTTTGCTCGGACCAACGTGCAGACCTTGCAAGCGGACCGTCGATGAAGTCAATACATTCGATTCAACTAATGCGATTCAGCAGGCATTAGTCCAGGTAGAGAGCCTGCAGCCAGCCACTTGCCGTGATCGACTAATGCGCTTTAGAGTGCAGGTGCTCAAGCGCATTAGTACGTAGGGTGAAAGGGGCACGGGTGACAGCCAATGGCCCGTCCGGCAAGGACACCTCGCCGGCCAGGCGCGCCCCCGCGCGGCGCCCGACGATGAAGGACATCGCCCGGCGCGCCGGTGTGTCGGAGAGCGCCGTCTCCTTCGCGCTCAACGACCGGCCGGGCGTCTCCGAGATCACCCGCGACCGGATCCGCCGCGTCGCCGAACAGCTGGGCTGGCGGCCGAGCACGGCCGCCCGCGCACTGTCCGGCGAGGGCGCGGCGACGGTCGGCCTGGTGCTCGCCCGCCCGGCGGCGACCCTGGGGGTGGACTCGTTCTTCCTGCAGCTGATCTCCGGCATCCAGGAGGTCCTGGCGGAGCGTCAACTGGGCCTGCTCTTCCAGGTGGTGGAGGATGTGACGGCCGAGTGCGCCGTCTATCAGCGCTGGTGGGCCGAGCACCGCGTCGACGGAGTCCTGGTGGTCGACCCCCGCACCGACGACCCGCGGCCGGCGCTGCTGGACGAGCTCGGACTCCCGGGTGTCGTCATCGGCGGACTGCCCGACGCCCACCCCAACCTCTCCCAGGTGCGCGCCGACGACACCGGGGCGATGGCCTCCGTCGTCGGCCGGCTGTACGAGCTGGGGCACCGGCGCATCGTGCATATCGCGGGCCTGTCCTCGCTCGCCCACACCGACCGGCGTATCCGCTCCCTGCGCGCCGAGGCCGGGCGGCACGGGCTGACCGAGGTCCACTCGGTCACTACGGACTACTCCGACACCGAGGGCGCGGCGGTCACCCGCCGGGTGCTTCAGGGGAAGGCGGCGCCCACGGCGCTCATCTACGACAACGACGTGATGGCCGCGGCCGGAGCGACCGTCACCGCGGGCCTCGGCCTGTCCGTCCCGCGCGACGTGTCGATCGTCTCGTGGGAGGACTCCGTCCTGTGCCGCATGGTGCACCCCTGGCTGACCGCTCTCTCCCGGGACACGGTCGCGTTCGGACGGATCGCCGCACAGGAGCTGACCGCACTGCTGGACGGCGGCGCCGCCAGATCCGTACAGGTGCCGCTCCCCCAGCTGATCGAGCGGGAGAGCACGGCGCCGGCCTCCCTCTAGGTCATGTGCGGCCGGTCAGGCCGGATCAGTGAGCGGGTCTGGCGATGGGGGCACCTCCCGTGCCCGAAGGGCTACGGGGGAGTGCCGTGCCAGGGCACGCGAGCCCGGCACGATCAGCCGGACAGGACCTAGTCAGCCGGTGGGTACGACACCCCGCACGATGCCCAGCTCCACCAAGTCCTGTGGGCGCAGGCGGAGTTGTTCGGAGGTCGCGCGAGTCTCCTCCGGCCCGCGTTTGAGGATCGCGGCGGCCAGTTCCGGGGCGATGACGGAGAAGTAACTGTCCGGCGTGGCCCAGGTGTTCTCAGGTGAGGCGAGCGCGAGTGCCCCGCCCGATCCGCCCTCGCCGATCAGCAGAGTGGTGACCGGCACCCGGACGGCGGCCACCGCGGCGAACACGTCCGCGATGGCCGGGCCCGCGCCCGCGCGTTCTGCCGCGGCGTCGTTGGCGGCGCCCGGCGTGTCGATCAGGGTGAGCACCGGCAGGCCAAGACGGTCGGCGAGCCGGATCAGCCGGGCCGCGGTGCGATACCCCGCCGGGAGGGTCGCGGTTCCGCACTGGGCCGCGTAGGCGATGGTCCGTCCCTCGCGCAGGCCGAAGCCGCACAGCATGCCCGGGTCGACGCCGCCGCTCCGGTCGCCGCTGATGGCCTCGCGTGTCTCGAAGTACGCGTCGAGATAGGCGGCTGCCCGCGGGCGGTCCGTGGAACGGGCCTGTTGGACCGCTTCCCAGCCGGTGGTGGGCAGTTCGGCGCGCCCGAGGGCGCGGGGCGGTTCGGCCGGGGCATCGGACAGGGCGGTGAGCAGGGTGAGCCAGCGGCCGAGCGTCTGGCGCAGCTCCTCCTGCCGTACGACCGCGTCGACATGCCCGGCGGCGAGTTGAGCCTCCGCCGTGTACGCGGCCGGGTCGGCGTCCGCCGGTCGTACCCGCGAACCCGCGAAGCCGATCTGGGCGCCGGGAAGCGCCAGGACGACATCGGCGCCCGCGCCCAGGGTTGCCCAGCCGCCGCCCGTCGACGGGTCGCGCACCACCGCGACCTGGGGCAGTCCCGCGGCGCGTGTCAGCGTGGACTGCCGTGCCACACGCTGGAGTTGGACCAGAGCGCGCATTCCTTCCTGCATCCGGCTGCCGCCCGTGGCGATGAGCGAGACGACGGGCAGCCGTCGCTCGCGCGCATGCGTGTACGCCGCCTCGAGCCGGTCGCCGGTGCGCTCCCCCAGCGATCCGCCGAGAAAGCCGAACTCGAAGGAGATCAGCACCACTTCGGTGGCACCGACTCTGGCGGTGCCGCAGACGACCGACTCCTGCTCCCCGGTGCGCTGCACGGCACGGGCGTGCTGCTGGTTGTACCCCTGCCAGGCGATCGGCCCGTCGGGCGCGGACTTGCCTTCGGGGGCGGGCAGTTCGGTGAAGGCGGCGGCCACCCTGCCGATGGCGTCGCGTGCCGTGAGCCGCTCAGCCATGCAGCGCCCGCTTCATGATCTTACCCATGTCGTTGCGGGGCAGGGCTTCCAGGAAGCGCACCTCGCGCGGGCGCTTGTGCGGGGCGAGCTGGGCCGCGACATGCGCGGACAACTCCTCCGGAGCCGGTGGCTCGGCCGGATCCGCCGGCACGATCCAGGCGACGATCCGCTCGCCCAGATCCGCGTCGGACTCGCCCGTCACGGCCGCCTCGCGGACGCCCGGATGGTCGAGCAGCGCGTTCTCGATCTCGCCCGCGCCGATCTTGTAGCCGCCGCTCTTGATGAGGTCGGTGGCCTTGCGGCCGACGATCCGGACATAGCCGTCGGAGTCGAGGCTTGCCATGTCTCCCGTACGGAACCAGCCGCCGTCGAAGGCCGCTGCGGTCGCGTCGGGCCGGTTCAGATACTCCGTGAAGAGATTGGGCCCGCGCACCTGGATCTCGCCGATGCCGTCGCTCTCGTCGACCAGCCGGAAGTCAACTCCCTTGAGGGGCAGACCCACTGTCCCGGGCCGTGCCTCACCGTCGGCGCGTACGGACGGCCGGGGGTCCGGGGGTGTCCACCGGGATGAGCACAGCATGAGCGTCTCCGTCATTCCGTACCGCTCGATGACCCGGCGGCCGGTCGCCGCAGCGATCCGCTCGTGATCGTGCACGGGCAGCGCGGCGGATCCGGAGACCAGCAGCCTGGCCCCGGCCAGGGCCTTGGCAAGCTCCGGATCCCCGGGCAGTGCCTCGGCGATGCGGTGGTACATCGTCGGTACGCCGAAGAGCATCGTGGCGCCCGACGCCAGTTCGCGTGCCACGCCCTCCGTGCTGAAGCGCCCCAGATGCCGCACCTCGCCACCGCGGCGCAGCGGCCCCAGGATGCCGAGGATCAGCCCGTGGACATGGAACAGGGGCAAGCCGTGCACGAGCACGTCGTCGGCGGTCCACTGCCAGGCGTCCTCCAGCGCGTCCAGCGTCGAGGTGATGGCCCGGCGCGGCAGCACAGCTCCCTTGGGCGGGCCCGTGGTGCCCGAGGTGTAGACGATCAGGGCGGGGGCCTCCGGGGACGGTTCGGGCGGCAGCGGTGCTTCCGGTCCGGTGAGCCCGATGTCCGTACGCGGCAAGGCGCGCAGCGCCGGAGGCAGTTCGTCGCCCGGCCCGGCCAGTACGAGTGACGGCAGGCTGTCGGCGACGATGTGCGCCAGCTCGCGCTCCCCGGTCTTCGGATTGAGCGGTACGGCGGGCACACCCGCCAGCAATGCCGCGACCACACCCACCGCGGTCTCCAGCGTGGGCGTCGCCCACACCGCGACCCGGCGCGCGCCGGCGAGCCGTGCGGCCAGTGAGCCTGCCGCGGCTGCCAGTTCGGCGTGGGTCAGGGACCGGTCGCCGAAGCGGAGGGCCGGCAGCGGCGCCCGCGCGGCGAGTGCGGGGAAGAGGGAGGACACGCGTCGTACTCCTTGCTGTCGTCGGACCGCTGCCACGATGATCCCTCCATACGCGGCCAGGTGCCGCAGGAATCGCTCACCAGCCGCGCGCCTCCCGCAGCAGCCGGTCACGCACGAGCGTGAGATGCGGGTTGTCCGTGGCCCCGGGGCGCTGGACGAGATAGCCGGTGTTGATGGGCGGATCCTCGGGCGCGAGCAGAGGCACCACCACGCCTGCCGCCAGCTCGCCCTGGCAGAGATAGCGCGGCAGCACGCTCATTCCGGCCCCCGCTGCGACGGCCGAGAGCACACCGCGCAGATCCGGCACGGTGAACGCGGCCTGCGCGTTCAGCCGGGTGCCGAAGACATGGCGCCAGTAGCGGCGGGCGATGGGCAGATCCTCCGCGTAGGTGACCAGCGGGACGCCGCGCAGAGCGGCGGGCCCCTCGGCGGCGACCCGGTCCTGCCAGACCCCGTCCCGGCCGATGCGCTCCGCCCACAGCGGCGATGCGATCAGCACGAACTCCTCGTCCATGAGCGGTACGGCGGTGAGGCTGCGGCCGCGCGGGCGGTGGGTGGAGATCACCAGGTCGTAGTGGCCCTGGCGCAGGCCTTCGAGCAGTTCGTCGGTGAGCCCGGTCGTGACCCTGAGCCGTACGCCCTGCTCGACCAGGGGCGCGAGGGCGGGCAGGGCGCGTACGCAGAGGAGCTCGGCCGGACCCGCGAGATGTACGGGATCGGCGGGGACGGTCTCGTCGAGGTGGCCGCGGTCGGCGACGGCGGCCAGGGCGTCCAGCGGGGGGGCGACCCGGGCGGCGAGGCCGTCGGCGACCGGGGTCGGCGTGACGCCGCGGGGCAGCCGCCCGAACAGCTCACGGCCCAGCTGCCGTTCCAGGGAGCGGATCTGGGTGGTCACCGTGGGCTGGGACAGGCCGAGCAGACGCGCGGCGGCAGTGAAGGAGCCCGCTCGATGGACCGCGAGGAAGGTCCGCAGCAGGGTCAGCTCGAGCGGTGCGTTCGTGGCGGCCTCCCGCATTCCCGCCGATCCATTGGATTCTCTATGGCTCATGGTGGTGAGCCTATTGGATCCGAATGACTCGGCGATTTAGGTTCGAGAACGTCAGCGAGAGCGACACCCGAGCGAAACTCAGCGGAGAGATGTGAGATGGCGAAGATCCTGTTCGTAATCACCGGCGCGGACCACTGGACGCTGGCGGACGGCACCCGGCACCCGACCGGCTTCTGGGCGGAGGAGGCCGTGGCTCCGTACCGGGCCTTCACCGCCGCCGGCCACGAGGTCACCGTCGCCACCCCCGGCGGCGTCGTCCCCACCGTGGACAGCGCGAGCCTGGCCCCCGAAGTGAACGGCGGTCCCGACGGCGCCGCCGCGGTGACGGCCGCCCTGGCGGAGATCTCCGCCCTGGAGCACCCGCTCAAGCTGGACGAGGTCGACCTCGCCGACTACGCGGCGGTCTTCTACCCCGGAGGGCACGGCCCGATGGAGGACCTGGCGGTCGATGCCGACTCGGGCGCCCTGCTCACGGCGGCGCTGGACTCCGGCAAGCCGCTCGGCGTGGTGTGCCACGGTCCGTCCGCGCTGCTCGCCGCGCGGCGCGAGGACGGCACGTCGCCGTTCGCGGGCTACCGGCTGACCGGCTTCACCAACGCCGAGGAGACCCAGGCCGGTCTTGCGGACAAGGCGAAGTGGCTGCTCCAGGACCGGCTCGTGGAGATCGGCGCGGACTTCCAGGAGGGCGAGCCGTGGGCCCCGCACGTGGTCACCGACCGCAATCTGACCACCGGCCAGAACCCGTCGTCGTCCGCCCCGCTGGCCGTCGAGATCCTCAAGGCGCTGGGCTGACCCCCTGAGTCGCTGGGCACGGTCGCGGCAGCACGGTGGGGTGCGGCAGCCCGCACCCCACCGGGTCCTTCCGTTCGGAACGTGCGCGTCAGCGCATGAGATCACATGGCCGCGTCCCCGCGAGCGCGGAGGCGGCTTGGACGGCGGACGTCCATGGCGGCCATGGCCAGGCCGAGCAGCAGGGCCACGGCACCGACGATGACATTGTTGACGACGGTCCGAGTCGTGTCGACGTTACCGACGACGACCCACGGAGAGATGATCGTCCAGGCTCCGATGGCAATCGCGCACCAGGCCATGGCGTGGGTCCGCTCGTATGCCGAGCCGAATCCGCCCATGCACAGGACGTAGGCGGCGCCGGTGATCAGGTTGCAGACGGCCAGAGAGGTGAGGTCGCTGAATCCTGCTATCCACGGCGAGGCGGCCAGGTACAGACCCGTCAGCAGGGCCAGTGTCTCGATCGCCTGGGCACGTGGAGTCGTGGTCGCCCGTTCGAACCGGGAGCGCATCTCGGCAAGATCGGGGTGTTCCTCAATGCTCGGATGGGTGGTCATTGCGGGCTGCCTCCAATTCAGAAGCCTTTATCTGCCCTTTATCTCCGATATAACGCTTCCCAGGGCGTTCCAGTCAACAGGCAGCCCATGAGCACCTCGGGCAGATGTGCCACCGGCCGCCCGCGGGGTGCCCGGGACCGGCCCGGAGAGCACCATGAGGTCATGGACGGACGCATCGGAGACATCAGCACACCAGGGCGCCTCGCGGAGCCCGACGAGGGCGTCGGCCTGGACGAACTGGCCCTCGCCGCCCGCAATCACGGGCTTCCGCTGGAGGCGCTGCGCTACGACCTCACGCCCGCCGGACTGCACTATGTGCTCGTCCACTACGACATCCCCGCCGCCGAGGCCGACGACTGGCAGCTGACCGTGAGCGGCCTGGTGCGCACCCCGCTGACCCTGGACATGCGGAGGCTGAGGTCGCTCCCGGCCGTCACTCACCGGGTGACGATGGAGTGCGCCGGAAACGGCAGGGCCCGCCTCCAGCCACGGCCGGTGAGCCAGCCGTGGCTGGTCGAGGCGGTCGGAACCGCCGAGTGGACCGGGGTGCCGCTGCGCACACTGCTCGCCGGGGCCGGTGTCGAGCCCGATGCCGTCGAAGCCGTCTTCACCGGGGCGGACCACGGCGTCGAGCGCGGCATCGAACAGGACTACCAGCGCAGCCTGCCGCTGTCGTCGGCCCTGGGCGAGGACCCTGAAGTGCTGGTCGCGTACGAGATGAACGGCCTTCCCCTGCCACCGCAACACGGCTATCCCCTGCGACTGATCGTCCCCGGCTGGTACGGCATGGCGCATGTGAAGTGGCTGCGCGACATCACGCTCACCGACACGGCGTTCACCGGATTCCAGCAGGCGGTGGCATACCGCCTGAGGCAGTCGCCCGACGATCCCGGCGAGCCGGTCGAGCGGATCGCCCCGCGCGCGCTGATGATCCCGCCCGGGTTCCCCGACTTCATGTCCCGGACCCGTGTCGTACGCCCCGGCGAAGTGCCGCTGGAGGGCCGGGCCTGGTCCGGTCACGCCCCGGTGACCAGGGTGGAGGTCAGCACGGACGACGACGGCTCCTGGAGCGAGGCCGCCATCGACCCGCCGGACGGGCACGGCTGGGCCTGGCGGCGCTGGCGGGCAGCGTGGTCCGCGACGCCGGGAAGCCATGTGCTGAGCGTCCGCGCGACCGACGCCGACGGCCGTACGCAGCCCCTCACTCAGCCATGGAACCGCGGCGGGTTCGCCAACAATCTCGTCCAGCAGATCTCTGTCCTGTGCCTGGAGAGCGACTGACCCTCACGTCTCCGCTACGGCAGTGCCTGCTCGGCCCAGATGGTCTTGCCGCTCGACGAATGGCGGGTCCCCCACCGGTGGGTCATCTGGGCGATGAGGAAGAGACCGCGGCCGCCTTCGTCGTCCGTGCCCGCGCGCCGCAGATGGGGTGAGGTGTGTCCGGTGTCGGACACCTCGCAGATCAGCGTCCGGTCGCGGATGAGCCGCAGATGGATGGGCCCGGAGGCATAGCGCATGGCGTTGGTGACCAGCTCGCTCACCACCAGCCCGATGGTGAAGACGAGATCGTCGTCCAGTCCCCACTGGGCGGCCCGCTCCGTGGCCATGGCGCGGGCCCTGCCGACCTCCTCCGGGTCAGGCTCCAGCTCCCATGTGGCGACCTGATGACTGCCCAGCATCCGCGTACGAACGAGAAGCAGCGCGGCGTCGTCGTCGACGGGACGGGGCAGCAGCTTGGCGACCGCACGGTCGCACAACTCGTCCAGCGTGCGTCGGTGCTCGGCGAGTACGCCCTGCAGGCCGTCGAGACCGGCGTCGATGTCCCGGTCGCGGCCGTGGACGAGTCCGTCGGTGAACAGGGCGACGAGGCTGCCCTCCGGGAGTTTCAGTTCCGCGGTCTCGAAGGGAAGTCCACCCAGGCCGAGGGGCGGTCCCGCCGGGATGTCGGGGAAGCTGACGGAGCCGTCCGAGGGATCGACCACAGCGGGCAGCAGATGGCCTGCGCGCGCCATGCGGCACAGCCCCGACACCGGGTCGTACACGGCATACAGGCAGGTCACGCCAAGGGCCTCGTCGTCGGCCAGCTCGACGCCGTCGTCGCGCGCGGCCGTCTGCTCGTCGGCCCCCTGCCCGAGCAGGTCGTCCAGACGTGCGAGCAGCTCGTCGGGCGCCAGGTCCAGCAGCGCGAGCACCCGTACGCTCGTGCGCAGCCGGCCCATGGTGGCCGCCGCTCGCAGTCCGTGGCCGACCACGTCCCCCACGACCAGCCCCACCCGCGCACCGGACAAGGAGATGGCGTCGAACCAGTCGCCGCCGACTCCGGCACTGCTGTCCGCGGGCAGATAGCGGTGGGCCAGCTCGACGCCGGTCAGCTGCGGCAGTTTCTGGGGCAGCAGACTGCGCTGGAGCATGAGGGCCGCTGCATGCTCCCGGGTGTAGCGGCGGGCGTTGTCGATACAGACGGCGACCCGGGCCGCCAGTTCCTCGGCCACCGCCAGCTCGCCGGGGTCGAAGGGGTCGAGGTGGCGGTCCCGGACGAAGGTGACCACTCCCAGCGTGATGCCCTCGGCGCACAGGGGCACGGCCAGCCGCGAGCGATGATGCGGCGGCTCGTCACCGCCCTCCGGGCCCGCCGACCGTTGCAGCGCGGGCCTGCCCGAGGCGAGGCTGCGTGCCTGGGGTGAGTCGGGGGCGTAGTCGATCCGCTGCCCCGTTGCGGGCTGTCCGCCTCCCGGCTCCTTCGCGTCGATCCCCGGCTCGGCCCCCATTCCCGGTTCGCCCCACACCCGGACGACGCTTCTCGCCTGCCGGGTACGCGGCGCGAGCTGATCGCCTTCGAGGACATCCTCCAGGAGATCGACCGTGACCTCGTCGGCGAACTGCGGGACGGCGACCGCGGAGAGCTCCCGGGCCGTGCGGGCGACGTCCAGGGTCGTGCCGACATGGGCACCGGCCCGTACAAGCAGATCCAGTCGCTGCTGCGCGAGATAGCGATCGGTGATGTCCACCGTCTCCTCGCACACACCCAGCGAGACCGACCCGGCGTCCTGCAGCCGGTAGTACGAGCACGACCAGACGTGATCACGATCCGGGTCCGAGGGCGGGCGGCCTCGGTAGTGCAGATCGATGACGGGCTCGCCGGTGACGAGCACCTGCCGCATGGTCTCCTCAAGAGTCTTCGGATACGGCCCGGCCGGCCCGGACAGGATTTCGCCGTGGGTCACCATGTCGTCCGGGCCGAGGCCCACGTACGTCGTGGTGCCCATCTCCTCGAACAGCGCGGCGTTCGTCCACACCACCAGCAGATCCGTGTCATAGATGGCCAGACCGACGGGCGACTGGGTGGCGAGCCCCCGGAGCATCGACTGGAGGGCCTCCCACTGCTCGGTCTCCTCCGCGTCGGCCAGTGCCAGGAGCCGTGCGGGACCTGTGCCCGCGTGGGCGAGCGACAGTTCCGTGGAGGTCACGCGGACGGCGCGGCCGTCCCGGTGGCGCATACGGAGCGTCCGCGCGGCGCGGACCGCGTCCGGCGGTTCCGCGGTCGCGTGATCCTGTTGCGAACGCTCCATCACCAAGGCGTCGATCCGGCGCCCGAGCACCTCCTGCGGCGCGTAGCCCAGCAGGCCCTGTGCCGTCGGGCTCCATCCGACGACCGTGCCGTCGGCGTCCAGGACGGCGGTGGCGGCCCTCGTGGCGTTGAGGGGCCCGCGCACGCTGTCGTCGTCGACGCGGTTCACCGTGCTCATGGCATGGTCCCGGTGCGGGAGACCGCCCAGCGGGCGGCGAGCAGCAGCGCGATGTCGTCGGGCCGGTCGGTGGCCTGCCGTGCCTCGTTCATGAGCCGGTCCGCCGTTCCGGCGAGCGAGGACGGGCCGACCTCGGCGAGCGAGGCGCGCAGCCGCTCTATCCCGAGGTCGATGTCGATTCCCGGCTGCTCCACCAGTCCGTCGGTGAACAGGGCGAGGACGTCGCCCTGCGCGAGCCGCAGTTCGGTTATTGGGTACGACGCGGCCATGTCTACGCCGAGCACGACCCCGCCACGGAGATCCAGAACCTCGGTCCTGCCGTCGGCGTGGCGCAACAGGGGCTGCGGATGCCCGGCCCGCACGGCCTGCGCGGCGCCGGTCACCGGGTCGAGGTCGACGTAGCAGCAGCTGGCGAACTGGCCGGGATCGAGGTCGATGAGCAGCCGGTTGGTGCCGCTCATCACCTCCTGCGGGTCGTGCCCGCTCAGCGCGAAGGCCCGTACGGCGCTGCGCAGTTGGCCCATGGTGGCCGCGGCGGAAACACCGTGCCCCTGTACGTCGCCGATGACCAGGGCAAGCCCCCGGTCGGTCTCGACGACGTCGTACCAGTCGCCGCCCACCTCCATGCCCTGGGTGCCGGGGAGATACCGCGCCACGGTCTCGACCTGGTCGAGCACGGGCAGCCGGTGCGGCAGCAGGGCGGCCTGCAGTCCACGGGCAACGGCAGCCTCGGTGTCGTAGCGCTGGGCTCGCTGGAGGGCCTGCGCGATGAGTCCGGCGAGCGCGGTCAGCACCGTGCGCTCCTCGGGGCTGAAGCCGCGCGGCTGGTCGAAGCCGAGGATGCAGGAGCCGACGGGCCGTCCGGATGCGATCAGCGGCAGGAAGGCGCGGGCGCCGACATTGGCGTCCATGGGGATGCCGGGGTAGGCATCGGAAAGCCGTTCCATGGACTCGAAGAACATGGGGCGGCCGGTGGTGAGCGTCTCCACGCCGGGCAGCCGTGCGTCGAGCGCGACCCCGTCGAAGCGGTCGAGGAAGCCCTTGGGGAAGCCGGTCTCCCAGGCCAGATAGAGATGCCGCTCGTTCAGCAGGTAGATCGCCAGCTGGCGGCCGCCGAACGCGGGCAGCAGTTCCTCGGTGACCACGGCGGACACCTGGCGGGCCGTGACGGCCTCCGTCAACGCGATCGCCAGGGCGACCGGGCGATAGAGCGCCGCCGCGCGGTCGGCCGGGGAGCCGAGCACGGCGCCGGGCAGGACGACGGACCCCGGCGCATACGCGGGCTGGTCGGAAGGGGCGACGGTGACGGTCAGGCCGTCGTGACCGGGATAGAGGGAGACCGACAGCCAGTCCTTGGGCGCGCGGCGGGCCATGAAGTGGATGGGGTCGCGGGAGAGCAGCGCGGCCCGGTAGTGGTCCTCGTAGGCGGGGTGCCCGAACCACGGCAGGACCTCCCACAGGACGCGTCCGGCCAGCTCCGAGCGGGGCTGGCCGAGCAGGACCTCCGCGCTGTGATTGACGTAGGTGATGCGCGCGAGCCGGTCGAGCGAGAAGACGCCGCTCGGCAGCCGGTCGGTCGCCTCGGCCACGATCGGGCCGGTGCCGAGATCCACCAGGAATCCCGTGAGACGGTGGCCCGCTCCGCCGTCGGGCGATTGTGCCCGGGCGGACAGCTCGAGCAGGTGGGGCCGTCCGTCGGGACCGCGCAGCCGCATTCTGCGGGATGCGGGGCGGCCCGACTCGGCCGCCTGGCGGGCGACGGTCCACAGCCCGTACATGTCCTCCGACGCCAGCAGAGCCGCAAGTGCATCGATGGTGCCGTCGAAGTCCGCCGGGTCGGTGCCGAGAATCGCGCACAGCTCGTCGTCGGCGTTCACGGCTCCGGTGCGCAGGTCCCAGTCGAAGCGACCGACCCGGACCGGCGGCGTGGTGACCGCGGGCAACTGGACGCACACGGGTTCGCCTTCCCACGCGACCGCATCCCCCTCATCGGCCAGCGCGGCGAGGGCGGTGGCTAGCTTCGTCGCCGCGTTGTGCATCCGCAGCCGGTCGGCGTGCGAGACCGGGTGTCCGGGCGTGGCCGGACGCAACACGGCCAGCACCCCGAACTTCTCGCGACCGCTGACGACGGGCGCGTACAGCGAGCCGAACGGGAACGGCAGACCGGCCATGAGCTGTGGAAAGCGCCGCATGGCCTCTTCGGCGTCGGCGAGGTGGACGGCCTGGCCCGAGCGGTGCGCCTCGGCCACCGGGAACGGCCGGTTCACATGCATACGCCACCAGGGCCGGAACAGCCGGCCGGGCAGCCCGGCGAGCACGCCCAGCCGCAGCAGCCCCGGCATCCGGGTGCGCAGATAGATGCCGCCCGCGTATCCGCCGACGGCCTCGATCGCCCCTACGGCGGCCTGTGCGAGCACCAGGGCGAGTTCGTCCGGAACTCGGTCGGTGCCGTTCGGTCTCCCGGGCTTCGCCACGCTCTCGCTCAGCGGGGCGCGCCCGGCCGCGCGGTACCAGGTCACACAGCCAGCATGCTCCCCGGCGGGCGCCCGGCGCATCTCCTTGCCCGCCGACCGTTCCCACAACATGTACGGGACACGGGGTACGTGTGTGAGGGCGCCGGCCTGGGGATGGTCGTGATCATGACACAGCTCTCGACCCCGACCCGACGCCCCTTACGTCAGCTGATCGCGGCGTCCGTCGGCAATGCCGTGGAGTGGTACGACTGGTACGCGTACACCTTCCTCGCCACGTACATCGCCGACCAGGTCTTCCCCAAAGGCTCCGGCAACTCCCTCGTACCGCTCCTGTCCACCTTCGCCGTCTTCGCGGTGGGCTTCTTCATGCGGCCGGTCGGCGGACTGCTGATGGGCGCGATCGCGGACCGGCGCGGCAGACGTGCCGCGCTGACCGTGACCATTCTGCTGATGGGCGGCAGCAGTCTGCTGGTCGGCCTGACCCCCACATACGCCTCCGCCGGGACCCTCGCGCCGGTCGTGCTGGTCGGCGCCCGGCTGCTCCAGGGGCTCTCCGTCGGCGGGGAGTTCGCGGCATCCACCACGTTCCTGGTCGAGTCGGCGGGTCCCGGGCGGCGCGGGCTGTTCTCCAGCTTCCAGTACGTCTCGACCACCGCCGGACAGCTCGCGGCTTCGGGGATCGCCGCCGCCCTGGTCAGCGGGCTCGGCGAGGCACAGATGGAGGGCTGGGGCTGGCGCGTGCCGTTCGTCGTGGGCGCGGCCCTCAGTCTCGTCGGGTTCTGGATCCGGCGCGGCGCGCACGAGACACGCAGCGAGGAACAGCAACAGGCCGCCCCCGCCGGGCTGTTCCACGCGCTGCGCCACTATGCCCGGCAGTCTCTCCTGATCTGCGGCATCACGGCGGGCGGCACCATCGCCTACTACACGTGGACCTCCTATCTGCCCACGTACGCCGAGCTCAACGCCGGTATCGACAAGGCCAACGCCCTGCTCGCGGGCACCATCTCGCTGGCCTTCTTCGCTCTGCTCCAGCCGCTTGGCGGCATGCTGTCCGACCGCTACGGCCGCAGGCCGCTGCTGCTCTTCTTCGGCGTGGGCTTCGCCCTGCTGAGCGTGGTCCTGCTGCGCTCGCTCACCGGCTCCTTCGGCTCACTGCTGCTGGTCCAGTGCACGGGGATGGTGCTCCTGACCGGCTTCACCTCGATCTCGGCGGCCGTCAACGCGGAGGTCTTCCCGGCCCGCGTGCGGGCGGCGGGCATCGGCTTCCCGTACTCCCTCACGGTCGCGCTCTTCGGCGGCACCGCGCCGTATGTGGGCACGCTGTTCAAGGAGATCGGCAGCCCGGGGCTGTTCCCCTGGTACGTCACCGCGCTCTGCCTCGTCTCCTCCGCGGTGTATCTGCGGCTGCCGGAGACCGCCCACAAGGAGCTGGAGCGCTGAGGCCGAGCCGGTGAACGGCTCCCTCAGAATGCGGAGTTGGCGAACCAGCGGGTCAGCAGATCCTCGTCCCCGGTGATCTCGAAAGCGTCCGCGGTGCGGTCGAGACGCCCGTACAGAAGAAGCAGCAGATCGGCCGCGGATCCATGGACGGTGGCGTCCGCAGAGGTGTCCGCGGACTCCTGGTCGACGCCGAAACCGTCGGGCCGCAGCCGGACCAGCCAGTCGCCGTCCGAGTCGGTGCAGCTGAAGCGCAGGGTTTCGCCACTGCCCAGCAGGTTGGCCACCTTGGGGGCGAAGGGTGAGGCGAAGGGCAGATTGACCAGGAACTCGTCCACTCCGTCGGCCGCGAGTTCGCGGTCGATCACGGGAGCAACTCCCAGGGCGAGTTCGGCGTCGACGCGGTGCACCAGGGTCTCGAACAGCATCCGCCGCACCCAGAACCTGGCGTGGTGATCGGCGCCCCACACCCACATCGGAGCATCGAGGTCGGTGACCGCGAACGCCTCGGCCGCCTCGGCCGCGCATGTCGTGAGCCAGTCCGCGTAACCGTCCTCGTCCGCCGGCAGCTTCAGCTCGACATCACGGCTGCGCGGGCGTTCCTGGACGAGCTGACGCAGCAGTACGGAGAACCAGCGCTGCACGCTTCCGGCGTGCCGGACGAGGTCCAGGAGCGTCCAGCCCGGACAACTGGGCACCGCAGTCGCCAGGTTCGCTCCCCCGACCACCTCCGCGAACCGGGCGGTCTCCGCCGCGACGGCGTCTCGATGAGCCGCGGACGCCAAGACCGCGCCGGACCCCGAACCGCGCGAACCCGACTGCGAACCCGACCCCGAATGATCCACCATGGCCATGCTGCTGCGCTTCCCGACCTGTCCGGCCCGGCGACCTGTCCGGCCGGGCGTCCTCACGCAGCCTGTCACAGCACCGGCTGCCGCCCGAACCCCACCCGCGCAGCTTCCCGCTCAGGACGCCTCGACAGCCGCCCTGATCCGCTGCCCGAACGCATCCGCGTCCTTGCGCGCCGCGCTCAGGGCGAAGCCCGCGATGAGCTTGCCGATGCCGTGGCCCTCAAGGATGTTGAAGATCCGCATCCGCGTATTGCCTTCGGGCGTGGACTCGAGGTCGTAGCCGCCCTCCTTGGCCGTGATCATGTTCTTCGAGATCTCGTTCCAGCGGATAGTGCTGGGCGGCGCGAACTCACTGATCCGGAACTCGCGCTTGGTCGTCATTCCGGCGTCTTTGACCGTGCTCTTGAACACGGTGCCCACCGCGGTCGGGCCGGCCGGCGTCTTTGCGATCTCGAGGACCCTGGGGCTGAATTTCGGATCGTTCTCGCCGTCCCCGAGAAAGGCGAAGACTTCCTCGATGGGGCGGCCGATCTCGACCGTTGCCTCGAACTGACCGGCCATGCTTCCTCCAGTGATCGCTCGCGCCCGGGCTGCGGCGTTCGGGCAGCATCTCAGACAGCCATGGTGCGCATATCGCTGTCGGGGCGGCCAGCGGGGAGACGGGTGGATGGCCTCCACGAGGACTACTGAATCTGCTGACCAGTCTCAAGCGCGGCGATCATCCGATCGAGCCGCGCCGCTCTGACATCGGGAGTCCTCGCCGTCAGAAGTCGGTGGATCACACCGTATCTGTTCGTTTTATTGAGTTTCCCGAAGGCGGTTTTCGCCCGCTCGTTTCCGTCAAGAGCTGCTGCGAGATCAGGCGGGACCGTGGCTTCCTTCTGTGATGCGTACGCCGCGGCCCAGCGTCCGTCCGCCTCGGCGGCCCCGACCGCCGCGAGGCCGGGCTCGCGCATACGTCCCGCCTCCGTCAGCGCCGCGACCTTGCGGATATTGACCTGCGACCAAGTACTCCGCGGCCGGCGCGGCGTGATCTTCTGCAGGAAGTACGACTCGTCGAGGGAACGGCGCTGACCATCGATCCAGCCGTAGCACAGCGCGACATCGATGACTTCCGCGGCCGTCACCGACGCAATACCGGAGCTCTTCTTGGCGAGCTTCAGCCATACGCCGGATTGCAGCCCGTGATGGTCACCGAGCCAGGACTCCAATTGAGCTGCGTCCTCGAAAGCGATGACTTCCAGGCCGTTGAACGATTCCATCGTGCCGCCTCCCGGGCTTGCGACTGCCTCACGTGATGGCACGTTAGCCAGCCTCTAGGCCAGTTTCTGTCCTAGATCCCCCCGGCCGAGGGTTCCGCGCCTTCGTCGAAGGAGGCGAGATAGGTGGCGGCCATGTCCCGCTCGCCCTTGCCCCGGCGCTGCAGGCGCTCGAAGCGAGCCACTCCCGCCTGAGCCAGATCGAGGCGTACGCCCGAGCGCTTCCCCGCGTCGACGATCAGCCGTGCGTCCTTGAGCGCGTTGTCGACCGAGAAGCTGGGCGTGTAGTCGTCGCTGAGGATCGCCTTGGCCTTGACCCGCAGGTACCCGCTGTCCAGCGGACCGCCGGAGACACTCTCGATGAAGGCCTGCGGATCCACGCCGAGCCCGCGCGCCAGCGCGAGCGCCTCGCCGGTCGCATGGGTCAGGGCGCCGACCCAGCTGTTCAGCACGACCTTGAGCCTGCTGGCGGCCGCGCGGGAACCGTCGTCGTCCACCCATGTGGTGCGCCGGCCCACGGCATCGAAGACGGGCGCCAGTGCGGCTCGCGTGCTGTCGGGCCCCGCTGCGAGGACCAGCAACTCCCCGGCCTCCGCGGGCTGGCGCGTACCGAGAACGGGGGCGTCGACGAACGTGAGGGAGCGCTGCCGGGCAAAGTCCGCAAGCTCGGCCGTCGCTGCATCCCCGACGGTCGCCGACTGGGCCCACACCGTCCCCGGGGCCAGGCCGTCGCTCGCCTCCCGCATGGCGGTGAGCACCCTCGGCCCGCCGTTGAGCACGGTCAGCACCACATCCGCGCCGGTGACGGCGTCCTCGGGGGATCCGGCACAGTACGCGCCGTCGGGCACGAGGGCTTCGGCCTTCGACCGCGTACGGTTCCACGCCCGGACCGGCAGCCCGGCGCGGAGCAGGTTCCGGGCCATCGCGGCGCCCATGATGCCGGTGCCGAGCACCGCCACCACGGGACGGGCCTTGTCGCTGCTTTCTGCTGCGGATGTGGTCATTCGAGTCGCCTCTCTGCGTCGGGGGTGCGGCCGACAACGCGTAGCCAACCAGCCGACCGCACCCCCTCGCATCCGGCGAGCGGAGCCGGCACGGTGCGATGCGGCCGCCCGCGGGTGAGTGGCGCCGGGTGGCCGTGTCCGCCCGTGATGTCAGCCGTTGCTAGGACATGACCAAAACACGACGCGTTCTCGCCGCCGTAGCCCTCGCCACCGGCGCCACGGCTCTGGCAGCCCCCGCCGCGAGCGCCGATGTCGCCCCCGACCACAAGATCGCCGCCACGAGCGTGATCGACGGTCTCGCCGCGAGCAACATCCCTGCCGAGCACCGGGCCGAAGTGCCGCCGGCCTCCGGCCAGCTCAGGGGGCTCGGGGGAGGAATCAACGAATTGAACAAGCTGCACCAGCTCACCGACCTGGTCGCGCCCGTCACCGGACTGCTTCCCGCCGTGCAGTAGCAGGCCGTACGCATCGGCCGGGCCTTCGACGACGACCGCCGCGCGGCGGCGTCAGACTCGCGGGGGGCCCGGCCTGGCCAACTCCCGCCCCCCATACCGGATTGAGCCATCCAGGGGTGCCGAGCGGCGCGTTCATTGACATGCCCGACTCAGATCTCTAGCGTCGGAACAGTTAGTAAAGGTTCCTAACTTGACCGCCGTTCCTGACTTGACCGCCGAAGCGCGGACGCTCCGAACAGCCCTCTGGGAGATCACCGTGGCCCACCGCCCCGCCCTGTCCCGGCGCCTGACCGCAGCTGCCGCCGTCCTCGGCCTGCTCCTCGCGCTCCATACGAGTACGACATCGGCCACGCCCGCCGCGCACTCCGCACGCGGACGCGCGGTGACCAAGGTCGCCGCCGCACCCGGCAGCAGGACCGCGCTGTCCGGCTATGCCATCCAGTCGACGGCCAAGGTCTCCGACTCCGCCGCCGCCGTCTCGAGCCCCGGCTACCCGGCCAGCGGCTGGTATCCGGCAGGGCCGCGGTCCACGGTGCTCGGCGCGCTGCTCGCGAACGGCACCTACGCCGATCCGTTCTACTCCACCAATCTCAAGAAGATCCCGGCGGCCGATTTCGACGTCCCGTGGTGGTACCGCTCGGACTTCACCGTCTCCGACACCTCCGAGCGCACCTACCTCGACTTCAGCGGAGTGATCTCCGCCGCCGATGTGTTCGTCAACGGCAGCCAGGCAGCGGACCGGAGTGCGGTGGCCGGCGCGTACACACACCATGAACTGGACATCACCGCCCTGGTGAAGGCGGGCACCAACACCGTCGCCTTCCGCATCCAGCCCAACGACCCCAGGAAGAACCTCACCATGGGCTGGATCGACTGGCTCCAGCCCCCGCCGGACGAGAACATGGGCATCGTGCGCGATGTGCTGGTCCGCCGCGGCGGCCCGGTGGCGCTGCGCGACACCCATGTGGTCACCAAGCTCGCGGTGCCCTCGCTTTCCTCCGCCGAGCTGACCGTCAAGGCACAGGCCCGCAACGACTCCGCCGATCCGGTCACCGCAACCGTGTCCGGCACCATCGGCTCCGTCACCTTCAGCCAGGACGTCAGCCTCGCCGCGCACCAGACGAAGACGGTCACCTTCACCCCGGCCGCGTACCCTCAACTGCGCCTGCAGGAAGCGCGCGTGTGGTGGCCCGCCACTATGGGTCAGCAGCCGCTGTACGAACTCGACGTGAGCGTCGCGGCCTCCGGGACCGTCTCCGACACCGCTCATCAGACCTTCGGCATCCGGGATGTGAAGGCGCCGCTGAACAGTGACGGCGCCCGCCAGTACAGCGTCAACGGCCGCCCGTTGCTCATCAAGGCCGGCGGCTGGTCCCCCGACGAATTCCTGCGCTGGGACCGTCGCTACGTCGAGGACCGGCTCAAGTACGCGCTCGATCTGGGGCTGAACACCATCCGCCTCGAGGGCCACATCGAGCCGGACGAGTTCTTCGACCTCGCCGACCGCTACGGCGTCCTGGCCCTGCCGGGCTGGGAGTGCTGCGACAAGTGGGAGGGCAACAACAACGGCAGCGAGCCCGGCGACAAGTGGGCCGACGCCGACTATCCGGTCGCGAAGGCGTCGATGGCCGCCGAGGCGTCCCGGCTGCGCGACCACCCCAGCGTCATCTCCTTCCTGATCGGCAGCGACTTCGCCCCCGACGCGAAGACCGAGAAGAACTACCTCGACGCTCTCGAGGCGGCCGACTGGTCCACTCCGGTGATCGCCGCAGCCTCGGACAAGTCATCGCCCGTCTCCGGCAGTTCGGGCATGAAGATGACCGGCCCCTACGACTGGGTACCGCCCAACTACTGGTACGCCAAGCGCGAGGGCGGAGCCACCGGCTTCAACTCCGAGACCAGTGCGGGCCCCGACATCCCCACCCTCGACACCCTGCGCCGCATGCTGTCCCCCGCCGAACTGGAAACGCTGTGGCGCAGCCCGTCCGCAAAGCAGTACCACCGCTCGCCGTCAAGCACCTTCAGCACCCTCAAGCTCTACAACAACGCGCTCGCCGGACGCTACGGAGCGCCCACGAGCCTCGACGACTATGTACGCAAGGCCCAGTTGGCCCAGTACGAGAACGTGCGCGCGCAGTTCGAGTCGTACGGACGCAATGCCTCCGACTCCTCCAAGCCCGCCACCGGCGTCGTGTACTGGATGTTCAACAGCGGCTGGACCTCACTGCACTGGCAGCTGCTGGACCGTTACCTGGACCAGGGCGGCGCCTACTCCGGGGCCAAGAAGGCCAATGAGCCGCTGCACGTCCAGTACTCCTACGACAGTCGCTCGGTCGTTCTCGTGAACAACCGGCACGCTGCCGCCTCGGGGCTCACCGCGCGCGTGACGCTGTTCAACACCGACGGCACCGAGAAGTACGACAGGACCGCATCCAGCCTCAGTGTCGGCGGCGACGGGGCGAAGACGACCGCGCTGACGCTGCCCACGTCGGTCGGCGGGCTGTCCACGACGTACCTGGCCAGGCTGGTGCTCGCCGACGCCACGGGCAAGGAAGTGAGCCGTAACGTCTACTGGCTCTCCACCAAGGCCGATGTCCTCGACTGGGCCAACACGGACTGGTACTACACACCCACCACCGCCTACGCCGACCTCAAGGGCCTGGGCTCCATGGCGGAGGCGACCGTGTCCGCCACCGCGAGCACCACGACGGGCGGCGACGGGAACTCCACGACCACGGTCACGGTGCGCAATACGGGCACGGGCCGGACCCCGGCGCTGCTCACCGACGTCCATGTGGTCAATGCATCGGGTGCACCCGTCCTGCCCGTCCAGTGGTCCGACAACCAGGTCAGTCTCTGGCCGGGCGAATCGGCGACGCTCACCGCCACGTACCGCACGAGCGACCTGCACGGTTCCGCGCCCCGTCTGCGGATCTCCGGCTGGAACACTCCGACGACGACGGTGGACGCGCGCTGATCAGTGTACGGAGCTGCCGGTGGCTGCCCGTTCTCGTTCTCGGCCCCTTGCGACCACGGTGAGTGAGCTATGTTGAGCGGAAGTGGGACGAGAAGGAGTGACACCGGTGGCATCAGATCAGCAGGCACGCGCACAGGCGTCTGCGATCACGCCGGGAGGGCAGTCTCCCGAGACGGAGGCCGCCCCCACGGACCGGGTTCTCGCCCTGTTCGGCGGCCACCGGCTGTCCCCCGCGCAGCGGCGCATCGCCCAGTACCTGGTGGACCATCTCACCGAGGCCGCTTTCCTGTCGATCACGGAGCTCGCGGAGCGCGTGGGGGTGAGCCAGCCCTCGGTCACCCGCTTCGCGGCCTCGCTGGGATTCAGCGGTTTCCCCGCGCTGCGGGAGGCGCTGCAGCCCATCGCCCTCAGCGCGGTCGCCGGTTCGCCGGACACGCGGGAGGAAATCCGCCGCAATGAGCTTCAGGCGGCTGTGGACGCCGAGATCGAGAACCTGGAGAGCCTGGGCCGGCTCCTCGCCGACACCAACCAGGTGCTCGACGTCGGCCGCGAGCTGGCCCGGTCCGTTCCGCTGACGATTCTGGGCCTGCGGATCTCCGTGTCGCTGGCGGAGTACTTCGCCTACGCCGCACGGCGGATCCATCCCGATGTGCGCACGGTGACCCGCGGGGGCAGCGTTGCCTACGACGCGCTGCTGCAGTCTCACGAGGCGGGCGGGACCTGGGTGCTGGCGTTCGCCATGCCGAGGCATGCCAACGAGACGCTGGCGACGATGCGTACGGCCCGCCGTATCGGGCTGCGCGTCGCGCTGATCACCGATCTTGCCTTCGGGCCGCTGGTGGACGAGGCCGATGTGGCGCTGATCGCCGGAACGGGCTCACGCCTGGTCTTCGACTCGTACGCGGCACCGGGGGTTCTCTCCGCCGCCCTCCTCCAGGCGATGGCGGATGCGGACCCTCAGCGCACGCAGGTCCGGCTCGAGGGCTACGAGCAGGTCGCGGAGCAGCACAACTTCTTCCTCGAGGACTGATCCGGGCCCTTCCGCCCAAAGTGACGAAGGCTCGCAGACCAGGAGTTTTCATGTTTTTTGATGCATGAAATTTTTCATACCCTTGCGTACTCGACGGTATATATATTTACTTCTCCGGTGGCCCCGGGTCTCCCGGAGCCGCATGCCGGAACCACGGCCCTCACGGGCCTCAGAAGCCGGACATCGAAGGCCGACGACTCCTCATGTCGGCCCGCGGTGTTCCAACAGGGCGCTCCGTCTCCCCTCGGACGCCCGCCATCGGCGGCCCCGGTCAACCCCTGGGCCGGGGCCGCCGGAAATCCCCTCGATCACAGCCCACGCGTACGACATCCGCACGACATCCCAAAAGGACGACGATGTCCCAGATCTACACCCCGATCAACGCGGACTGGCCGTGCCAGGTCATGGCTCCCGGCAGCCAGGACTGGGAACGCACGGCGGCCCGATGGCTGCGAGACCTCCTTCCGGCCCGCTACGCCGGCTACTCGCCGCTCACCCGCCACCCGATCCTGCTCGCCCGCCATGCACACTTCCAGGTGCAGCACGAGATCCGGGCGGTCCGGACCGCGCTGCAGACCTGCCGGGCCGAACTGCCCACTCTCGGAGTGGCCGAGTCGATCATCGAGAGCACCATCAGGATGTACGCGATCGAGCTGGAGCAGCTCAACCGCCTGGCTCGCGGCGTCCGGCTCATCACCGAAGCCCTTCAGACGACCGGCGCGGTCCCGCGCAGACGCTCGCACGTCTGAGCGCTCCCCCGGGGTTGGGCCCACGGTTGGCGCAATGGCGGTGGCCGCCGTCCGCTGATGCGTCAGCCCTTCTTGGCCGGCTCGATGTTCTGGTTCGCGTGGAACAGGTTCTTCGGGTCGTAGGTCGCCTTGACCTCCGCGAGCTTGTCGAAGTGGTCGCGGTAGGTGGCCTTCACCCGCTCCTCGCCCTCGCCCGCGCCCATGAAGTTCACGTACGAGCCGCCCATCGAGTACGGATGCAGCTCTTCCCAGTAGTCGACGGCCCACTGCTTGATGGTCTCGGCGTTGTCCGGGTCGGGGTCGATGCCGCCGATCACGCCGGACCAGACGGCGTCCCGGTAGGCCCACGCGGTGTCGTCGCTGCCGACCCGGGCCGCGGCACCGTCGACCGGGTAGAGGTGCATGGTCGACAGGCCGGTGGGAAGGTTCTCGCCGTACTTGAGGTGGACGCCGATGGATTCGTCGGTGATCCGGTCGAAGAAGTCGCCGCGCCAGTACCACTGCAGCCCGGTGGGGATCAGCTCGTCGAACATGGTCTGCAGCGCGGGGTAGGGCATCGGCGTCGTGAAGTGGAAGGTCGGCGCTCCGGGCTCGTTCACGGCGATGAGCGCCTCGTCGAGTTGGGCCAGGTCCCCCGTCCAGCACCACACCACGCCGCACATCTTGTGTCCGTGGATCTCCTCAGGGAACGGCGGACCTGGCGGCACGGCCAGCAGCGCGAAGAAGCCGTTCAGGTCGTCGGGTGCCTGCGGCAGGAAGTCGCGGTACCACTGCAGCACTTCGCGTGTCTGGTCGACCGGCCAGACCGAGATCGCGACACCCACGGAGTGCACCGGATGCAGCTTGAAGTTGAACGAGGTGACGATGCCGAAGTTCCCGCCACCGCCGCGCAGTGCCCAGAACAGGTCCGGGTGCTCGCTCTCGCTCGCGGTGACGAAGCTGCCGTCCGCGAGTACGACGTCGGCGGAGAGCAGATTGTCCACCGTCAGGCCGTACTTACGTGTGAGGTGGCCGTGACCACCGCCGAGGGTGAGCCCGCCGACGCCGGTCGTCGACATGATGCCCGCGGGTGTGCCGAGACCGAAGGCGTGAGCGGCATGGTCGAGGTCGCCGAGCAGTGAGCCGCCGCCGACCGACGCGGTCCTGGCGGCCGGATCGACGCGAACCCAGCGCATCGCAGAGAGGTCCACGGTGACGCCGTCGTCCACGAGACAGAGGCCCGCGCCACTGTGTCCGCCGCCTCTGACGGCGAGTTCGAGACCGTGGTCGCGAATGAAGTCGACCGCGTTCATGACGTCGGCAGCGTCCGAGCAGCGCACGAATGCGGCCGGGCGCCGGTCGATCATGGCGTTGTAGATCTTGCGGGCCTGGTTGTAATCCGGGTCCTGTGTGCCGATCACCGGACCGCGCAGGGCGGTCCGCATCGCTTCCAAGGTTGTGCCGTCCATGGCCATCTCCCAGACGGGGTGCAGAGCGCAACCCGCCCGGCCTCCCGGCCGTTCCGGCCGCACCTTCCAACGCCTCGCCGCCGCGTTGTCCCCCGTCGGCGGAGTCTTGGCCCGAGCACTTCACGGGCCGCAGGCGCAATCGGGCGCCGCGGGGCTGATATGTCCAGCCTCCCGCCGGGCGGGAGGCAGCGCAATTCCTCCGCCTCGGCGGGCGCTGAAGATCGACGGTTCCCGGTGCCGCGGGGTGGCTGTTTGGCGCCGCGGTACGGGACCGGGGCGCCGACAAAATCGGTTGCCCCTCAGCGCGGCCGTCTGCTGGACTCACGATGACAGCTGATCGACCAAGGAGATGATTATGCGCGGAGCGTTCACGTCCATCCAGAAGGCAATTGACACCTATCTTGAGGACCTGACGCTCAGTGCGAACGTTGAACTTGGGAATTCTGGCGCATGTAGACGCCGGTAAGACAAGCCTGACCGAGCGGCTGCTCCACGCGGCCGGAGTCATCGACGAGATCGGCAGCGTCGACGACGGAAGTACCCAGACCGATTCACTGGCGCTGGAACGACAGCGCGGCATCACGATCAAGTCCGCGGTCGTGTCGTTCGTCGTCGACGACATCACGGTCAACCTGATCGACACGCCCGGCCACCCGGACTTCATCGCGGAGGTGGAGCGGGTCCTGAGCGTGCTAGACGGTGCCGTGCTGGTCATCTCCGCCGTGGAAGGCGTGCAGGCGCAGACGCGTGTGCTGATGCGGACGCTGCATCGGCTGCGTATCCCCACGCTCATCTTCGTGAACAAGATCGACCGAGGTGGCGCGCAGTACGAGCCCGTTCTGGGGGCCATTTCCGAGAAGCTGAGCCGGGAGATCGTCCCGATGGGTTCGACCGCCGGGCTCGGCACCCGTGGCGCCTTCGCCACTGCGTACACCGAAGCCGACGCAGGTTTTGCCTCCGCGCTGGTCGACCTGCTGTCCGGGCACGACGACGCGCTCCTGGCCGCGTATGTCGACGACGAGACCACGATCTCGTACGCGCAACTCCGCGACGAACTGGCGGCGCAGACCCGGCAGGCGCTCGTGCATCCCGTGTACTTCGGCTCGGCCGTCACCGGCGCGGGCGTGGATGCGCTGATCGCCGGTATCAGGGAGCTGTTGCCCGCGAGCGAGGGCGATACCGAAGGACCCGTCTCGGGCACCGTGTTCAAGATCGAGCGCGGCCCGGCCGGTGAGAAGGTCGCGTACGTCCGCATGCTGTCGGGGACCCTGCGAACACGAGACCGGCTGCGCATCCGCGGGGACGAGGAGGAGAAGGTCACCGCGATCAGCGTCTTCGACCGCGGTTCGGCGGTCCGGCACACATCGGTCGCCGCCGGGCGGATCGCAAAGCTCTGGGGCCTTGGGGGCATCCGGATCGGCGACGCGATCGGCGTCTCGCGAACGCCCGCGCCGGAGCAGCAGTATTTCGCCCCGCCGACGCTGGAGACGGTCGTCGTTCCCTGCCGCGCCGCCGACAAGGGGGCACTGCATCTCGCGCTCGCCCAGCTCGCCGAGCAGGACCCGCTGATCAATCTGCGCCAGGACGACATCCGGCAGGAAGTATCCGTCTCGCTCTACGGCGAGGTGCAGAAAGAGGTCATCCAGGCGACGCTGGCGAACGACTTCGGCGTCGACGTCACTTTCCGCGAGACGACGACGATCTGCCTGGAACGCCCTGTCGGCACGGGTGCATCCTTCGAGATCATCGCCAAGGAGCCCAATCCGTTTCTCGCCACTGTCGGCCTGCGCGTCGATCCCGCTCCGGTCGGCTCCGGCGTGGAATTCCGGCTGGAAGTCGAGCTGGGCTCGATGCCCTTCTCCTTCATCAAGGCGGTCGAAGAAACCGTGAAGGAGACGCTGCAGCAAGGGATTTACGGATGGCAGGTCACCGACTGCACCGTAACCATGACGCATTCCGGCTACTGGGCGCGGCAGAGTCATTCCCACGGCACCTTCGACAAGAGCATGTCGAGCACGGCCGGGGACTTCCGCAATCTGACGCCGCTGGTCCTGATGAGCGCGCTGCAACAGGCAGGCACCAGGGTGTTCGAGCCGATGCACCGCTTCCGGCTGGAGCTTCCGGCCGACGTGCTCGGGCCGATTCTGCCCGTACTGGCGCGGCTGGGTGCCATCCCGCAGACGCCGGTCGTGCGGGATTCGGCAGGCGTACTTGAGGGCGAGATTCCGGCGGATCGGATGCATGCGCTGGAGCAGCAACTGCCTGGACTCACACGCGGCGAGGGCGTACTGGAATACGCCTTCGAACGCTACCAGGCGGTCCGCGGCACGATCCCGAGCCGGCCGCGGACGGACCACGATCCGCTCAACCGCAAGGAATATCTGCTCCAGGTCGTGCGACGGGTCGGGGGTCGCCGGGAGGGGGTGTAGCCGGCCGGAATGCCCGGGTCAGGACAGCGGCTTGTCGAGCACCGCCTTGCGGTGGCTGAACGTCTCGATCGAGTAGCGGCCGTGATAGTTGCCCATGCCGCTCTCGCCGACGCCCCCGAACGGCAGGTCGGAGACAGTGAGATGGGCGAGCGGCAGGCCGAACCCGAGGCCACCGGACGAGGTCTCGGACGCCAGGCGCTGCCGCGTGGTCTCGGACTCGGTGAAGGCGTACAGGGCGAGGGGCTTGTCGCGGTCGTTGATGAAGTCGATGGCCCCGCCCAGGTCCGGCACCGTGACGATCGGGAGAACGGGGCCGAAGATCTCCTCCTGCATGACCGGCGCCTTCGGGTCGACATCGGCGAGCACGGTGGGCGCGATGTACTTCGTGCTGCGCTCGCCGGTGCCGCCGACGACGACGCGGCCGGAGTCGAGCAGCGCACTCAGCCGGTCGAAGTGCCGCTCGTTGACGATCCGCCCGTACTCGGGGGACGCCGCCGGCTCGGATCCGTACAACGCCTCGATGGCCTCGACGAGAGCGGGCTCGAGGGCACGGGCCGTCTGCGGGTCCGTGAGGACGTAGTCGGGCGCCACGCATGTCTGCCCCGCGTTGAGGAACTTGCCGCGCGCCAGCCGTGCGGCGACGGTGCGCAGATCGGCGTCCCGGTCGATGAACACCGGGGATTTTCCGCCCAGTTCAAGAGTGACCGGGGTGAGGTGCTGGGCGGCAGCGGTCATGACGATACGGCCCACGGCGCCGTTGCCGGTGTAGAAGATGTGGTCGAAACGCTCGGCCAGCAGGGCGGTGGTCTCCGGGATCCCGCCTTCGACGACGGCCACGGCGTCGGTGTCGAGGTACTGCGGCAACAGCCGCGTGAGCACGGCCGACGTGGCCGGTGCCATCTCGCTGGGCTTGGCGACCACCGCGTTGCCGGCGGCCAGCGCGCCGATCATGGGCGTGAGCAGCAGCTGCAACGGATAGTTCCAGGGGGCGATGACGAGCACCACGCCCAGGGCGTCGTACTGCGTCCAGGCCGTCGCCTCGCCGATGTGCGCCGGCACCGGAGCCGGTTCGGGGCGCAGCCACACGTCGAGGTGGTCCAGGGTGTGATCGATCTCGCGGACGGTGAAGTCGATCTCGGTGCGGAACGCCTCGGTGGAGCTCTTGCCCAGGTCGGCGTTGAGGCCGGCGGCGAGGTCGGCGCCGTTCTCGGTGAGCATCTCCCGCAGCCGGCGCAGCTGAGCCGTGCGCCAGTCGGCGGGCTTGGTACGACCGGAGCGGAAGGTGGCGCGCAGCCGGGCCACGATGTCGGCGGGCTGCTCAGGGGTGTCGTTGTTCACGGGGCCTCGCTGGTGGGGGGGGCGGGCGGTGGGCCCGCACGGGTGGTGTCGAGCCAGCAGCTCGATGTATAAGCCAACATTTCATGCTGCCAAATACATTCCCGGCCCGCAAGGGCGACGGCACCTGGCACAGGCACCGGGATCGGGGCCGGCTCAGTGGTGAAGGATCTTCGAAAGGAAGTCCCTCGCGCGGGCACTGCGCGGATTGGTGAAGAACTCCTCCGGCGTCGTCTCCTCGACGATCTTGCCGTCCGCCATGAAGACGACACGGTTGGCAGCGGAGCGGGCGAAGCCCATCTCGTGAGTGACGACGACCATCGTCATGCCGTCACGGGCGAGCTGCTGCATGACCTCGAGGACCTCGTTGATCATCTCGGGGTCGAGGGCCGAGGTGGGCTCGTCGAAGAGCATGACCTTGGGATCCATGGCCAGTGCGCGCGCGATCGCGACGCGCTGCTGCTGGCCGCCGGAGAGCTGCGCCGGGTACTTGTCCGCCTGGGAGGCGACCCCCACCCGGTCGAGCAGCGAACGCGCCCGCTCCTCGGCAGCCTTCTTGTCCGTCTTGCGGACCTTGATCTGGCCCAGCATCACGTTTTGCAGGACGGTCTTGTGCGCGAAGAGGTTGAAGGACTGGAAGACCATGCCCACATCGGCCCGCAGCCGGGCGAGTTCCCTGCCCTCGGCGGGCAGTGGCTTGCCGTCGACGGCGATCTCGCCGGAGTCGATGGTCTCCAGGCGGTTGACGGCGCGGCACAGCGTCGACTTCCCGCCCCCGGACGGCCCGATGACGACGACAACCTCGCCACGGTGGATGGTCAGATCGATGTCCTGGAGCACATGGAGCGCGCCGAAGTGCTTGTTGACCTTGCTCAGCGCGATAAGGGCGTCGCTCCTGGCCTGCGTGGCATGTCCATTGCTCACTGTCACTCCGCTCATCGGCTTCATACTCCGTCCGCCTCGGATCGGCCGCACGCGGGCACCCAAACTGTAGCAATTCCCCTTGTCAGGCCCGCGTGATCCGGGAGTTCGAGCCACGGTCACTGCGAGGTGATCTGGTACGCCTTCCGCAGTGTCTCGTGCACGGTCCAGGTCGTCCGGTCGCCCTCGCGCAGTACGCATGCGTCGCCCGGGCCGACATCGAAGGAGGGGCCGCCGTCGACGGCGATGGTGGCCCGGCCGCTGATGACGACGAAGAGCTCGTTGGCCTCGGTGTCGGTCACCACGCCGGGGGTGATCTGCCAGATTCCACGGATGTTCTTGCCGTCCTCCGACTCCCACAGCACCTTGCCCGACACCTCGGGAGTGCCCTGGAGAATCTGTGCCGGGTCGAGCGGGTCGGGCTCAAGATCGGCGTCGGGGATGTGTACGGCGAAACTGCTGAACGTCGTCATGATCGCGACGTTAGGTCATGCCGGGTGTCGCAGGGCAGGGACACATTGCCGCTCTCCCGGCGCGTCGGGATGACAGAACGTTCGGCCCTCGCGCACCGTACTCTCGTACTACAGAGAGTGAGACATGCCGAAGGGCTTCAGCCATGCCCGCGAAGACCAAGAAGAGATCGGCCGCCGCCGCACTCGCGATGCTGTTCGCGACGCTCACCCTTGCCACCTCGGGATGCCAGGGCGGCGACGGCGCCCCGCCGACGGACAACCGTGGACCGTCCTCCGGCAAATCCGTCCCGGGCTCCCACGTGCTCGCGGTGAAGATCGACAACGTCGGTCCCGCACGGCCGCAGACAGGGCTCGACAAGGCGGACATCGTCTACGCCGAGCAGGTCGAGGCGGGGCTCAGCCGGATACTCGCCCTCTACTCCTCTCAGGTGCCCCCCGTCGTCGGCCCGGTGCGCAGTGCCCGTGAATCCGACCTGGAACTGCTCCGGCAGTTCGACCGGCCGACCCTCGCCTTCTCCGGGGCACAGAGCAAGCTCCTGCCGGTCATCGCGGCAGCCCCGGTGTACGCGCTTCCGCCGGGAAAGGAACCGGACGCGTACTTCCGCAGCCAGGACCGGGCCGCGCCGCACAATCTCTTTCTACGGCCCGAGCGCACCCGGCGCGACATCCCCGGCGTGAACGCCGCGACCTACGCCGGCTTCACCTTCGGCCCCGCGCCCGCAGGAGGGAAGCCGACTGCCACGTACAGCGTCCGGTATCCGGCCGCACGCTTCAGCTTCACGTGGTCGGCAGAGAGGCGGCAGTGGCTGGTGGGCATGGACGGCGCCCCGTCCCGCACACCGGCAGGACAGCAGCTGGGTGCGGCCACCGTCGTCGTGCAGTACGTCACCGTGCGCCCGTCGCAGTTCCACGACCGCGGGGGAAACACCACTCCGTACACCGAGACCGTCGGCTCGGGCACGGCGCTCGTCCTGCGCAACAGCAAGGCGTACAAGGCCGAATGGAAGCGCGGCACCGCCGCGTCCGGGACAGCATTCACGACACCTGACGGCACGTCGATGCCCTTCGCCCCCGGACAGATCTGGATCGTGTACGCGGCTCACTGATCCGGGGTCTCGACCGGGCCAGGAGGGACGACGGCCTTCCGTGGCCGGACCGTGATGCTCAAGTTCCCCTCAGATGTGATGACGGTTCGATGACCGTGTCCCTACTGTCCTCCCATCTTGCCCCGAACTGTCGAGCCTGCTGGTTCTGTTGACATTGAGGATGTTTCACCATGAAGTCGTGCAAGTCCGCCGCAGTCATGGCGATCACTGTGCTTTCGGTCGCCCTCACCGCAACCGCCTGCAGCGGCACGTCCGACGACGGCTCCAGTGACGGGCCCACCGCCATCTCGAACGGAAACCACCCGAGGCTGCCCACGTACGCGGTCGCCAAGGACGTCACGATCGACTCTCCGACCCTGAAGAGGGCCCAGAAGGCCGGCAAGCTCGTCATCGGCGCCAAGAACGACCAGCCCTTCCTCGGCTTCGAGGAGTCGGACGGCAAGCGCTCCGGATTCGACATCGAGATCGCCAAGATGATCGCCGCCGATCTCGGGTTCTCGCCCGACAAGATCGAGTTCAAGACGGTCGACACCCGCGACCGCGAGGCCGCCATCTCCAAGGGCGAGGTCGACCTGTACGTCGGCACGTACACGATCAACGACGAGCGCAAGAAGAAGGTGGGATTCGCCGGCCCGTACTTCGTGGCGGGCGCCGACCTCCTGGTCCGCGAGAACGACAAGACGATCGGCGGGCCGTACTCCCTGGAGGGCAAGACGGTCTGCTCGGTCAAGGGCTCGACGGCGCTGCGGGAGATCAAGAAGCCCGACTACAACACGAGGACCGTCGAGACGTCCAAGTACTTCGAGTGCGTCCAGCAGTTGCTCGACAAGAAGGTCGATGCCGTCACGACGGACGACGCCATCCTCATGGGCTACGCCGCCCAGCGCCCCGACAAGCTGAGGGTCGTCGGCAACCCGTTCACCGAGGAGCCCTACGGCGTCGGCATGAACAAGGACGACGAGGCGCTGCGTGACGCGGTGACGGACGCACTCGAGGCGCACGACGAGAACGGCGATCACAAGAGGGCGTACGCGGCGACGCTCGGCCTTTCCGGCTCCAAGTACAGCGGCGCGCCGGTGGTCGAGCGCTACTGACACCGTCGCCACCGTCACCCCGACGGCTCGGGGGAGACGCATGGTGTCCTGTGACCTGTGGTCTCCTCTTCGGCACCGAGACCTTCCTGCGCGGTAGCGCCGTGCATCCCGCTGGCCCAGGCTGGAGGAAAGTGAGTCGTCCCGGCCCCCGCGGCAGACCGGAAGGCGAGTCCGACATGAACCTCCTGGTTCTCGGCGCGACCGGCCCCACCGGCCGCCGGCTGGTCGGTCGGGCCCTTGACGAGGGCCACCACGTCACCGCGCTCGTCCGCAGCCCGGAAAAGCTTCCCCGGCCAGGCGACCGGCTGACTGTGCTCGTCGGTGATGTCATCGACGAGCAGGAGATCGCGAGTGCCGCCGTCAGCCAGGACGCCGTGCTGAGCACTATGGGGTCGGGCAAGAGCCTGACGTCCGACATCGTCGGCCGGACCGTTGACGCGCTCATCCCCGCCATGCACGAGGCGGGAGTCGATCGCCTGATCTTCCTCTCGGCCTTCGGCGTCAACGAGACGTACTCCCAGGCTTCGTGGCAGCAGCGGTTCCTCTACCGCACGATGCTGAGGAAGATCTATCCGGACAAGGGACAGGCGGACCGCAAGCTCCTTGCCAGCGGCCTCGACGTGACCCTCGTCTATCCGGTGACGCTGACCAACAAGCCTTTCACCGGCACCTACCGTGTCGGTGACCATGTCGACATCAAGGGCCTGCCCAGCATCAGCCGCGCCGACGTCGCCCACTTCATGCTCACGCAGCTCACCGACGCGACCTGGTCCCGCCGCACCGCCATCCTCACGAACCAGAGCTCGCACCGCGGCTGACCACAGCGACGCCGAGCGCCAAGGCCGCGAACACCAGACAGGTACGCCTTCACCCAGCTCAGGGCCAGACCGGGCGGCCTCACCCGAGGCGGGTGAGCGCCGGCCGACACGGCCGGCCGGGGGCTCAGGCCGTCCCGTCGGGGCCCTGCGGCCCAGCGATGCCGGACCTGCGGAGTGCGGCTCGCCATGCGAAGGCGAGCGCCACCTCGGCCAGGCCGATCAGGACGAGCCACAGACCGAGCAGCCGGGTCAGCGCCCGGGCGGACTCGGTCGGCAGGGCCAGTACCACGATCCCCGCGACGATGCCGATCACCGCGGCGCCGATGACGAAGCCGCGGTGGGGCAGGTCCTTGGCGGCGATGGCCGTGTAGAGGGTGAGGATGCCGGACACCAGCCAGACGATCCCGACGATCAGCGAGAGCGCGGCGATGGTCTGCAACGGGTTCCTCAGGCACAGCACGCCTGCCAGGACGTACAGCACCGCGAGGAGCAGCCCGGGGAGCCGTTCGCCGTGGTCGTCCCGGCCGAAGGTCGCAACGAACCGGAATGCCCCGATCACGAGCAGGTACAGGCCGATGAGGACCGCCAGGACGTGCAGGGTCTCCTCCGGCCAGACCAGTACCAGAATGCCCGGCACGAGCGTGGCAACCGCAGAACCCAGGATCCACTTCCATGAACGCCCGAGTTCCGCCAACACTTCCGCAGGGTCGCCCACCGGGCCGGGGGCCGCCCCCTCGGGCATCTGTTCCGGTCCGGTACGCGGTGCCGGATCACGCGACACGGTCATGGCTCCTCCTCACGCGATCGAGCGGAGCGCTCCCGGACCGCCGACGGGGCGGTGTACGGGGACCTCTCTGGGCCAGCGTCCCGCCCGCCGTCGGCCACCGGGTCACCCCCGGCGGTAGCCCGTGCGCACCCAGCCATGGCGCTCACAACACTGTTCGTCAGGTCATGGGCAGCGCTCTCCCCTTCAGCATCCCAGTGTTCCTGCGCAGGTGCGCGCCGCGTCGGTCCCCCGATTCGGGCCGGAACGCTGGCATGGGGGCTCGGCTCATGCCCCGCCCAGGAACTATGTTGTCCCACCACATGTGCCTGTGACCAGCGGGTTTCTACCGTGTGCCGAAATCGAATCGTCTCCGTCCCCCCGCTCGGAAGTGGTGACCATGGCCGCCTCGGCATCCGCCCCACCAGCCCCTGCCCCCAGCTCCCTCAAGCGCATCGTCGCCGCGAGCCTCATCGGGACCACCATCGAGTGGTACGACTTCTTCCTCTACGGATCGGCCGCCGCGCTGGTCTTCAACAAGGTGTTCTTCCCCGGCTCCGACCCGCTCGTCGGAACCCTGCTCTCCTTCCTCACCTACGCCGTCGGGTTCGCCGCCCGTCCCCTCGGCGCGCTGGTCTTCGGGCACTACGGCGACCGGCTCGGCCGTAAGAAGCTGCTGGTGCTGAGTCTGCTGCTGATGGGTGGGGCGACCTTCGCGATCGGGCTGCTGCCGACGCATGCCACCGTCGGATCCGCCGCGCCCGTGCTGCTCACCGCGTTGCGGCTGGTGCAGGGGTTCGCACTCGGCGGTGAGTGGGGCGGGGCCGTGCTGCTCGTGTCGGAGCACGGGGACGCCAAGCGGCGCGGGTTCTGGGCGTCGTGGCCGCAGACCGGGGCTCCCGCCGGGCAGTTGCTCGCCACCGGGGTGCTGTCCGCGCTCACCGCCCTGCTGTCGGACGCCGCCTTCACCTCATGGGGCTGGCGCATACCCTTCCTCCTCTCCGGTGTACTCGTGATCGTCGGTTTGTGGATTCGTCTCTCTGTCGATGAATCACCGGTCTTCAAGGCCGCTCTGGCGCAGGCCGAGGCGCGCAAGGCAACGGCCGGGCAGGCCGAGAAGATGCCGCTCGTCGCCGTGCTCCGGCACCACTGGCGCGATGTCCTGGTGGCGATGGGCGCACGCATGGCGGAGAACATCAGTTACTACGTCATCACCGCCTTCATCCTTGTGTACGCGACGACCGCGGTGGAGATGAGCAAGCAGACCGCGCTCAATGCCGTCCTCATCGCCTCGGCCGTGCACTTCGCCGTGATCCCGGCGTGGGGCGCGCTCTCGGACCGGATCGGGCGCAGGCCCGTGTATCTCATCGGCGCGATCGGCGTCGGTGCCTGGATGTTCCCGTTCTTCTCGCTCATCGACACCGGCAGCTTCGGCAATCTTCTGCTCGCCATCACCGTCGGACTCGTGCTGCACGGAGCGATGTACGCACCGCAAGCCGCCTTCTTCGCCGAGATGTTCGCGACGCGCATGCGGTACTCCGGAGCTTCCATCGGCGCGCAGTTCTCCTCGGTCGCGGCCGGAGCCCCGGCGCCGCTGATCGCCACCGCGCTGCTCGCCGACTACGACTCGTCGACGCCGATCGCCCTGTATGTCATCGCCGCGGCACTGATCACCGTGGTGGCCATCGGATGTGCGCGTGAGACCCGGCAGCGGGATCTGAACGCCGTCGACGCGGAGCCGGTGGACGAGGCGCCCGCCGCCCGCTCGGCGGATGTGCGCACCGCCTGACGCCGCGGAGACGTACAACTCCCGCCTGCCGCGCGGACTCCCGAAGGGGGTCCGCGCGGCGCCGTGTTCAGCGGGCGACCGACGTGGACATCGCGTGCAGACGCAGCGCCAGCTGGATCTCGAGCGCGCGGCCCGGTGACTGCCAGTCGGGGCCGAGCAGCCGGCCTATTCGCTCCAGCCGCTGGGCCACGGTGTTCACATGGACGTGCAGATCGTCCTTCGTACGGGCAGGGCTCATACCGCTGGCGAAGTACGCGTCAAGGGTGCGCACCAGGTCCGTGCCGCGCTTGCGGTCGTAGTCGACGACCTCGCCCATCGTGCGCTGGACGAAACCGTCGATGTCACCGGGGTCGGCGAGCAGCAGGCCGAGGAATCCCAGGTCCTGTGCCGCGGCGCCCTGCCCAGAGCGGCCGAGCAGGCGCAGGGCATCTAGGCAGCGGCGCGCCTGTTCGTACGCCCCCGCTATCGGGCCCGGATCGCCCGCGGGCGCGGCGACCGGCGAGGAAGCGCCGACGGTGACCAACTCCCTGAGCGTGCCGCCCAGTTGTCTGGCTGTCTGGCGGGCGAGCTCCGACGCGCTGTCGCGGGGGCCGAGCGGCAGCAGCAGTACGGTGCCGCCGTCGCGGGCAGCCGCCAGACCCGAGCGGGTCGCGGCCAGATGCGAAGCGGCAGACCACAGACGCTGCCGGTCAGCGGTCTCCCGCTCCGCGGTGTCGCCCGCGTCGGAACCCCGCCCTGCGGCATCCCGTCCCGTGGCGTCCGCGCCGGGTGCGTCGATACGGGCGGCGAGCACCACATGCGGGATGTCGAGATCGGCATTCAGTCGCGCCGCCCTCTCGCGCAGGAGCCGCGGGTCCCGGTCCGCCGCGTCCAGGAGGTCGTCGAGCAGCTCGCCGCGCACCCGCTGTTCGGCCTCGTGGGCCGAGCGCCGGGCAAGCAGCAGCAGCGAGGTGACCATGGCGGCGCGCTCCAGAGTGCGCTGGTCGACGGGATCGAGGTCCCGATGGCCGCGGAGAACCAGGGCACCCAGCAGCTCACCGCCCGCGGACACCGCGGCCACCCAGTCGTCCCCGTGCCGCACCGCGTGTCCGTCGGCGCCGGGCGCCTCGAGGTCGTCGTCCCTGAACTCGACCGTACCGTCCAGGACTTCGGACAGCGCGGCGGCCACATCATGGACACCGCCGCCCCGCAGGACCACCTCGGTCAACCGGTCGTGGACCTCCGAGGCGCGCTCGATGACGCCGCTGTGGTCCCGGATGATCTCGGTGGCCCGCTCCAGCTCGGCCAGTGCGGAACGGGTCTCCGCCAGCAGGTTCGCGGTGTCGATGGCAACGGCGGCATGGGCCGCGAACGAGGCGAGCAGCGCCACCTGTTCCCGTTCGAAGACTCTCGCACGGCGGTCGGCGGCGAAGAGCACGCCGATCACCTGGCTGCCGAGCATCAGCGGCACCCCGAGGATCGCGACCAGGCCCTCGTCGCTCACCGCTGTGTCGATCGCCCTGGTGTGCTCGAAGCGGGGGTCGTCGAAGTAGCTGTCGGTGACATACGGCCGTGCGGTCTGGGCGACGAGCCCCCCGAGCCCCTCCCCCATGCCCAGCCGCAGCTGCTGGAAGCGCGCCGATACCGAGCCTTCGGTGACGCGCATATAGGTGTCGCCCGCCGACGGGTCGTTCAGGCTCAGATAGGCGACCTCGGTGCCGAGCAGCGAGCGGGCGCGCTGCACGATCGCGCGCAGCACGGCGTCGAGATCGCGCAGTCCCGCCAGATCGTGCGCGGTCTCGAAGAGCGCGGACAGCTCGGCCTCACGCCGTCGCCGTCCCTCCAGTTCGGCGCGCACCCGCAGTGCGAGCTGCTTGGCCTGGTCGAGTGCGGCGAGCTCGTCCGGGCCTGCGCCGCTCGCGCGGGCGAGCAGCAGCGGGCGGTCGTACGCCTCGGCGGCGGCACCGCGTGCGAGGAGCTCCAGGTAGGAGGCTTGATCGTGGGACATGGACACAGGATTACCTGCCGTACGGGTGGTCGCACCAGACCTGTGGACGACGAAGCCAATGTGGACAACCTCGTCACCCCCCGGCCGCGGCCGGAAGGCTCCGCGGCCGTGCGCGCTAGTGAGCGGTCCAGCCGCCGTCGAGGGTGAGCGAGGTTCCGGTGATGAAGGACGCCTGCGGAGTGCACAGATACAGCACCGCCTCGGCGACCTCCTCCGGCTCGATCAGGCGCTTGATCGCGGAGTCCTTGAGCAGTACGTCGGCGAGCACACGCTCCGCGGCCACGGAGTGCGCGGCCGCCTGGTCGGCAATCTGCCTCTCGACCAGTGGGGTCCGCACATAGCCGGGATTGACGCAGACCGATGTCACCCCGTGCGGTGCACCTTCGAGGGCCGCGGTCTTGGAGAGCCCCTCAAGACCGTGTTTGGCGGCCACATACGCGGACTTGAAGGCCGAGGCGCGCAGCCCGTGCACGGAGGAGATATTGACGATCCGGCCCCACCCCTGCGCGTACATGTGCGGCAGCGCGCCCCTGATCAGGCGGAACGGCGCCTCCAGCATCACGGTGAGCACGGTGTGGAAGACGTCCGGCGGGAACTCCTCGATGGGCCGGACCAGTTGCAGCCCCGCGTTGTTGACCAGGATGTCCGCACCGGCCGCGGCCGCCTCCGCCGCGTCGAGATCGGTGAGATCGAGGACCTCCGGTTCGACGGCACCCGCCAGCCCCTCGGCGTACGCGGCCAGGGCATCGAGCCCCTGGGCGTCCCGGTCGACCGCCCTGACCTTGGCGCCGGCGGCCACGAGCCGCAGCGCGCAGGCGCGGCCGATGCCGCCCGCAGCGCCGGTGACAAGTGCCGTACGGCCGCCGAGATCGAGATCGACCGTGGGGGTACGGAGGTGGGGTGCGGGACCTGGTGCGGTGGGGGCGGTCATGCTTCGCACCCTAGGCAGTGATGATCCGCCGACCGATGTGTTCAGCGCCCATACTTCACTGCTCGACAGTGGGTTGGAACCATGCAGGTCCCTCGGTCATGGCCTGCTTGATCCGGAAGAGCGAGAACTCCTTGAGCTCCGGCAGCGCGTCCACGGAGAACCACCCCACCTCCAGCGACTCGTCGTCATTGACGCGTGCCTGGCCGCCCACCGCCCGGCAGCGGAAGCTGATGTCCATGAACTGGCACTGGTCGCCGTTGGGGTAGGTGACCGGCTTCCGCAGCGCCTGGACTAGCACGACCCGCTCCGCGACACAGCGCACCGCGGTCTCCTCGTACACCTCGCGCACAGCCGTGACGGCCGGCTGCTCCCCCGGCTCCGGGATCCCGCCGATGATCGACCACTTGCCGGTGTCGGCACGCCTGCCGAGCAGCACCCGGTCGTTGTCGTCGAAGACGACAGCGCTGACGCCGGGCAGCAGGAGCAGCTGATGGCCGGCACCGGCCCGGATCTCTCGGATGAAGTCAGGGGTTGCCATGTCCTCGACCCTAACCGGCGTCGACCGCGCCCTGCTCCGTCTTCCGCAGCCTGCGGGCCGCGCCCGCGCGGGCGACCGCCCAGCCCACACCACCGGCCGCGACCAGCACCAGAATCCCCTCGGGCCAGGTTCCGAGCCGCGTCGCCGGAGTGAGCGAGGAACGCAGCGGCACCTTGGCCACCAGCGCGTCCGGAGTGAAAATCTTCGTCTTCTGAACGATCTTTCCGTCCGGCATGATCACCGCGCTGACGCCGCTGGTGACGGGGACGACGACGGAGCGCCCGTGCTCGACGGCCCGCACCCGCGACATCGCCAGCTGCTGGTAGGTCATCTCGCTTCGCCCGAACGTGGCGTTGTTGCTGGGTACGGAGATCAGCTGCGCGCCGTGCGTGACCGTGTCCCGCGCGGCGTCGTCGAACGCCGCCTCGAAGCAGGTGACAAACCCGACCTTGGTGCCCGCCAGATCGAAGACACCGACCTTGTGGCCGGGACCGAAGTCGCGCCGGACCCGGTCGACGTCCGAACTGAAGAGCCGTACGAAGGACCGCATCGGGATGTACTCGCCGAAGGGCTGCACATGACGCTTGTCGTACGTGTTGACGGGCCCGCGCACGGGGTCCCATTCGATGAGGGTGTTGCGGAGCTTGCCGGTGTCGGGAGTGACGACGGCGCCCACGACGGTCGGTACGCCGATCGCCTGCACGGCATCGTCGATGACCAGCTTGGCGTCGGCATTGCGGTACGGATCGAGGTCCGAGGAGTTCTCCGGCCAGAGCACGAAGTCCGGCTTCGCCGCCTTGCCCGCCTTCACATCAGCAGCGAGCTGCTGGGTACGGCGGGCGTGGTTGTCGAGTACCGCGCGGCGCTGGGAGTTGAAGTCGAGCCCCAGGCGCGGCACATTGCCCTGGATCGCGGCGACGGTAGCCGTGCCGTCCTCGGCGGAGTCGTCGACGAGCGGCAGTGCGGCAAGGCTCCCCGCGACGGGGACGAGCACCGCGAGGATCGCCGCGACCGTGGCACCGCGCGGCAGTTCGCCGGTGCGCCTGTACGCGAGGACGCGGCGGACGGTCTCGTACAGGCCGAAGCCGCACAGGACGACAGCGAAGCTGAGCAGTGGCGTCCCGCCCACCGCCGCGAGCGGCAGGAAGACACTGTCCGCCTGACCGAAGGCGATCTTGCCCCAGGGGAAGCCGCCGAACGGCATCCGCGCACGAGCCGCCTCGCTCACGATCCACACGCCGGCGGCCCACACCGGCCACACGGGAAGGCGGGAGACCGCGGCGACGCCCATGCAGGCGAGCGCGACGAACACCGCCTCGACGGCTGACAGGGCCACCCACGGCAGGGCGCCGACCTCCTCGCCCGTCCAGACGAGCAGCGGCAGCAGGAAGCCGAGCCCGGCGAGGTAACCGAGGCCGAAGGCGGGCCGCAGCCGGCGTCCGTACAGGCTCCAGCCGAGCAGCGCGAAGGCAGGCAGCGCAAGCCACCACAGGGGCCGCGGCGGGAAGCTCAGGAAGAGCATCACCCCGGACAGGGCGGCGGCGCCCGGCCGTACGGACCGGCGCAGCAGCGGGCGGCCTGCGGCGGTGGCGGGCTGTGGGGTGTCGACGGAGGTGATGGTGGCACTCACGCAGCGGAGTCTACGGCGGCGACCTGTGCTCCCGGCAGTCCGGTCCGATCACCCGCCGCGTATCCCAACCGGAGCCGCCTGCCACCACGGGTGCGATCACGGCTGCTGCAACGTTCCTGCGCAACCCATCCACAAACCCCCGCATCTGCCGTTACCGTGTGCGCCAGTCCCTGCCACCCGATCCGGTTCGGCTGCTGCGGCAGGGCCCGTCACAGGTCGGGGGGTCGACGGGATGGCTGCACCGGACAGCCGGTCCGCGGCGCGCGAGCGCGGCAGCGCGACCGACGTAGTCGGCGTCGTCGTCCTCAGCGGATGCGTCGTGTGGTCGCTGGTCAGCGCGGCTGGGCGCGAGGCAAGGCCCGAGGGCGTGCTGCTCGCCGTGTTCGCCGTCGCCGCGGGATACGCCTGCGGGCGTATCTCCGGCACACTCCTGCCGGTCGCCGCCGCGTCCGCCGCGGCGCTCGCAGCCCTCGGTCTGGCGATCGCCTCACGGCAGGGCGTACCCGGCGCGAACGCCGGGGCGGCCACCCAGCCCGGCCATACCGGTGCGTCCGCCGCCCTGCTGGTCCTCGCCGCGGGCGCCGCCTGCTGCGCCGCCTCGGCGGCCCGTCCGCCGGTGCTGCGGCTCGCACTGCGACTGCTCGCGCTCGCGGTCGCCTCCACCGCGCTGGCGCTCGGTTCCGTGCCCGGGTTCGCCGCAACCATCGGCGTACTGCTCTGCTCGCTCGCGGCGGTCCGGATGCGCCGCCGCACGCTCGCGCTCGGAGGACTCGCCGTCGTCACCGGCCTGGTCGTCGCCACGACGTGGGGTGTGGCCGAGGACGCGCTGCCGGAAGGGCTCACGGTCTCGCTGGAGGGACAGCTGACCCAGAACCGCGTGGCTCTGTGGCAGGACGCGGTCCATCTCGCCAAAGAGGATCCGATACGGGGAGTCGGCCCCGACCGCTTCGACAAGCTGAGCACCACGGCGCAGCTGTCGCTGGGCTCCGACGGCAAGCCGCACTCGGCCTCGCTGCAGCAGGCGGCCGAGCAGGGTGTGGTGGGGGTTGCACTGCTGGGGGCGGCGTTCGGCTGGATGCTCTACGGCCTGCGGCGCTCGCCCCGGTCCACGCCGGTGGTGCTGAGCGCGGGCGCCGCGTTGACGGCACTGGCGTTCCTGGCGAGCGTCGGCAACGCTCTGAGCTTCACTCCGGTGACGGCGGGCGCGGGGCTGCTCGCCGGTCTGGCGACGGCGCGTTTGCCGGGCGAGGGTTCAGCGGGAGGGCACCGGCATGCGGCGAGGCAGCGGCAGGCGGACAGCCCGGTGCTTTAGGGGTCGGACGGAGCCGTTCAAGAACCCGCGCAGGCGTACCGCACGTCGACCGGCAGCCTGGCGCTCAGGCTTCCGCGGGCTTGACCGTCCCCGTGCCGGCCGGCCCGAGGCAGTGCCGAATCGCCCTGACGGCCGCTTCCGCGTCGTCGACGGTCACCGTGAAGGTCCTGCCGTCGCCCAGAGTGACGACGATGCCCTCACCACGGCGCACGACCACGGCGGTGCCCTTCTCCGGGCGCCAGCGGTACCCCCAGCCGCCCCACTGCCGCGGATTGACCTTCGGGTCGTACTCCGCGCCCACGACATGGGAGAGCGGGATCCGTCGGCGCGGCAGCCCGATGTGGCCGCAGCGCACTTCGACGGCATCGCTGTCCACCTTCACCGCCACATGGACGAAGGCGAGGGTCCCGTAGAGGATGAACAGCCCCGCCGCGACACAGCCGATCACGGACATCAGAAGGGCGACGATGCCCGCGTTCCACGCGTAGTCGACGGCCAGCTCGATACCCAGCGCCATGCAGGCCGCGCCTGCCGCGGCGAGCAGCCACTGGTAGCGGTTTGTCGCACGGCCCGTCCAGACCGCTGGCCGCGGCTCTGTGGTGGGCAGAGAGTCGTGCGGGTGGTCCGTCATGGCAGCAGGGTACCCAGCTTCCCGCGGCGCAGCATGGACTCGGCAAGCCGGATACGGCCAGGATCGGGGCCGTAAGAGCGATCACCGTCAGTGCGCGGTCGTCACTGCCTGGAGCAGACGGCCTTCGGCATAGCTCATCGCCTGTTCGGGAAGGGCGGACTCGCGGCCGCTGAGCAGCACGGTGAGACCGCCCGGGGCGGCGTCGGGGGCGGGCTGTTGGCCGATACGGCGGAGCGCCTGCGCCGCGACGGCCCCGGCCGAGCCGTGCAGGACGACATGCCGCCCGACAGCGGCACTGATGCGGTCTGCGACCAGCTCGTAATGGGTGCAGCCCAGGACGACGGCCCTTACATCGGCGGGAGTGAGGCCGGCCGCGGCTGCCACGGCCGCGTCGATGGCCGTCTCGTTCGCCTGCTGCACGGCGTCAGCGAGCCCCGGGCAGGGCACCTCGGTGACGGTGACCGAGTCGGCGAAGTCCCGGATGAGGCCGCGCTGGTACGGGCTGCCCGTCGTGGCGGGCGTGGCCCAGATGGCGACGGGGCCGCCACCGGCCGACGCCGGTTTGATCGCGGGGACCGTCCCGATGACCGGGATCGAGGGCTCGAGCTCCGCGCGCAGCGCGGGCAGGGCGTGCACCGATGCGGTGTTGCAGGCCACGATCAACGCGTCGGGGCGATGGGCTGCGGCCGCACGGGCCACGGCCAGTGCACGCTCGGTGAGATCGTCCGGCGTACGCGGGCCCCAGGGCATGCCGTCGGGGTCGGAGGAGAGGACAAGATCCGCGTCCGGCCGCAGCCGGCGCACCGCGGCGGCCGCCGCGAGCAGGCCGATTCCGGAGTCCATGAGCGCGATCTTCACCCGGTCACCATAGTCGACTGCCCTTGCGGTACCTGCGTGGTGGGGCAGACTTCGGCGAATGAGCGCCGTTGCCTGGATCGCCGTCGGATCGCTGGCCGCCTGGGGGTGGCTGCTGCTCGGGCAGGGCTTCTTCTGGCGTACTGACCAGCGGCTGCCCCGGCGCGAGGCCCCATCCGACTGGCCGGATGTGGCCGTTGTGGTGCCCGCGCGGGACGAGGCGGAGGTCCTGCCGGTCAGCCTGCCCTCGCTCCTTGGGCAGGACTATCCCGGACGCGCGGAGATCGTTCTGGTCGACGACGGCAGCACGGACGGAACCGGAGAGCTGGCCCGGGCGCTTTCCGAGCGGCACGGCGGGCTGCCGCTGCGCGTGGTCTCCCCCGGTGAGCCGGAGCCGGGATGGACCGGCAAGCTCTGGGCGCTGCGGCACGGCATCGCCGTGGCCCGGGCGGCGCGCGAGCCCGAGTATCTGCTGCTGACCGACGCGGATATCGCCCATGGGCCGGACAGCCTGCGCGAGTTGGTGGCCGCGGCCCGCACCAACGGGCTCGACCTCGTGTCCCAGATGGCACGACTGCGGGTCGCGAGCGGGTGGGAACGGCTCATCGTGCCCGCCTTCGTCTACTTCTTCTCACAGCTCTACCCCTTCCGCCGGGTCAACCGCCCGGGGGCCGGGACCGCGGCAGCGGCGGGCGGCTGCGTTCTGCTGCGCACCGAGGCCGCCGAGCGGGCGGGCGTGCCGGAGTCGATCCGGCAGGCGGTGATCGACGATGTGTCGCTGGCGCGGGCGGTACAGCGGGCGGGCGGCCGGATCTGGCTGGGACTTGCCGAGCGGGTGGACAGCGTGCGGCCGTATCCGCGGCCGGCAGACCTGTGGCGGATGGTGTCCCGCAGCGCGTACGCGCAACTGCTGCACAGTCCCCTGCTGCTGGCAGGGACGGTCGTCGGTCTCGCACTGGTCTATCTCGCCCCGCCCGTCACGCTCTGCGCCGGACTGTTCGGGCACGACGCGGCCGCGGGCTGGGCCGGCGGCCTGGCGTGGGCGGTGATGACGGGGACGTATCTGCCCATGCTGCGCTACTACCGGCTGCCGATGCTCCTCGCGCCCCTGCTGCCCTTCACCGCGCTGCTGTATCTGCTGATGACGGTCGATTCGGCGGTGCAGCACTACCGCGGCCGGGGAGCCGCCTGGAAGGGGCGTACGTACTCACGTCCCCAGACGGCTCCCGACCGGTGAGGCGCTACTTCCTGCCGGGCGTCCAGTTCATGCCCCAGCCGTACGCGTAGTCGATGGTGCGCTGCGGGCTCACGCCGCGCTCCGGGACCAGGAAGCGGGCCTCGCGCTGGACGACGAGATCCGAGCCGGTGTTGGTGATCAGCGCGAGCGCGCAGACGGTCGACGGCACGGTGCACTCGCCGAGTGAGAAGTCGATCGCGGCACCGTGCTGCGGCTGGAGTGTGACCGTCGCGTCGAGATCGGCAAAGCTGCGCGCGCCTTCGTAGATGGTGACGAAGATGACGACGCGGCGCAGCCGGTCCTTGTGGTCCAGGTTGATGGTGAGGTTTTCGCCGGAGGTGCCGCCGGTGCGGTCGTCTCCGTCGAGATGAATGTACGGGGGCTGGTGGAGCGCGCCGAAGGCGTTGCCAAGAGCCTGGACCACGCCCTTGCGGCCGTCGGTGAGTTCGTAGAGCGCGCACAGATCGAGGTCGAGGTCGCCGTGCATGGCGACGGCTCTGCCGAGTTTGGCGCCCCAGCCCTGGAACTGCTTGCGTACCTGCCAGCTGAGGTTGACGCGCATCGCGCCCGACGTGCCGCCCTGTTTGGTGAGGGAGACGGAGGGAGTGTCCTTGGTGAGCGTCACCTTGGTGAGGCGTACGGGAGCGGAGGGCGGGGCAGCGGGCGCAGGCGGCGCAGAAACCGGAGGCGCCACAGGTGCAACAGGAGGCGGCATCGGGGCAGGAGGTGCAGGAGGCATCACGGGCTCTGCGGGAATCGGGGCAGCGGGATGCGGAGCCGGTGCCGCCTGTTGCGGCTCGTCGACCGTGATGCCGAAGTCCGTCGCCAGGCCTTCGAGTCCGGTGCTGTAGCCCTGTCCCACCGCACGGAACTTCCACGCACCCTGACGCAGGTAGAGCTCGCCCAGGACGAAGGCCGTCTCCACTGTCGCGTCCTGGCTGTCGTAGCGCGCGATCTCGGCTCCGGAGCCCGCGTCGAGGACCTTGATGTAGAGACCGGGCACCTGACCGAAGCTGCCGCCGTCGGCCGATGCGGCCAGCACGATCTTCTCGATCGCGGGCTCCACGCGCGCGAGGTCGACCGACACCAGGTCCCTCACACCGTCCGGCCCGGTCTGCTTGCCCTCGTGGCGTACGGCTCCCGAGGCGTGCGTGGGCTGGTTGTAGAAGACGAAGTCCGCGTCGGAGCGGACCTTTCCCGACGCGAGGAGGAGTGCCGAGGCGTCGACGTCAGGCACGCCGGGGCCCGAACGCCAGCCCAGCTCGACGCGAACCTGCTGCGCCGGCACCGGAGTATTGGCTCCCTTAAGCATGGACATGCTCGCCCCCATCGCGAGTCGCGGTGCCCGGAAAGTTCATCTGCGGACAACCTAATCACCGGGGCGGCCCGAACGCCCCGGCCGACCCGTGGGTAACCCGCTCTCAGCTTGCCCTTTACACGATCTAAGCACTTGCCTGAGACCGATTTCCCCAGATTCGCTCGCATTGGGGATCCACTGTCACTCGCATCTCCCGAAACAACCCTCTTATCGGGCTCCCCAACCAGCACATCGTGGGCTTAACTTATGTGCCATGACCTCCCCCCGCGCCACCTACGGCGGCGGTTACTACTCCGCTCCGTCGTTCCCCGACACCCCCATCTACGACTCCCTGGTCGCGGAGCGGGGCACACCTCAGATCGCCCCGATCCGAGTGCCTTCCGCGTACGACACCGGCAACAGCTATCTGCCGGCGCTCCCCGCGGCCCTGCCCGCCCTCCCGGCGGCTCCCTCGCCCACTCCCTCCTACGGCTATCCGCAGATGCAGCAGATGCAGCAGCCCATGCCGCTGCAGCACGCGCCTGCGCCGTACATCCCGCAGCAGCCCCAGGTGCCGCGCGGGTACCCCGGCCCCCAGGGCTACGCCCAGCAGCAACAGCAGCCGCGTCCGGTGGCCACTGGTTACGAGGCGATGCGGCCGGCGGCCGCCCGTCCCGCTCCCGCGCCGTCGCCCTACGAGGACCCGTACAACCGCCCGTACCAGGGCGGCCGGGGGTACTGACCGACCGACTGTCCACCCGGTCCGATGTCGGACGCGGGGTGCGCACCCGGCGAAACGGCTGAGAAGCCGCGGGGATTCGCCGGGGGACCGTCGGTGGACACTGATCGACCCTTTGGCCAAGGTGGCCACCCAACGCCGGCAGTCGACTGCCGGCGTTGGCGCATGTCCGGGCGCGGTCGTCGGCCCTTCCTGGCCCCGCGGGGCGGCAGAATCCGGCCGATCCGCGCCGACTCGCGCCCGTGGGAACCCTCCGTGGTGCCAGGCGCGTTGGACGGTTTGCGGGGGCCGGGGCGTGGCGAGTGGCAGGGGTTACTTTGCTCTCTGTTCGGGCCACCCGCGCTTGAGCCGTGCCGCACCGGGCTATGACGGACGCGGAAGGGGGTGCAGGACCGTGCGAGCAGCCACAGGAGTCTGGCGCTGGCGCCGCAATCCCCTGCGCCGTGCGACGGATCTTCTGGAGGCATGGGTGGCGCTCGTCGCGGCCGTGCTTCTCGTCACCGCCGCTCCGGCCTTCGGCTGGCTCAGCGGGAGTCTGACGGACGACTCGCTGCGACAGTCGGTACGGATCCAGCGCCAGCAGCGTCATCCAGTCACCGCGACGGTGCTGAGACCGGCGAAGGAGCCCAAGCCCCCGGCGTACGACCCCGAGGGGTCGGCGACCCGCGAGAAGCGCCGTCCGGTCGTGGCGAAGTGGACGGCGGTGGACGGCAGTCGGCACACCGGCAACGTCTCGACCGTGCTGCGTACCGCCCGGCCGGGAGTCACCTTCACCCTGTGGACCGACCGCACGGGCATGATCGTCAATCGCCCGATGGACGCGGCGACCGCGCGGGTGCACGCAGTTCTCGCCGGTATCGGCGCCGCCCTGTCCGCCGCCGGGCTCGTCGAATGCACCAGACGGCTGGTCGTGTGGCGGCTCGTACGACGCAGATACGCGCGCCTGGACCGGGCCTGGGCCGCGGCGGGCCCCGACTGGGGCCGCACCGGCGCGGGCAGCTGACCGGTCACATCTCGTCAACTCCCGCTCGTCGCGCGCGCTACGGTGGGGCCACCCCGTCGGGGGTAAGGGGGCGTCCCCCTCAGAGGCGCGCGGCGGAGCACTTTCACGAGGTGGGGGCAGAGCAGCACGATGGCACAGGGCACGGTCCAGGTGACGCACACCGGCACATCGCGGTGGCGGCGCCGCACGGGCGAGTACCCCTCACTGGCCGCAGCCCTGGAGGCCGCGGGCGACGGCGACGTTCTCACCGTCGCGCCGGGGACGTACCGCGAAAACCTCGTCGTCCAGCGGGCGGTGACCCTCCGCGGCTCCGAGGGCGCGGTCGGTTCCGTCCGTATCGCGCCCGCCGACGGTGTGCCGCTCACCGTGCGTGCCTCCGCCACCGTCCAGGACCTCCATGTGGAGGGGCAGGACTCGGCGGCACCCGCGCTCCTGGTCGAGGACGGCACTCCCGAGCTGATCGATCTGCGGATCGTCACCCGCTCCGCGGCAGGTCTCGAGGTGCGTGGCGCGGCCCGTCCCACCGTCCGCCGCTGCACCGTCGACAATCCGGCGGGCGTCGGCATCGGTGTACTGGAAGGCGCCGGCGGGGTGTTCGAGGAGTGCGAGGTCGTCGCGGCGGGTCAATCGGGCATCTCTGTGCGCGGCGGCGCGCATCCACGTCTTGAGCGCTGCCGGGTGCATCACGCGTCGGGCGCGGGCCTGACCGTGACGGGCGAGGGCAGCGGCCTGGAGGCGATCGGCTGCGAGGTGTACGAGATCAAGGGCACCGGCGTCCAGATCGCGTCACGTGCCACGGCCCATCTGACGGACTCCACCGTGCACCGCACCTCGGCGGACGGCATCACTCTCGACACCGACGCCGTGCTCACGCTCTCCGACTGCGACATCCACGACATTCCGGAGAACGCGATCGATCTGCGCTCCCGGTCGGTGCTCACACTCACCCGCTCCACGGTCCGCCGATTCGGGCGCAACGGCCTGTCGGTGTGGGACCCGGGCACGCGCGTGGACGCCAACCAGTGCGAGATCCACGACAGTACGGGCGACTATCCGGCCGTCTGGGTCAGCGACGGCGCGAGTGCCGTCCTCGACTCGTGCCGTGTGCACGATGTCCCGGACGCACTGTTCGTCCTCGATCGCGGCTCGCGCGTCGATGTCGTCGACAGCGATCTCTCCCAGGTCCGCAACACCGCGGTGTCGGTGAGCGACGGCGCGACGGCGCAGCTCGACGACTGCCGGATCAGGGAGGCATCCACCGGCGCCTGGTTCCGCGACCACGGCAGCGGCGGCACGCTGAACGGCTGCACCATCGACGCGGCGCAGACCGGCGTGATCGTCACCAAGGGGGCGGATCCGGTGATCGAGCGCTGCACGGTCACCTCGCCCGCCGAGGCCGGTTTCTATGTCTCGGCGGAGGGGCGCGGCACCTTCCGCGGCTGCCGGGTCACCGGCAGCGGCGGCTACGGCTTCCATGTGATGGACGGCTGCCGTACGACGATGAGCCGCTGCCGCACCGAGCGCTGTGCGCGCGGCGGTTACGAGTTCGCCGAGTCCGACAGCGTCGTCGCCGAGGACTGCACGAGCGACGAGAGCGGCGTACTGCCCACGACCGAGCCGGCAACGGCCGCGGTGACCGCGACCCAGTCCCCCGGGCTGCTCACCGCGGTGCCCGACCAGCGCGCCCCCGAAGCCGCGACGCCTGCCGAGCCCGTACGCACCTCGGGTGCGGTCCTCGGCGAACTGGACGCGCTCGTCGGCCTGGAGAGCGTCAAGCGCGAGGTCCGCACGCTCACCAACATGATCGAGGTCGGCAGGCGCCGCCAGGAAGCGGGTCTCAAGGCCGCGTCGGTCCGGCGCCATCTGGTCTTCACCGGCTCACCCGGCACCGGAAAGACCACAGTTGCCCGGCTCTACGGCGAGATCCTGGCCTCGCTCGGAGTGCTGCAGCGCGGCCATCTCGTCGAGGTCTCCCGCGTCGACCTCGTCGGCGAGCACATCGGCTCGACGGCGATCCGTACCCAGGAGGCGTTCGACCGGGCGCGCGGCGGTGTGCTCTTCATCGACGAGGCGTACGCCCTCTCCCCCGAGGACTCCGGGCGTGACTTCGGCAAGGAGGCCATCGACACCCTGGTGAAACTGATGGAGGACCACCGGGACGCGGTGGTGGTGATCGTCGCCGGGTACACCGCGGAGATGGAGCGCTTCCTGTCGGTCAACCCCGGTGTGGCATCGCGGTTCTCACGGACCATCACCTTCCACGACTACGCGCCCGAGGAACTGCTGCGGATCGTGGAGCAGCAGGCCGAGGACCATGAGTACCGGCTGGGCACGGGCACGGGTGAAGCACTGCTGAAGTACTTCACCGCGCTGCCCAAGGGCCCCGCCTTCGGCAATGGCCGCACCGCCCGCCAGACCTTCGAGTCCATGGTGGAGCGGCATGCGGGCCGGGTCGCCGAGCTCACCGAGGTGAACACCGACGACCTGACCCTGCTCTACCCGGAGGATCTGCCCGAACTACCCTGAGCCTGGTGGGGAACGGCGGGCGTGAGCCGGTCGAGAAGCTCGCGACGTTCCTTGTCGAAGGCCGGATCGGCCTGGTAGTCGGAGTGCCCGAGGATCGGCTCGGGCAGCGGATGCAGGTCCGAACGCCCGTACACGACCGGGTCCTTGAACGCCTTGCAGTCGACTCCGGGTCGTACGCCGTCGGCAGGGACCAGGACGGGCCCGCCGATCGGGTCGGTGTGCCGCCACAGATTGCGCCAGGTGTGCACCTGGCCGCTCAGCTCGGCCAGCGCCACGGGCCCGAAGTAGGCGGGGAACCAACGGCCGTAGAGGCGTTCAAGCGGTGATCCGTACGTCAGCAGCGCCACCCGGCGCCGGGTGGCCGCGGGCAGTTGCCAGACGGCAGCGGCGGCCAGCACGCTGCCCTGGGAGTGACCGGAGATCACGAGCCTGCCGCCGGTGCGTGCGGTCCAGGTGCACATCCGCCAGGTGAGGTCGGGGACGGCGCGCTCCGCGTAGCAGGGCGGCGCGAAGGGGTGGGCCGCACGCGGCCAGAAGGTGCCCACGTCCCACAGGATGCCGATGGTGCGCCGGGCGGAGGCGTCGCGGTAGGCACGGCGGCCCCAGGTGACGAACAGTATGAAGCCGAAGCCGATCAGCCAGGAGCCGATGGCCTGCGCGGCCTCGGCGACGGATTCGGCGAAGCCGTCGCCGAAGGCCTTGCCGGGCACGTCGCCTCCGGCCCACGCCCCGGCAAGCGCGCCCGCGCCGAGGAGCAGGGTGGCGCCGGAGACGATGCCGACGATCCAGGGCGCGGCGTCGGTGAGGGCGGCCCGGGCGCGGGTGCCCGCTATCCGCCGGGTGCGGACCTCGTCGGGACGGCTCACGGCGTAGTCCGACTCGACGTCGCCCGCGAGGCCGCGGGCCGTCTTCCACGTTCGTACGGCGAGGACGACGGCGGGGACGAACAGAACGATCAGCAGTACGGGGATGACCGAGGCCTGCCAGCTGAGCAGTACGGGAGGCCCGGGAATGGACCCTTCGCCGTCCATGCCGGGGGTGCCGGGGCCGTCCAGCCAATCGGCAACACGCTGGGCTACACCGCCCGTCATCACCCCGCCGAGGGCGCAGGCGAGCATCGCGACGGCGGGCCCGCCCAGTCCGTGCATGGCGGTGCGCGCATGACGTGCACGGCGGTGCAGGACCCGGGCGGTGACGCCCAGAGCGATGACCAGGGTGCCCTGGGCGAGGGCGATGACGCGGAAGGTCACATCCCCGGGGAGGGTGGCGGTGGAGACCCAGCCGGGCCGCGACCACGAGGCGTAGAGCAGCGCGAGACCTAACTCCGCCAGTGCGGCGCCGGGCAGCCAGCGGACGGCGGCGCGGTCGATCCGGGCATCGATCCGCCGCTCGCTGCGGCCTCTGCGCACCACGACCCACAGCACGCCGAGCAGCCCGATGACGAGGGCCGCCTCCAGCAGCCAGCCGCAGACTTCGAGCAGGGTGTCGTCGCCGCCCCGGTCGTGGCGGGCGGCCGCTCCGGCGACGGCGGCTGCGACGGTGAGGAAGCCCGCAGCGGTGTGCGCGGCACGCAGCCTCGCGACGAGCCGGCGGCCGTACCAGAATCCCGGGCGACCGAGTGCGGGCCGTACGACGGGGTTCTTCGGCTCGACGACGTCTTCCTCGATCTCCTCAAGACCCTCCTCGTCACTCATGTCCTCGCCGGTCGGCGGCCGCTGGGATTCGTAGGCGCTCCATGTGCGGTTGGAGAGGTACCAGAGCAGGCCGACCAGCGCGGCCGGCACGACCGCGGCGAGCGCGAGACGCCTGCCGGGCTGTGACCACCAGCCGCCCTGCGCGCTCGACACGAATCCGAGCCAGGACCTGTCCTGGGTGCACTCGGCAGAGCCTGCGCACTGCCAGGCCAGCAGGTCGAGCGCGACCTCGCAGGCGGCAGCCGTCAGCAGCACGGTGAGGCTGAGGGCGACGAGCCGCACCAGCACTCCGTACAGCCGTGTCGTTCTCCTGCGGCCCTTGGCGCGCGGGCGCATCCAGTGCGCGAGGTTGGCCACCATGAAGGGGAGCAGCAGCAGCCACAGGGCCCGTGCGCTGTTGCCGGAGGTGAGGTTGGACCAGCAGTACGCCTCGGGGATGGGCCGGTCCTCGTACCGGTCGGGGTGGCTCTCCGCCTTCTCGTCGTCGGTGCGCCGGAACACGGCGGCTTTCTCGTCACCGGAGATCCGGATCGTGCGGGGGTCGCCGAGCATGTCCTGCGGGGTGGCTCCGCCGACGCCGTGGACCAGCAGCTCCAGCGCGGGCCCTCCGTTCTGCGGGACCGGAGTGGCAGAGGACACTTCTGTGACTCGCTCTCTCGATGGAAGGCTCTCGATGGAAGGATCGATCAGTGCGCGGCCGCGCGGCGGTTCATGACCAGAATCCCGGATCATGGCAGTTCACCGCACGGCTCTTACCGAATCTCCCCGAGCTCCGGCCGCACCGGCCGTGCGAGGATGAGCAGCCTTGGCCACAGGCGGTGTACGACACGCGGAGTACGACGACATGGAAGGACCGGCCCCGGCAGTGACCGACAACCAGAACCTGCTCGCGGAGCAGCGGCGCGCCCTCATCCTCGACGAGGTGCGCAGGCGCGGCGGGGTGCGGGTCAATGAGCTCACCCGCAAGCTCAATGTCTCCGACATGACGGTGCGCCGGGATCTGGACGCTCTGGCCCGGCAAGGGGTCATCGAGAAGGTCCACGGCGGCGCGGTTCCGGTGGTCGAGGCGAGCACGCACGAGCCGGGTTTCGAGGCCAAGTCGGCGCTGGAGCTGAGCGCCAAGGAGGACATCGCACGGGCTGCGGCTCGGATGGCGGTGCCCGGCAGCGCGATCGCGCTCTCCGGCGGCACCACGACCTATGCCCTGGCACACCACCTCCTCGAAGTGCCCGATCTGACGGTGGTCACCAACTCGGTGCGTGTCGCGGATGTGTTCCACGCGGCGCAGCGTGCAGGTGCGGCGGGCGGTCAGCGGCCCGGCGCGGCCACGGTGGTCCTCACCGGAGGAGTGCGTACCCCTTCCGACTCGCTGGTCGGACCGGTCGCCGACCAGGCGATCCGCTCACTCCACTTCGATGTGCTCTTCCTCGGTGTGCACGGGATCTCGGTCGAGGCGGGGCTGTCCACGCCGAATCTGGCGGAGGCCGAGACGAACCGCCGTTTCGTCCAGGCGGCGCGCCGGGTGGTGGTGATCGCCGACCACACCAAGTGGGGGACGGTGGGGCTGAGTTCATTCGCCGCGCTGGCCGAGGTCGACACGCTGGTGACGGACGCCGGTCTCTCGGCGGAAGCCCGCGAGGAGATGGCCGAGCATCTGCCGGGTCTTGTGGTGGCGGGCGGTCCCGAGAGTGCCGGCGGTTCCGAGAGTGCCGGCGGTTCCGAGAGCAACGGCGGGCAGGACGGCTGAGGCCGGATGCCCACCTTCCGGCTCACCCGGGCCGTCGCGCTGCCGGCCGACGAGGCCTGGTCGCGGGTCACCGACTGGCGGGCACACGCGGCTCAGGTACCCCTGACGTCCGTCTCCGTCGTCACGCCGCCGCCCACCCGGGTGGGCACTCGCTTCGTCGCGCGCTCCGGAGTGGGCCGCGCCGGATTCGACGATCCGATGGAGGTCGTCCGCTGGGAGCCGCCCGAGGACGGCAGGCCCGGGCGCTGCCGGCTGGAGAAGCGCGGATCCGTCATCACGGGCTGGGCGGAGATCGAGGTGCTCCCGGAGGGTCCCGGCGCCGTGGTGGTCTGGGTCGAGGAGCTGCGTATCCGCTTCGTGCCCCGGCTGCTGGACCCGCTGGTCGTCCGGGCTGGCCGGCTGGTGTTCGGCCGCGCCCTGGACGGACTCCTGCGGAGATCCGGGTCTCATGTCTGAAGCACCTGCGGACAACTGACGCACTGTCAGCTATGGTGTGCGGCTCCAGCCCTCTCCGCCGGAGGTACGGTCCCATGGCACGCCGACTGAGCCCCGTGGAACTCGACTTCGTCGAGTCCGCACCGCTGCGCCTGGTCTTCTCGGCCGAGGTCTCGGCCTCGCCGAAGGCGGTCTACGAGGCGCTCGCCGAGGATGTCGAGGGCCTGCCCTCCTGGTTCGACGCCGTCACCTCCGCCACACCGACGCACGGGGGCGCGGGCCGCGAGGTCAGGCTCAGGGGTGGGGTCTTCTTCGCCGAGACGATCCTGGCCACCGACCCCGACGAGCGCTATGCGTATCGCGTCGACCGGACCAACGCCCCTGGCCTGCGCGCCCTGCTGGAGGAGTGGCGGCTCACGCCCAATGCTTCCGGCACCCGCGTGCAGTGGACCTTCGCGGTGGACGCCCCGGCGGCGATGCGCGTCCTACTGAAGCTCGGCCGCGCGGGCCTGGGGGCGTCCTTCCGGGGCGCGGTGCGCAATCTGGACCGCAAACTCGCCCGCTCCGCCACGCAGTGAGAGATCAGCGGGGCCACTCCCCCGTGGCCAGGAACTGTTCGATCGTCGCCGCGTACGGGGCGATGTCCAGGCCCTGCTCGGCCAGCCAGGTGTCGGAGTAGTACTTGTCGAGGTAGCGGTCACCCGGGTCGCAGAGCAGAGTGACCACGCTGCCCTTGCGGCCCTCGGCCACCATCTCGGCGATGATCTTCAGCGAGCTCCACAGACCGGTGCCGGTCGAGCCGCCCGCCCTGCGGCCGATGGCCTTCTCCAGGGCCCGCACGGCGGCGATACTCGCCGCGTCGGGCACCTTCATCATCCGGTCGATGGCGCCGGGCACGAAGCTCGGCTCCATGCGGGGCCGTCCGATGCCCTCGATACGGGAGCCGCAGTCGCTGCTTGCGCCCGGGTCGCCCTTGGTCCAGCCCTCGAAGAAACAGGAGTTCTCCGGGTCGGGGACGCAGATCAGGGTGTCGTGCTGCATGTAGTGCACATAGCGGGCGATGGTCGCCGAGGTACCGCCGGTGCCGGCGGTCGCCACGATCCACGTCGGGTCGGGATAGCGCTCCAACCGCAGCTGCTGGTAGATCGATTCGGCAATGTTGTTGTTGCCGCGCCAGTCGGTGGCCCGCTCCGCGTAGGTGAACTGGTCCATGTAGTGGCCGCCCGTGCGCTCCGCGAGGGAGGCCGACTCCTCGTACATCTTCCGCGAGTCGTCCACGAAGTGGCACTGCCCGCCGTGGAATTCGATCAGTCGGATCTTCTCGGGGCTGGTCGTGCGCGGCATCACCGCGATGAAGGGGACGCCGATCAGCTTGGCGAAGTACGCCTCGGAGACCGCGGTCGAGCCGCTGGAGGCCTCGATGACCGGTTTGCCCGGCCGGATCCAGCCATTGCACAGGCCGTAGAGGAACAGCGACCGCGCGAGGCGGTGCTTGAGGCTGCCGGTCGGATGGGTGGACTCGTCCTTGAGGTAGAGGTCGATTCCCCACTCCTCGGGCAGCGGGAAACGCAGCAGATGCGTGTCGGCGGAGCGGTTCGCATCGGCCTGGACCTTGCGTACTGCTTCCTTCAGCCATGCCCGGTACTGCGGATCGCTGCGGTCCACATCGACGGTCGCCATCGCCTCGCCCGTCACTGACTTCCCACTGGTGCTCATCCGTGCCGTTCCTCGCCTTGTCCAATCCGGTCCCCACTCGCCACAGTAAGCCCCTCACCTGCACAAACGTTCACTTTGGGGATCCATAGGGGTCACTTGCAGGCCAGGAGCCGACCCTGCCTTCGGTCACGTACTGGTGAACCCGGCCTGAGTTGTGCAGACTTGCCACCAGGAAAAGGTGCGAAGGGGGCGGAGACTCGATGGCGATGGCAGAGCCCGAATTCAGCGCTACGGGCGTGCGGATCGAGCGGTGGCCGCGCTCGCTCACGAGGGCCGGACAAGTGCTGATCAAGGACGGCAGGCTGGCGCTGCTCACCAGCTACGGCCGGGTGATCGCGAGCGCACCGGTGCGCGCGGTCAGGGCGGGTAAGCCCTGGTTCGCCGACGACGCGAGCACGATCGCGACGCTGAACGGCAAGAGGTACCGGCTCACTATGGGGCAGCGCGACCACAGGCCGGAGGGCCGGGCGCTGGCCGGACGCTTCCTGGAGGCCGTGCGCGGCGCGGGCGGCGCCAGGAGCTGAGAGTACCCGCCCGGGTGCTGCGAGTTGCGGGACCGTCGTCACTGGTTCACGCTTGTCTCACGTCACTCAGGGTTTACCGGCGGTCACGCTGTGATCCAGCCCGCCGGACACATCAGCAGCCAGCCAACTGCTGGATCCGATCCTTCGTCTTCCGGACCTCATTCGGGGAGTCGCAGCCGTGATCAGCCAGCCAAGCAGGCACTGCACGGTGGAGCTCCAGGCCCTGCCGTCGCGGATCGGTCAGGTCCGCAGAATCATCTCGGCGCAACTGCGCTACTGGCATCTCGATCCTTTGATCGACCAGGCGGCGCTCGGCGTCACCGAGTTGCTGACCAATGTCCACCGCCATGCCCAACCCGACAAAATGTGCACCGTCGAGATCGAGTTGCTGCTCGACCGGCTCACGGTCTCGGTCCATGACCACGATCCACGTCTTCCGGCCGTGCGGGACGCCGATGCTCTGGCCACCTCCGGCCGTGGGCTCTCGCTGATAGCGGCGGTGAGCGAAAGCTGGGGCGTACGGCCCAAGGGCGACACCGGGAAGATCGTCTGGTTCACGCTCTCGGCGCCCTCGCCCGCGGTGGCTCTGCCGACGTATCCGATGGTGTACGGAGCGACGACGGACGGCCCGTTCGCCGAGACACAGGACGGTGTGCGCGAACGCGCAACGGCGCGCTCGACCGTGGCACGCTGATCGCGAGCGCCGGACCGGCTCGCTGTGTTTGCCGTCAAGCGCCGGACGGGCTTGCTGTGTTCTGCCCTTGAGCGCCGGACGGGCTTTCAAGCCCGTCCGGCGCTCAAGGGCAACGCTCGGACTACTCCGTGGCGATGGCGCGCAGCACATCCAGGCGTGCCGCGCGGCGCGCGGGCCGCCAGCCCGCGACCGCACCGGCCACCAGGCCGACCATCGCGACCACCAGGAGCTGCACCGGCGGTACGGCGAACGCGAAGGCGGTGTCGCCCGCGCCTTCGGACGCCTTGACGAGCACCCAGCCGAGCAGTCCGCCCAGCGCCAGGCCGCCTGCCGTGCCGAACGCGGCGACCAGCACCGACTCGTAGCGGACCATGGAGCGCAGCTGCCTCCTGGTCTGTCCGACGGCCCGCAACAGACCCAGTTCCCTGGTGCGTTCGTGGATCGCCAGGGTGAGGGTGTTGGCGATGCCGAGCAACGCGATCACGACGGCGAGCGCGAGCAGGGCGTAGACCAGGGTGAGCATCATGTCGATGGCTCCGGCCGCACTCTGCGCGTACTCGCCGCGGGTCTGCACCTCGGGATTGCCGTACGCAGCCGCGGTCTTCTCCACCGCGGCCTTGCCGTCGGCGGCGGACACACCGTCCTTGAAAGTGACGGCGATCAGGGTGTCGGAGTCCTGCCCCCGGTGCGGTGCCCAGGCCTGGCGGGTGATGACATAGTCGCCCGCCAGCTCCGACTGCTCGAAGACGGCGCGGACCGTGAAGGTCTGCTTCTTGCCGTCGGTGAAGGCGAGTTCGGCGGTGGATCCGGGCTTCCAGCCCTTCTTGCCGGCCTCGGTGTCCGCGACGGCCAGGCCATTGGTGCCCAGATCGGCGAGCGAGCCCTGCACGGTGCCGAGATCGAAGGACGTGCCGAGCGCCACCGGGTCTGTGACGGTCAGCTGGCGCCCCGCGCCGTCGACTTCCGCGACGCCCTTGCCGAGGCCGACCGCGGTCTGCACCTCGGGCTGCGCGGCGATGGCCGGGGCGAGCTTCGGGCTGAGCCCGCTGCCGCCGGCGCCGAAGGACGGCGCGCTGACGGCGACATCACCCGCGAAGGACCGGGAGACCGTCTGGTCCATGGTCGCCTTCAGCGAGGCGCCGAAGACGGTGAACAGGGAAACGACGGCAACGCCGATCATCAGCGCGGTCGCGGTGGCGGCGGTGCGCTTGGGGCTGCGCAGGGCGTTGCGCTTGGCCAGGCTGCCTGAGACACCGCGAAGCCGGTCGAGCGGCCCGCCCAGGATCCGTACCGCGTACGAGGACGCCACCGGACCGAGCACCACGAAGGCGGCCAGGGCCAGCACTGCGCCCGCCGCCGCGAGCCAGATGGACGGGCTGACGACGGCTCCGACCAGGATCATGCCGATTCCCGCCAGTGCCACGCCCGTACCGACGTACGCACGCTGCTTGGAGGCAGCGGAGTCGTCCACGGCCGTCTCGCGCAGCGCGGCCAGCGGTGCGGTGCGCCCGGCGCGGACGGCGGGCATCAGCGCGGAGCCGAGGCACACGATCATGCCGACGGCGAGCGGCAGCACGATCGAGACACCGCTGATCACCAGGTTGCCGTCCGGGAAGGGGAAGCCGATGACCGGGAAGAGCGCCTGGAGTCCGGCGGCGATACCGATGCCGCCGAGCAGTCCGGCCGTGGACGCGACCAGCGCGACGACGGCCGCCTCGACGAGCGTCGAACCGACGACCTGACGGCGCGATGCGCCGAGCGCGCGCAGCAGCGCGTTCTCACGGGTGCGCTGGGCGATGACGATCGCGAACGTGTTGTAGATGGAGAAGGTCGCGACGAGCAGCACGATGCCGGAGAAGACCAGCAGGAGTGTGGTGAACAGATTCAGGAACTGACCGGAGATCATGTCCTGGTTCTCTTCGGTGGACTCCTGCCCGGTGATCGCCTCTACTCCCTTGGGGAGTACGGGCGTCAGCGCGTCGACGAGCTCCTGCTGACTGGTGCCGGGACCGGCCCGCACCTGGATGGACGCCGCCTCGCCCGGCTTCGGGGTGAGGTACTTCTCGGCGTCGGCCAGGGTCATGCCGGTGAAGGTGACCTGACCCATCCCGTCCTCGCCGCCGAAGGTGGCAAGTCCGACGACGGTGACCTTCACCGGGTCGGGTGTGCGCAGCACGGTCTGGTCGCCGATCTTCAGCCCGCCCTTGTCTGCCGTACCGCGGTTGATCACGACTTCGCCGCTTTTCGCCGGGGCACGTCCTTCGGCGAGCTGGTACGGGTTGAGCTCCGGGTCGGCGATCCAGTTGCCGGCGAGGGTGGGCGGGCCCTGACCGCCGATGGCCTTGCCGTTGGATCCGACGAGCTGTCCGGCGCCCTGGATGCTGGGCTCGGCGGCGGCGACGCCCGGGGTCTTCTCGATCCTGGACACGAGGTCGGTCTGCACGGGCTGCCTGGTGCCCTGACCCTCGCCGGAGACGGTGACGACGTTGGAGCTGCGGACGACGGCGTCCGTGCCGCCGTTGGCGCTGGCGAACATGGTGTCGAAGCTGCCGCGCAGTGTGTCGCCCATGATGAGGGTGCCCGCGAGGAAGGCCACGCCGAGCAGTACGGCGGTGAAGGTGCCTGCGAAGCGCCGTTTGTGGGCGCGCAGGGAGTTGAGGCTGATGCGCAGCGAGGCGCGGCTGCCGCTCATGTCGTCGCCCCCTTGGCGTCGAAGGCCTTGAGACGGTCCAGGACGCGCTCGGCGGTCGGGGCCTCCATCCGGTCGACGAGCCGTCCGTCGGCGAGGAAGACGACCTCGTCGGCGTGGGCTGCGGCGACCGGGTCATGGGTGACCATCACGACCGTACGGTCCGTCTGGCGCACCGCCCGGCCCAGCAGCCGCAGCACCTCTTCGCCCGAGCGGGAGTCGAGATTGCCGGTGGGCTCGTCGGCGAAGACCACGTCGGGCCGGCCGGCGAAGGCGCGGGCCACGGCGACGCGCTGCTGCTGACCGCCGGAGAGCTCGCTCGGCCGGTGGTGCAACCGGTCGCGCAGTCCGACGGTGTCGATGAGGGCGTCGAGCCACTCACCCTCGGCCCGCTCCCCCGCCAGGTCCATGGGGAGCGTGATGTTCTCGGCGACGGTGAGGGTGGGGATGAGGTTGAAGGCCTGGAAGACGAAGCCGATGCGCTCGCGCCGCAGCAGGGTGAGCTTGCGGTCGTCGAGCGCGCTCAGATCGGTGTCGCCGATGAGGGCTGAGCCCGAGGTGAGCGTGTCGAGCCCCGCGGCGCAGTGCATCAGCGTGGACTTGCCGGAGCCCGAGGGCCCCATGATCGCGGTGAAGCGGCCGACCGGGAAGTCGACACTCACCCCGTCCAGGGCCCTCACTTCGGTGTCGCCCTTGCCGTAGACCTTCACGGCGTCGACGACGCGGGCGGCGACACGGGTCAGGGTGGCGGTGGTGGTCATGCCGCACCGTCCTTGCCCGCCGTGCGGCCGAACTGCTCGTCCAGGACGGACAGTCGGCGCCAGTATTCGTCCTCGTCGATCTCACCGGAGGCGAAGCGGCGCCCGATGATCGCGATGGGCGAGTTCTCGCCGTAGGCCGCGCGGGTGCCCTGCCAGGGGCCGGGGCCGCGGCGGCCGCGCCAGATACCGGTGCGGCGCAGGACGGTGACGACGCCGACGACGACGGCCGCCCAGATCAGCGGGAAGAAGAGAATCCACGGGCCGGGCCCGTCGTACGCCAGGGTGTTCATCTCGGTTCAGCTCCTCGGTGGCGATGGTGGTGCGTGGTTCCTTGTCGCTTCCGAGGCTCCCGCCGACAGGGGGTCGAAGTCGTCGTACGGCCAGCGGCACTGCGCGTACCACCCCGGGAGTACGCAGGGCTTTCGCGACTGCTCCCGACCGCCCTGGATTCTGTACCTACTAGTATGTACAGTGCCTCCATGAGCACTCCCGAGCGGCTGATCGAGGCCACCCGTGAGCTGCTGTGGGAGCGCGGATATGTGGGCACCAGCCCCAAGGCGATCCAGCAGCAGGCGGGCGCCGGCCAGGGCAGCATGTACCACCACTTCACGGGCAAGCCCGATCTGGCACTGGCGGCGATCCGGCGCACGGCCGAGGAGATGCGCGCGAGCGCGGATGCGGCACTGGGCGTCGAGGGGACGGCCTACGAGCGGATCAGCGCGTATCTGCTGCGCGAGCGCGATGTGCTGCGCGGCTGCCCGGTCGGACGGCTGACGATGGACCCGGACGTCATCGCCAGCGACGAGCTGCGCGCCCCCGTCGACGAGACGCTCGACTGGCTGCGGGGCCGACTCGCTGCGATCGTCCAGGAGGGCCTGGACCGGGGCGAGTTGAGCACCGCGCTGGTACCCGCCGAGATCGCGGCAACGATCGTCGCGACCGTGCAGGGCGGCTATGTGCTGGCCCGGGCCTCCGGCTCCACGGCCGTCTTCGACGCGGGCGTGAGGGGCCTGCTCACCCTGCTGCGGACCAACGGGAGCGACTGATGCATGCGATGCAGTACGAGATCACCCTGCCCGCCGACTACGACATGGGGATCATCCGTGAGCGGGTCGCGACGAGGGGGCATCTCCTCGACGACTTCCCCGGGCTGGGCCTCAAGGCGTATCTGATGCGCGAGCGCGCCGACGGCTCGCCGGTGAACCAGTACGCGCCGTTCTATCTGTGGGCCGCGCCCGAAGGCATGAACGGCTTCCTGTGGGGGCCCGGATTCCAGGGCATCGTGAACGACTTCGGACGGCCTGTCGTACAGCACTGGACGGGCCTGGCCTACGAGGAGGGGCCCGCATCCGGAGCCGTGCCGCAGGCCGCTACCCGCCGTCGGGTACGCCTGCGGGAGTACGAAGCGCCCGCCGCAGCCGTGGAACGGGCGCTGGAGGAGCATCGAGGACTCGCGAGCTCGGAGGGTGCGGTGGCGGCCGCCGCAGCCATCGATCCCCGGAACTGGGAACTGCTGCACTTCGCGCTCTGGGCCAAGGACGCGCCCGAGGCGGCCGGCGATGCCTTCCAGGTCCTGCATCTGTCGGCCCCGCAGCGGCCCGAACTGCCCCGGGGTCGGCACTGGTGAGCCATGCGCCTTCGCAGCCGAGTGGGCCTAGGGCCTGTCGTTTGGATCAGGCCGGATCAGTGAACGGCCCGCCGCGGAACGGCTGATGTCACTGCGGTGCGTGCGATCGCAAGGCGGAGGAAGGAGCCGACGCGGAGCGTCGGCGACTGACGACAACGCAGCGTGGGGGCACCTCCCGTGCCCGAAGGGCTACGGGGGAGTGCGTGCCAGGGCACGCGAACCCGGCAAGATCGGCCGGACAGGGTCTAGGGGGAAAGACACCCTCTAGACCGGTTCTGCCGTCTCGCGTTCCAGCTGTCGCCGTACGCGCTCTTCGTGGAACAGGCGTCCCACCAGCGCGCCGCCGTAGACCACGAAGCCCACGCCGACCAGCCAGGACTGGATGACGAGCACCGTCCCGAACGGGCCGAAGGTGACGGCGTTCGAGGCGATCAGCGGCGAGAAGACGAGCTGCGAGAAGACCCGCAGGCCCAGCATGCCCACGGCCGTGGCCACCGCCCCGGGCAGCAGCGCCCGCCAGCGGACCCGGCCGCCGAGCAGCACCCGCTGGGAGAGCCAGAAGAACAGGATGGTGCCGATCAGGTCGGCGACGGCGCCGAGCACGGTGACCGGGATCGATTCCTCCGACAGGGGCGTGTTGACGAAGGCCAGGAGGCCGAAGATGAGCAGGGCCAGCCACACGACATGCCGCCACATGGTGTGCCAGCGGGCGGTCGGCAGATCCCAGACCTTCTCGTAACCCGTCTGTACGGCCGAGCCGAAGGTCAGACCGAAGACTGCGAGCGCGGCGAGACCGAACGCGGTCGTGCGCTGCAACGCCTCACCCGGCGATGCGAACAGCCGCTCGACCTCGTCCTGGGAGGCTGCCGAGACCCCCAGCGCCTGGCTCAGCCAGCGGGCGAATCCCTGTCCGCTCGCCGGGTCGGCCGCCGCGACGACGATCAGCAGCGGGACGAGCGTCAGAAAGCCCAGTGCGGCGAAGCCCATCGCACGATGCATCAGCTCCATCTCGCGGCCGCGGTTCCAGGCCAGCCCGACGGGTGACGCAAGAATCCTGCGGCGCAGGTCGTGGAGCCGGTGCGCGTGTGGAGCCGCGCCGGAGGGCTTGTGGGTCATAGGTCGTCGACTACCCGGAAGTGCGCCGCCACGCGTCCATCGTGCCCCCGGACGGGTGTTCCCGCCCGTGCGGCCGGCAGGTCGTGCATCCCGCTGCGCGCCATGGCCGGGTCCGCCCGTGCCCGCGGCCGCCGTCTGATCCCCGTCCCCGCTCAGGGCGTCGTCGTGGGCGATCCGATTGCGCCTCAGCACCGTCCGCATGGCCATCTCCGCTGTCGTATGGCTGGCCGCCGAAGTTCTCCTGCGTGCCGGCCACCCTACGACCACGGGGGTCAGCCGAGCGCCCCCAGCGGGTCGTCGAGGACCGGCTGCCATGCCAACTCGGCAGCTCCCACCAGGCTGTTGTGATCCAGCGTGCAGGCCAGGATCGGCACGCCGCCGCTGCGCCCCCACAGGCTGCGGTCGGCCACCACGGCGCGCAGCCGCTCGGGGTCGGCGTCGAGCAGTTCGCGGTGCAGCCCGCCGAGGATGATGCGGTCGGGGTTGAGGATATTGACAAGACCGGCGAGCCCGAGGCCGAGGCGGTCGATGAGCTCCTCGCCCGCGTTTCGTACGGCCGGGTCGTCGTACTCCGTACGCAGCAGCTCCCGGCACTGCTGGAGCAGCGAGACCTCGGGCCCGGGGTCGCGTCCCGCGGCCGTGAGGAAGGCGAGCGGATCGGCCTCGACATCGAGGCACCCGCGGCTGCCGCAGTGGCAGGGGCGTCCCTCGGGGTTGACGGTGAGGTGGCCGACTTCGAGCGCGAGGCCGGAACTGCCGGTGTGCAGACGGCCGTCGAGGACCAGCGCCCCGCCGACGCCGCGGTGGCCGGTGGCGACGCAGAGCAGGTGCTGGGCACCGCGGCCCGCGCCGTGCCGGTGTTCGGCGAGGGCTGCGAGGTTGACATCGTTGCCGGTGAACGCGGGCCCCTGGATGCCCGCGGCGCGGACCTGCTCGGCGAAGATGTCGCGGACGGGGGCCCCGGCAGGCCAGGCGAGGTGGAGCGGATTGAGGGCGGTGCCTTCCGGTTCGGCGACGGCCGAGGGCACGGCGAGGCCCGCGCCCACACACCGCCTGCCGCTCTCGCGGAGCAGGGCGGCGCCCGCGTCGACGACCTCGCCGAGCACCTGGGCCGGGTCTTCGGAGACGGTGACGCAGCCGGGTGCGGTGGCGACGGTACGGCCGCCGAGTCCGACGAGCGCGGCGCGGAAGCCGTCGGCGTGCACTTGGGCGGCGAGGACGACAGGGCCCGCATCGTTGACGGCGAGCCGGTGGGAGGGGCGGCCCTGGGAGCCGGCGGCGGCGCCGGGCCTGGAGTCGACCCGGATCAAACCGAGCGCTACGAGTTCCGCGGCCACCGCGCCGGCGGTGGCGCGAGTGACGCCGAGTTCGGCGGTGAGTACGGCGCGGGTGGGCGCGCGGCCCGTATGAACCAGTTCCAGCGCGGGGCCGAGAGCACCACGGCCCCTCTCCAGCCTCGTTTTGATCGTTGTCGCCTTGCCGTTCATGCAGGCGAGTCTCCCATGATCCGGAGGCTGAGCAGCCGCCTTGTACGGATCGGGCTCCGGGCCCTATCCTGACTTTGTGCCGCTACTAAACAAACCACGGACGGCCGTTCCCGGGGGACCCGGCGGAATCACCGCCTCAGCCTCCCTGTCCCGCCTCCGCACCGCGCTGACCGTGTTCTTCGCGCTCGACGGCTTCCTCTTCGCCGGCTGGGTTGTCCGCATCCCCGCGATCAAGGAGCAGACCGGATCGTCGGCGAGCGATCTGGGGCTCGCCCTGCTCGGCGTCTCAGCGGGTGCGGTGGTGACGATGACGCTGACCGGGCGCCTCTGCCGCCGCTACGGCAGCCATCCGGTGACGGTCGTCAGCGGCGCCCTGATGTCGCTGAGCATCGCCCTTCCGCCGCTGACGCATTCGGCGCTCGCGCTCGGTCTTGTGCTGCTGGTCTTCGGGGCCGCGTACGGCGGGGTCAATGTCGCCATGAACAGCGCGGCGGTGGATCTGGTCGCGGCCATGCGGCGGCCGGTGATGCCCAGCTTCCACGCGGCGTTCAGCCTCGGCGGCATGATCGGCGCGGGTCTGGGCGGACTCGTCGCGGGCGGCCTCTCCCCCACCGCGCATCTGCTCACCCTCACCGTGATCGGCCTGCTGGTCACCGGCGTCGCGGGACCCGTCCTGCTGCGCCACCCGGCGCCCGTCGCCGACCGGGCGAAGAAGGAGCGGGCACCGAGCAGGCTGAAGGGGCGTACGCGCCGGATCGTCGTCCTCTTCGGCGTGATCGCGCTCTGCACGGCGTACGGAGAAGGCGCGATGGCCGACTGGGGCGCGCTCCACCTCGAACAGGACCTGCACGCCCACCCGGGCATCGCCGCCGCCGGTTACTCCCTCTTCGCGCTCGCCATGACCGCAGGCCGCCTCTCCGGCACGGCGCTGCTCGAACGGCTCGGCCAGACCCGCACGCTCGTCGCGGGCGGCACCACCGCGGCGGCCGGAATGCTGCTCGGCGCGCTCGCGCCCACGGCGTGGCTCGCTCTGCTCGGCTTCGCGGTGACCGGCCTGGGTCTCGCGAACATCTTCCCGGTCGCGGTGGCCAGGGCGGGCGCACTCGCCGGACCCGGCGGGGTCGCGGCGGCGTCGACGCTCGGATACGGCGGGATGCTGCTGGGCCCGCCCGCGATCGGTTTCCTCGCCGACTGGTTCTCGCTGCCCGTGGCCCTGACGACCGTGGCCGCCCTCGCCGGTGGGGCGGCCCTGATCGGGTACACGGCACGAAAGGTGTCCGTACCCCAGGGCGGCTGAGTACGCCTACTCAGGCCGATCCGCCGTCCCGGGCGGACCATGGGAACAACGTCGCCCATGCGGGAGAACACCATGACATCGGAACGGCTCGGCACACTGACGCGGCTCACCTTCGGCAATCGCGCCTCCCAGGTGTATCTGGCGCTCGTCGCGGTCGCGACGCTCTACGTCACGATCGACACCGTCTTCGTCCACCACGAGGACGCCTCGTTCGCCGGTATATGGCTCTTCCTGCTGGCCTCACCGATGATGTTCGTCTTCCTGATGGCCGGTGAACTCTTCGGCGACGCGGTCATCGGGTCCGCGCCGTTCCTGTACACCGCGCTGGTGGTGTCCGTACTGGTGCAGTCGCTCGCGCTCGGACTCTTCGTACGACTGCTCCGCGGAAGGCCGCACTCCGCGCACCCCCAGGGCGTGTGAGCGCGGTGGCACAATCGGCGGCATGGAGACCGACCGGCTGATCAAGTTCCTTGTACGGGAGGGCCAGTTGCTGGCCGCGGCCGCCGTCGAAGCGGGACCCGAAGCACCGGTGCCGGCCTTCCCGGGCCGGCAGGTGCGGGATCTGCTCCGGCACATCGGCACGGTCCACCGCTGGGCGACCGCCTTCATCACCGAGGGCCGGACGCACTACCGCCCCGCCGACGAGCAGACCGAGCTCGACGGGGACGAGCTCGTGGAGTGGTTCCGGGAGGGTCACGGTCTGCTGGTGGCTGCGCTGAGCGAGGCGCCTGCCGATGTGGAGTGCTGGACCTTTCTGCCCGCGCCGTCGCCGCTCGCCTTCTGGGCGCGGCGGCAGGCGCACGAGACGGCGTTGTACCGAACGGACATCGAGTCCGCGGCGGCGGGCAAGCCCGGCCCGGTCGCGCCTGATTTCGCCGCGGACGGCATCGCCGAGCTGCTGACCGGTTTTCACGGCCGAAGCCGACTGCGCTCCGAGGCACCCCGCGCCCTTCGCGTACGGCCCCTCGACACGGACGACGTATGGACCGTGTGGATATCGACGGACACGCCCCGCGCAGAGCCCATGGAAGAGGGGCCCGCGGACTGCGAGTTGAGCGGCACAGCGGAGCAGCTCTATCTGACACTGTGGAACCGGCTGCCGCTGAGCGCCGTTTCCGTCACGGGCGACACGGAGCTCGCGAAGCTGTGGCGTGAGCAGTCCGCCCTCACCGAGCCGTAGATCCGCCTACGCGGACGGGCGCGGCAGCATCCTGGAGAGCACCGCGCGCTGCAACGGCTGCACCTCGGCATGGCGGGCCCGGCCCGCTTCCGTGAGCGCGACCCGCACACCGCGCCGGTCCTCGCTGCACATCCCGCGGGTGACCAGGCCGTCCTTCTCCAGCCGGGCGACCAGCCGCGACAGCGCGCTCTGGCTCAGATGGACGCGGGACGCGAGCTCCTGCACCCGGAACGAACAGTCGCCGTCGTCCCCGGTCTCTTCGGCGAGCACATCGAGGACCTCGAAGTCACTGGCGCCGAGCCCGTGTTGATGGAGCTCGCGGTCGAGCTCGCAGATCGTACGGGCATGCAGCGCGAGGACGTCACGCCACTCATCCACGAGCGCTCGCTCGGACTTCTTCGCCGCCATGACCGCACGTTAGCAGAAAAGACGGACTTTGTTGCATCGGAATTAAATGCAGTTGCATTCAATGCATGTGCATGTACTGTCCTACCCATGACCTCTCCGCTCACCGAACCCGTAGCGCAGGAACGCTGGAGCCCTCGACTGTGGGGCACTCTGCTCGTGCTCTGCGCGGCGATGTTCCTCGACGCCCTCGACGTATCAATGGTCGGCGTCGCCCTGCCTTCGATCGGGACCGATCTCGATCTCTCCACCTCGACCCTGCAGTGGATCGTCAGCGGCTACATCCTCGGATACGGCGGCCTGCTGCTGCTCGGCGGCCGCGCCGCCGACCTCCTCGGCCGGCGCCGGGTGTTCCTGATCGCGCTTGCCGTCTTCGCACTCGCCTCGCTTCTCGGCGGGCTCGTCGACTCCGGGCCGCTGCTGATCGCCAGTCGCTTCATCAAGGGTCTGAGCGCCGCGTTCACCGCGCCCGCCGGACTCTCCATCATCACCACGACCTTCAAGGAAGGCCCGCAGCGCAACCGCGCGCTGGCCATCTACACCACCTGCGCCGCCACCGGCTTCTCCATGGGTCTGGTGCTGTCCGGGCTGCTCACCGAGGTGAGCTGGCGCCTGACGATGCTGCTGCCCGCACCCATCGCGCTGCTCGCCCTGCTGGTCGGCATCAAGCTGATCCCGCAGAGCAGCCGCGAGGACTCCGGGAAGGGCTACGACCTGCCGGGGGCCGTCACCGGCACGGCCTCGATGCTGCTGCTCGTCTTCACCGTCGTCCAGGCCCCCGAAGCGGGCTGGGCCTCGGCACGCACCCTGCTGTCCTTCCTGGCCGTGGCCGTGCTGCTCACCGTCTTCATCACCATCGAACGGCGCAGCTCGCACCCCCTGATCCGGCTGGGTGTACTGCGCTCGGGCAGCCAGATACGGGCCAATCTCGGCGCGGCCTTCTTCTTCGGCTCGTACGTCGGGTTCCAGTTCCTCGTCACGCAGTACATGCAGTCCCTGCTCGGCTGGTCGGCGCTGCAGACGGCGCTGGCCTTCCTTCCGGCCGGAGCGCTGGTGGCGATCTCCTCGACGAAGATCGGCTCGGTCGTGGACCGCTTCGGCACGCCCCGCGTGATCGCGGCCGGCTTCAGCCTGCTGGTGATCGCGTATGCGCTCTTCCTCCAGATCGACCTCTCGCCGACCTACGCCGCCGTGATCCTGCCGTCGATGCTGCTGCTCGGCGCGGCCTGCGCCCTGGTCTTCCCCTCGCTCAACATCCAGGCCACCAGCGGCGTGGAGGACCACGAGCAGGGCATGGTCTCGGGCCTGCTGAACACCTCGATCCAGGTCGGCGGGGCGATCTTCCTCGCCGTCGTCACCGCGGTCATCACGGCGGGAGGCGGCACGGACCGCTCTCCGCAGGCGGTGCTCGACAGCTTCAGGCCGGGCCTCGTGGTGGTCACCGCGATCGCGGCGGCCGGGCTGCTGATCACGCTGACCGGGCTGCGCCGCGCCCGCACCAGCGGACCGACCGTCCTGGTGGCGAAGTCCGTGCCGGAGACGGAGCCGGAGCGGGTGACGGTCGGCGACTGACCGGCACCGTGCTCAAGGGGGCGGCGGCGACGGGAGTTCTTGCCCGTCGGCCGCCGCCCTGTGACACTCCGTACATGGGGAGACGGACACAGGCGGAGCGCGACGCGGTCACGGTCGAGATCGGCTACGCACTGGCCAGCGCCTTCGTGGTCGGGGGGCTGACCTTCCTGGCGATCGCCGGACCGATGATGGTGATCCCCATGTCGTCCGCGGCCGAGCGCGGACTGGTCGCCGCAGGCACCGTGGCCGGCCTGCTCGTCTTCGCGGTGCGCGTGGTGTACGTGCTGTGGCGCTTTCCCGGTAGGGCGGTCAAGCCCGGTCAGCCGAGCCAGCCGGGGCGTACCAAGCCCGACTCATAGGCCAGCACGACCAGTTGGGCCCGGTCGCGGGCACCGAGCTTCACCATCGTGCGGCTCACATGCGTCTTGGCGGTGAGCGGGCTGACCACGAGCCTGCGGGCGATCTCCTGGTTCGAGAGTCCGATGCCGACCAGGGCCATCACCTCCCGCTCCCGTTCCGTGAGTTCGCCGAGCCCCTCGGCATCGGTGGGCGCCTTGGAGCGGGCCGCGAACTCCGCGATCAGACGGCGTGTCACGCCCGGGGAGAGCAGCGCGTCGCCCTCCACCACCGCCCGTACCGCACGGAGCAGTTCCTCCGGCTCGGTGTCCTTCACCAGGAAGCCCGACGCTCCGGAGCGGATCGCCTCGAAGACGTACTCGTCGAGCTCGAAGGTGGTCAGCATGACCACCTTCACTTCGCCGAGCCGCTCGTCCCCGGTGATTCTGCGGGTGGCGGCCAGGCCGTCGAGTACCGGCATCCGGATGTCCATCAGCACGACGTCGGGGCGCAGTTCGCGCACCAGTCGGACCGCCTCCTCGCCGTCGGCCGCCTCGCCCGCCACCTCGATGTCCTGCTGGGCATCGAGCAGCGCCCGGAAGCCCGCCCTCACCAGCAGCTGGTCGTCGGCGAGCAGTACGCGGATCACATCGTCTCCTTCGGCTGCACGGGGAGGTCGGCCCGTACCCGGAAGCCACCGTCCGGCCGTGGCCCCGCCTCGATCGTGCCACCCAGCGCGGCGGCCCGCTCCCGCATTCCGACGAGGCCGTTGCCGCTGCCGCCCGCGTCCGAACGGGCGGCCGGGCCTTCGTCGTCGATCCGCAGATCGAGCCGGCCCGGGGCGTACGCGATCCGCACGCGCGCGGTGCGCGATCCCGAGTGGCGTACGACATTGGTCAGGGCCTCCTGGACGATCCGGAAGGCGGCGAGATCGGTGCCCGGCGGCAGCGCTGTCCGCTCCCCCTCCGTCTCGATCTCCACCCGCAGTCCGGCGCTCGCGGCCTGTTCGACGAGTTCGGGGAGCCGGTCGAGGCCCGGGGCGGGCGCTCGCGGGGCGTCGCCCGGCGTACGGAGTGTGTCGAGGACCTGGCGCACCTCGCCCAGTGCCTCCTTGCTCGCCGCCTTGATGGTGGTGAGCGCGGTACGGGCCTGCTCCGGGTTGGTGTCGAGCAGGGCAAGGCCCACGCCCGCCTGGACGTTGATGACCGAGATGGAGTGGGCGAGTACGTCGTGCAGCTCGCGGGCGATCCGCAGCCGCTCCTCGTCGGCGCGGCGCTTCTCGGCGGCGGCGCGTTCTGCGCCTTCACGGGCCCACACCTCGCGTCGTACGCGTACGAGTTCCGAGGCCGCGAGAATCGCCACCACCCAGGCGGCGATGACCAGTTGCTGTCCCCAGGGTGCGGCCCTGTCGTGGCTGGGTGGCAGATACGCGTAGAGCCAGTGGGCGATCAGCAGATGGCAGACCCAGAGCCCGCCGACGGCCCACCAGGCGGCGCGCCGGTGCCCGGAGACGACGGCGGCGAAGGCGCCGACTGCGACGGTGAGGAAGACGGGCCCGTAGGGATAACCCGCGGCGAAGTAGACGAGCGCGGTCGCGCAGACGCCGAAGACGGAGAAGACCGGCCAGCGGTTGCGCAGCAGCAAAATCGCCGGGCCGATGAGCAGCAGCACGCGCGCGAAGGTGTCGAGCGCCTCACGATCGGGCTGGCTGTGCGCAGCGAATCCCGACCCCACCATGACGAAGACGGCCAGGACGACCGTCGACGGCCAGGGCACCCTGCCGGTGCTCCGCCGGGTGTCCCACAGACGCAACGGCGGCGGCGGTCCTCCGCCCCGTGCCCAGGAGGGACCACCGCAGAAGCGGGTGCGCTGCTCATCCATACCGGCCACGCTAGACCGGGCAGGGCTGCCCGGGCGTCAGCCGGGCGTGGTGATCACACGTACTCCCTGTGCAGTACGTCAACGCCCCCGCGGCTGCGCGTCCCGCAGTCCGATCTCGTGCGCGAGGCGGGCCACGGCATGCGCGAAGAAGGCGTCCCGGTCCTCGACGACACGGTTGAACTGGCCGAAGAGCTCGAAGGAGATCAGCCCGAAGAGCTGCGGCCAGGCGCTCACCAGGGCCACGACGACGGCGGGCGGCAGATCGGGCGCGACGGTGGCGGTGAGCCGGTGCGCTTCGGGACGCAGTTCCTCGGCGAGCGGGGGCAGCGCGATGCCGTCGGCGCGGTGGGCATCGCGGGCGATCGAGATCATTGCGAGTCCGACGCGGGAGGCGGGTCCGACGGTGTCCATGGGGGCGGAGTAGCCGGGGACGGGGGAGCCGTAGATCAGGGCGTACTCATGGGGGTGGGTGAGCGCCCAGGCTCGGACGGCCGAGCAGAGCGCGATCCAGCGGTCCGGGTGATCGTGGAGGTCGGGGGCCTTGGCCAGGGCGGTCTCGGCTGCGGCGCCGACGGCGTCGTAGGCGTCGACGATGAGGGCGGTCAGCAGCTCGTCGCGGCTGGGGAAGTAGCGGTAGAGAGCGGAGGAGACCATGCCCAGTTCGCGGGCGACGGCGCGCAGGGAGAGCTTGGCGGCGCCCTCGGCCGCAAGCTGTTTGCGGGCCTCGTCCTTGATGGCTGCGGTGACTTCGACTCGGGCCCGTTCCCTGGCCCCTCGGATCGTGGTCATGGGGTGCAGTCTCTCACGTTTTGGAGCAGTGCTCAACAATGAGAGCAGTGCTCTTGCATTGGATCGCCGATCCAGTGCACACTGCTCTTAAGCGAGAGCACTGCTCTCTCAACCACAGGAGACCCCGATGTCGCAGGCGCACTACATCAAGCCCGGCCGCTTCGACAACATCGTCAACGGCTCTGTCGCCTGGCTCGCCCGCCACGGCATCAGCCTCATGGGCACCGCCGAGCTCTCGGTACGCGGCCGCACCAGCGGTGAATGGCGGCGCATCCCGGTCAACCCGCTCCCTTACGAGGGCGGCCCGTATCTGATCTCCGCCCGCGGCCACTCCCAGTGGGTCCGCAATCTGCGCGCGGCGGGCGGCGGGCAGCTCCAAGTCGGCCGCAAGACCCAGCAGTTCACCGCGGTCGAGCTGCCCGACGAGGAGAAGCCCGCGCTGCTGCGTACCTATCTGGAGCGCTGGGGCTGGGAGGTAGGACGTTTCTTCGGGGACGTCAACGCCAAGTCCACGGACGAGGAACTCCTCGCAGCCGCCCCCAAGCACCCTGTCTTCCGGATCACCGTGACCAAGTGACCGGCGCGGCCGGTCAGGCGGACGATTCGCCCGACGGCTCGCCCGGCTCACCCATCGGCCGGCTCGACTCCCGGCGCTCGCTCGGCTCGGCGCGTCGGTCCAGGGCTTCCAGCGCCCGCCGCGCCACCCCGTGCGTACGCACCAGACCCGCCAGTGTCGTCGATCCGCGCGTGATGTCCGCGAACGCCCTCCAGGCGGGCCGCAGACCGGTGATCGCCGCATGGAAGAGCCCCGGACGGCGCTCGAAGATCGCGAGCATCCGCCGCCCGACGCCCATCTCCACACCCAGTCCGGCCTTGATCGCGAACGCGTAGTTCAGCGCTTGACGCCGGGCGTCCACAGCGTCGTGGGCCTCCGAGATCCGTACCGCCCACTCCCCCGCGAGCCGCCCCGACCGCAGCGCGAAGGAAATCCCTTCCCGGGTCCACGGCTCAAGGAGACCGGCCGCGTCCCCGCACACCAGCACCCGTCCGCGCGACAGCGGCGAGTCGTCGCTGCGGCACCGCGTCAGATGCCCGGAGGAGATCGCGGGCTCGAACCCGGCGAGCCCGAGCCGTGCGATGAAGTCCTCCAGATAGCGCTTGGTCGCCGCGCCCTCGCCCCGGGCCGAGATCACTCCGACCGTCAGCGTCTGCCCCTTGGGGAACACCCAGCCGTAACTGCCCGGGATCGGCCCCCAGTCGATGAGCACCCGCCCTGCCCAGTCCTCGGCGACCGTCGCGGGCACCGGGATCTCGGCCTCCAGGCCCAGGTCCACCTGGTCGAGCTTCACCCCGACATGAGCGCCTATCCGGCTGGCGCTGCCGTCGGCGCCGACGACCGCGCGGGCCAGCACGGTCTCGCCGTCCGCCAGGACCACGGCGACGGTGCGCCGGTCCGGCACGGCAGGTCCGTGCTGCTCGACGCGCGAGACGGTCGCGCCCGTACGCAGCACGGCGCCCGCCTTCTGTGCCTGCTCGACAAGACCGGCGTCGAACTCCGGCCGGTTGATGAGCCCGAAGAGCATCCGCTTGGAACGGCGCGTACGCGTCAGCTTGCCGTTCAGCGAGAAGGTGACCGCGTGCACCCGGTCCAGCAGCGGCAGCTCGAAGCCGGGCGGCAGGCTGTCGCGGGAGGGGCCGATGATCCCTCCGCCGCAGGTTTTGTAGCGGGGCAGTTCGGCCTTCTCGAGGAGGAGCACCTGACGGCCCGCCACCGCGGCCGCGTAGGCGGCGGAGGCCCCGGCGGGCCCGCCGCCCACCACGACGACGTCCCACACCGGCCGGTCGCGCACCGGCTCGTCCGGCTCACCCACGGCGTCTGCGTTCTCGCTGCTCACGATGTGCTTCTGCTCCTGATCCGAGGCGTGGTCAATGCTCTCGACGGCATCCTACGGCGCGGTCACTTCCTGCCCGTGGGAGGATCAACCACACATTCGCCGTACACATATCGCACAACGTCGCACCCACAAGGAGCGTGCCCATGACCGCCAATCCGATCGCCGAGACCATTGCGTCCCTGATGCCCCGCGCCAAGGCGGAGCTGACGGAACTGGTGGCTTTCCAATCGGTGGCGGACGAGGCCGTGGCACCGAAGAGCGAGTGCGAGGCCGCCGCGAACTGGGTGGCCGACGCGCTGCGCACCGAGGGCTTCCAGGACGTCGCGCTTCTCGACACCCCCGACGGCTCGCAGTCGGTGTACGGGCTGCTGCCCGGCCCGGAGGGCGCGCGGACCGTTCTGCTCTACGCGCACTACGACGTGCAGCCGAAGCTGGACGAGGCCGCGTGGGTGAGCCCGCCGTTCGAGCTGACCGAGCGGGAGGGCCGCTGGTACGGGCGTGGTGCCGCCGACTGCAAGGGCGGCTTCATCATGCATCTGCTGGCGCTGCGCGCCCTCAAGGCGAACGGCGGCATACCGGTCTCCGTGAAGGTGATCGTCGAGGGCTCGGAGGAGCAGGGCACCGGCGGTCTCGAGCAGTACGCCGAGGCGCACCCGGAGCTGCTGACGGCCGACGCCATCGTGATCGGTGACACCGGGAACTTCCGGGTGGGTCTGCCGACGGTGACGGCGACTCTGCGCGGGATGACGATGATCCGCGTCCAGATCGACACCCTTGAGGGCAATCTGCACTCGGGCCAGTTCGGCGGCGCCGCACCCGATGCGCTGGCCGCGCTCATCCGCGTGCTGGACTCGCTGCGCGCCGAGGACGGCTCGACGGTGATCGACGGGCTCCCGGCGCAGGCGGAGTGGGAGGGACTGCAGTATCCGGAGGTCGAGTTCCGCAAGGACGCCAAGGTTCTCGCCGGTGTCGACCTGCCCGGCGCGGGAACGGTCGCCGACCGTATCTGGGCGCGCCCCGCCGTCACCGTGATCGGCATCGACTGCCACCCGGTGGCCGGCGCGACCCCCTCCATCCCGGCGAGCGCCCGGGCGCAGATCAGCCTGCGGGTGCCGCCCGGCCAGGACGCTGCCGAGGCGACCAAGCTGCTGTACGCGCACATCGAGAAGCACACGCCGTGGAACGCCCGGGTCTCGCTGGAGCAGGTGGGCCAGGGCCAGGCCTTCAAGGCGGACATCACGAGCCCCGCGTACACCTCGATGGCCGAGGCGATGCGCGTCGCCTACCCGGGCGAGGAGATGCAGTCCTCGGGCATGGGCGGCTCGATCCCGCTGTGCAACACGCTCGCGGCGCTCTACCCCGAGGCGGAGATCCTGCTGATCGGACTGAGCGAGCCGGAGGCGCAGATCCACGCGGTGAACGAGTCCGTCTCGCCCGAGGAGCTGGAGCGGCTGTCGGTCGCCGAGGCGCTGTTCCTGCAGAACTACGCGGCGAGCTGACTCTGAACCTGATCCGGATCCTCAACCGCGCGTCCGCGCAGAACTGAAGCCGTACGCGCGAGCTGAAAGCCGTACGCCCTCGGTGAAGGGCCCTCGCCTCGTGGCGGGGGCCCTTCACCGCGTCAGACCGGGACGCCTGCCTCCAGATACAGCGCGGAGCCCCGCTCCCGCGCCCGCAGCGCCCAGCGCAGGCGCTCGTAGCGGGTCGGCGGCAGCAGTTCCGCCGCCTCCTCCTCCGCGACGAACCGCCAGCCGCGCAGCTCCGATCCGGGCAGCAGCACCCGCCCCGCCTCGGCGCTCTCCAGCCGGCCGCCGTCGTAGAGCAGCCGCAGTCCGCCGAAGCCAGGCGGCCGCGGCGCCTCCCAGTCGACCACCAACAGCCTCGGTACCTCGGCGAGTTCGATCCCGAGCTCTTCGGTCACCTCGCGCATTCCGGCGCGGGCGGGTGCCTCGCCCCGCTCCACGACTCCGCCCGGGAACTCCCATCCTGGCTTGTACGTGGGGTCGACGAGCAGCACCCGGTCCTCCTCGTCGAAGAGCAGCACTCCGGCGGCGAGGGTTTCGGCGGTCGGCTCGGGGGTCTGCACGATCTCGCAGACGGCGGCGTCCCCGTTCCGTACCGCCGTGGCTATGCGCCGCGCCGTCTCCAGGGGGTCGAGCCGGCTGGTGTCGATGACATGCGCGTCGCCCCCGATCCAGTCGAGGGCGGCGAGGTACGGCTCGATGTGGTCGTACGCCCACTGCCTGACGCGCAGGTCCTCATCGGGGACGGCCTGCTCCTCGCGGGTGGCGATCCGTTCGCGCAGGATCGTTTCCTCCGGTCGAAGCAGCACATGCCGTACGGGAATACGGCGGGAGGCGAGACCGCCGAAGATCTCGTCGCGGTACTCCTGGCGCAGCAGGGTCATCGGCACGACCAGCACACCGCCGAGCTCCGCCAGCAGCGCCGCCGCGGTGTCCACCACGAGGCGCCGCCAGATCGGCAGGTCCTGGTAGTCGTTCACCTCGGCCAGGCGCTTCTGCGGCAGCAGGTGGCGCAGCTGGGCGCCGATGAGTTCGGGGTCGTAGAGCGTGCTGTTCGGGATCAGATCGATCAGTTCGCGCGCGGTACTGGTCTTGCCCGCTCCGAACGCACCGTTGATCCAGACGATCACGGTTCCCCCTCTTCCGTAGCCCTCAGTGGATTGCCCGCAACACCCTGCCACGGAAACCCGTGTCGGGAACCTGCCGGTTGATCGTGGGCTTCGTCCGGACCCAACTGTGTCCGTGCTGTTGCCGGTTCACCACCACCGTGCGGGAGCCTGATGCGTCTCACCCGGTGAACGGACGGCTTCGCGGGACCGTGACACCGGGACGCGGAGCGTCGTTGGAGCGGAAGAGACAAAGGGGGTGCGGGATGCGCCGTACGGTGTTGGAGCGGTTTCCCGCCGGGGGGCCACGCGGGAGCTGGCCGGCCGAGGAGTTCGCACGGGCCCGCCGGGACGAGGGTCTGGCGGCGGAGGTCGTGATGGACCTGGAATCGGATGCGTTCCTGGTGGTGGTCCCGCAGCAGACCGCGGACGCGGTCAGCTAGCGGCACAGCGGCCCCCGCCCGCACGGGGCGGGAGCCGTGCCGCACCTGTCAGCCCTTGGTGGAGCCGAGCGTGAGCCCGGCGATGAAGTGCCGCTGCAGCAGCAGGAAGACGATCAGCGTCGGCAGTGCCACGATCACCGAGCCCGCGGCCAGCAGGTTGTAGTCGGTGAAGAACTGGCCGCGGAGGTTGTTCAGCGCCGAGGTGATCGGGAGCTTGTCGCCGTCGGAGATGAAGACAAGCGCCCAGAGGAAGTCGTTGTACATCCAGGTGAACTGCAGCGTGCCGAGCGCCGCGAGGGCGGGGCGGCACAGCGGCAGCGTGATGCGCCAGTACTGCGTCCACACGCTCGCGCCGTCCACGATCGCCGCCTCCAGGATCTCCTGCGGCAGGGTGCGCATGAAGTTGGCGAGGACGAAGACGCAGAAGCCGATCTGGAAGCCGACCTGGACGGCGATGACGGCCCAGAACGAGTCGAACATCGTCATCGAGTCGGACATCCAGTAGGGCAGCGGGATGCGATTGAACATGACGTACAGCGGAGTGACGATCACCTGCTGGGGCAGCAGATTGCCCGCGGTGAACAGCATCAGCAGCACGATCGAGCCGCGCATCTTCAGCCGTGACACGGCGAAGGCGACGAACGAGGCGAAGAACAGCGCGAGCAGCACTCCTGGCACGGCGATGATCAGGGTGTTGATGAAGTACTTCATCATCCCCGAGTCGCTGAACGCCTGTTGGTAGTAGTCGAAGGAGAGCTTCTTCGGCAGCGAGAAGTACCCGTGCTCGGAGGTCTCGTCGTAGGGGCGCAGCGAGGCGTACACCGCGAGCAGCAGGGGCGCGAGGAAGGCCAGCGAGACAGCCATCAGGAAGGCGTGCACGCCGAGCCGGCCGGGGCGTACGGCGCGCTTGCGGGGCGGTGGGGCCGCGGCCGGTGTGGTGGCGGGCGCCGGGGCGGTGTCGAGCGTCATCGGTTCTTCTCCCCACGGATCTCCTGGACCAGATACGTCACGACGAATCCCATGGAGACGAGCAGCAGGACGACGGCGATCGCCGAGCCGAATCCGATCCGGCTGGCCTCGCCGATGATGTTGTCGGTGACGAGGACAGAGAGCAGCTCAAGGCCGTTTCTGCCCTTGTTGACCGCGTAGACGATGTCGAAGGCTCGTAGCGCCTCGATGACGGTGATGACTCCGACGATGACGTTGACGGGCCGCAGGGTCGGGAACACGACGCGGAAGAAGGTCTGCGCCTCACTGGCCCCGTCGATGGCCGCGGCCTCCTTCAGCGAGGGGTCGACGGCCTTGAGCCCGGCCAGGTAGAGGATCATCACATAGCCGGTGTGCCGCCAGGCCGCGGCCAGCAGGATCATCCAGAGGTTGATGTCGGGATCGCCGAGCCAGTCGGTGGGATTCTTGGTGTCGCCGAGGATCGCGTTGAGCGCACCCTGGTCGCGGGAGAAGACGAGCTGGGCGATGAAGCCGACGACGGCGAGCGAGAGCACCACCGGCATGTACAGCGTGGACTGGTAGAAGCGGCTGAACCGCACGCCCCTGTCGATCAGTACGGCCAGCAGCAGCCCGAAGGGTGTGGCGACCAGTCCGAGGAAGGCCAGCCAGAGCAGATTGTGGCGGGCGGCCGGCCAGAACTGCGGATAGTTGGTGAAGAGGGTCTCGTAGTTCTTCGTACCGACCCAGGAGATGTCTCCTATGCCGTCCCAGCTGGTGAAGGAGAGCACGACGGAGGCAAGGGTCGGTCCCCACACGATGGCCACGTCGAGCAGGATCGGTATGCCCAGGAACACGCCGAGTACGGCGAGGTCGCGGCGGGTGAACCGCCGCGGACCTCGCCGTGCGGCGCGCCGCGAGATGCTCACTCTCGATCGCCCCCCAGAGTCCTTCGGAGTGCCCCCGCCGGCCTGAGGCTCCGGTAGGGGGTCCGGGATGTGTTCCCCGGAAGATTGCAGCAGCGGCACGGGTGGTGGCTCCAAGTCGGTTTCGGCCGGTGTCGGTTCAGCCTTCGGAGGCGAAGATGGTCTTCTTCTGCCTCTCGATGCTGTTGACCAACCCATCCACGTCCTTCGGCTTGTTGATGAAGGTCTGGATGGCCGGAATCATCACCGTCGAGGAGAAGTCGGGCCTCGTGTCGCGGTCCAGGAACTGCGAGATCTGCTTGGCGCCCGAGACGAGTTCGACGGCTTTCTTCTGCAGCGGGGAGTACTTCGAGGTGTCGGCCTGGTCGCTCACGGCGATGTTGTTGGGGTCACTGGCGAGGTAGATGTCCTCCCCCTTGCCGGTGGCCAGCCACTTGAGCAGGTCCTTGGCGCTCTCCATGCTCTTGCTGTTCTTCAGTTCCTTCGACTTCTTCGCCAGCAGGAAGCCGTCGATGGGCGCCTCGACCGCGTCCTGGCCGTGCTCGGGGTTGATAACCGGGAACGGGAAGAAGTCGATGTCGGCCTGCTCGCCCTTGGGGAACTGGGCGCCGGGGTGCGGGAGTCCGAAGACGGCCATGCCCGCCTCCTTCTTCTGCAGGCTGGTCGCCGCCTCCTGCCAGGTGCGGCCGTTCGCTCCGGGCTGGCAGTACGGGAGGAGGCTGCGCCAGGTGTCGAAGACCTCCTTGACGCGCTTGTCGGTCCAGGCCTCCTTGCCCGCCATCAGGTTCTTGTGGAACTCGTAGCCGTTGGTGCGCATGTTGATGTAGTCGAAGGTGCCCATCGCGGGCCAGCCGTCCTTGTCGCAGAAGGCGATGGGGACGAGCTTGTCCTTCTGCATCTGCTTGGCGAGCGCTATGTACTCGTCGAGCGTCTTGGGGGCTTCGTAGCCGTGCTGCTGGAAGACGCTCTTCCGGTGGAAGACGGCCCAGGGGTAGTAGTAGTACGGCGTGAGGTACTGCTTGCCGTCCTCGCCCGTCGACTGGGCCTTCAGCGCGGGTGAGAAGCCCTGGTAGCCCGCCCAGTTGTCGCTGATGTCGTGCAGCAGTCCCTTCTTGGCGAAGAACTGCATGCGGTAACCCGCGAACCACATGAAGACGGAGTCCGGCTTGCCCTGCAGATAGCGGTTGATGTTCTCCTGGAAGGTGTTGTGGTCAACGGTGTTGACCTTGACCTTCCGTCCGTCCTTCGACTGCTGCGAATACGCGGCGAACGCGTCGGCGAACGCCTTCTTCGGCACAGGGTCGGACGAGTTGGACCCCAGCTTGATGGTCTTGCCGTCCCCGCCGGGGCCGCTGTCGCAAGCAGCGAGCAGCGAGGGCAGCGCGATCGCACCTGCACCCACCGCTGCGCCGCGCAGCAGATTCCGCCGGGACATCCGATGTCCTGCCACGCTCCCGGGCGCGGCAGAACCGTTGAACGATGACTGCGCCATGTCCCCTCCTCCGGGGTGCAACCCAACACAACTCAACGCGAGGATTGGATCTCACTCCCAGAAAGGGGTGTCGTCAAGGGTTTTGGCGAGACATCGAACAACCGTTACCGCATCTCTTCCAACAGACTCCAACACGCCCTACCGTAAACGCTCGCGACTGACACGTACATGACGCCATCCCAAAACGCGCGAGTACGGAGGAACGTTACGATGGGTCACCTTCCCACACGCAGTACCCGCCACAGAGTCGTCGGAGCGCTGGCCGTTCTGCTGCTCGGCGCGGCAGGCCTGGGCTCCCCTGCCGCCGCAGCCGATGCCCCGGCGGGACAGGCCGGCTCCGCGCCGGCAGGCACCGAGCTCGACGACGGTCTCGCCCTCACCCCTCCGATGGGTTTCAACAACTGGAACTCCACCCACTGCCGGGCCGAGTTCAACGAGGCGATGGTCAAGGGAATCGCCGACATCTTCGTCGACAAGGGCCTCAAGGCCGTCGGGTATCAGTACGTAAATCTCGACGACTGCTGGGCTCTGCCACAGCGCGACGCGAACGGCAAGCTCGTGCCCGACCCGGTGCGCTTTCCGGACGGCATCAAGGCCGTCGCCGACTACGTCCACTCCAAGGGCCTGAAGTTCGGCATCTACACCAGCGCCGGAACCAAGACCTGCAACAGCGCGGGCTTCCCGGGCGGTCTCGGCCATGAGTACAGCGACGCGCAGCAGTTCGCCGACTGGGGTGTCGACTACCTCAAGTACGACAACTGCAATAACCAGGGCGTGGACGCCAAGCTCCGCTACAACACGATGCGCGACGCCCTGAAGGCTGCCTCTGAGACAACAGGTCGTCCCATCGTCTACAGCATCTGCGAGTGGGGACAGAACAAGCCCTGGGAGTGGGCCACAGGCGTCGGACAACTGTGGCGCACCACCGGCGACATCAGCGACAACTGGGGCTCCATGGTGTCGATCACGAAGAAGAATCTGCCGCTCGCGCCGTACGCGGGCCCCGGCCACTGGAACGACCCCGACATGCTCGAGGTCGGCAACGGCGGCATGACGGACACCGAATACCGTTCGCACTTCTCCCTGTGGTCGGTGATGGCCGCGCCGCTGCTGATCGGCTCCGATCTGCGCAAGGCCCCCGCATCGGCCTTCGACATCCTCGGCAACCGCGAGGTCATCGCCGTGGACCAGGATCCGCTGGGCAAGCAGGGCACGGTGATCAGCTCCGAGGGCGGCCGCTGGGTGGTGGCCAAGGAGATGAAGGACGGCAGCCGCGCAGTCGCGCTGTTCAACGAGAACAGCAGCCCGCAGCGGATCGCCACCACGGCCGGGGCAGTCGGGCTGCCCGACGCACCCGGATACCGGCTGCGCGATCTGTGGCAGCACACCGACGCCAATACCGCGGGGACGATCTCGGCGACGGTGCCCGCACACGGCACGGTCCTGGTGCGGGTCTCGACGGACCGCACCTGGGCGCTGCTGCCCCCGGCCGTCGACGTGAGCGCCGACGAGGGCCTGATGGTCGAGGCGGGCGGGACGGGGAAGATCGGCTCGACCGTCACCGATCTGGGCCGTACGCCCGCGCTCGCCGTCTCCGTCGCGCTGACCGGCCCAGAGGGCTGGAGTGTGAAGGCCACGTCCCCCGCCGCCGCCGCGGTGCTCCTGAGCGGCAGGAAGCTCACCACCGGCTGGGAGGTCGCCGTACCGCCGGGCACCGCGCCCGGTTCGTACGCACTGACGCTGACGACCAAGTACCGCGCGCTGACCGGACAGCGGCTGACCAGCGTCGTGCCCGCGAGCGTGCATGCGGTCGTGGCTCCGCCCGCCGGGGCGTCGTATCTCAGTGATCTGGACTGGCTGAGCGCCGCGAACGGCTGGGGTCCCGTCGAGAAGGACACCAGCAATGGCGAGTCCAAGGCGGGCGACGGCAGGCCGATCACCATAGGCGGCCAGGTCTTCGCCAAGGGCCTCGGTGTGCATGCCGCGAGTGCCGTCGAGTACTACGCGGGCGGCACGTGCACCACCGTCACCGCGCAGGTCGGCCTGGACGACGAGAAGGCGGCGAAGGGCACGGTCACCTTCGAGATCTGGGCGGACGGCAAGAAGGCCGCGTCGACGGACGTACTGACCAATGCCATGCCCGCACAGCCGATTACTGCGGACATCAGTGGTGCGAAGGTCGTACGTCTGGTGGTCACCGACGGCGGGGACGGCGTCGACTCCGACCACGCCGACTGGGCCGATCTCAGGATCGGCTGCTGACGAGGTGCACCGAGCCGGTCTCAGGACCGGCTGCCGGCCACCGCTGCTGCCTCGCCGTGCCGGCCGAGCGAGGCGGCAGCGGCCGCACCCACCAGTCCGGCGTCCGTGCCCGTCAGCGCGGGGGCGACCGTCAGCCGCTGGACGAAAGAGAGCGTGGCGTAGTCGCGAAGGGAGCGGCGCAGAGGAGCGAAGAGCACGTCGCCCGCGCCCGCCACTCCCCCGCCGATCACCGCGATCTCGATCTCCACGAGGGTCGCGGTGGCGGCGATACCGGCCGCGAGCGCCTGGGCGGCGCGCTCGAAGGAGGCGATGGCGACCGGGTCTCCCGCGCGGGCGGCCGCGGCCACGGCGGCGGCCGAGGTGTCGCCGTCGGGACCCGGCTGCCAGCCGTTCTCCAGCGCCCGGCGTGCGATGTTCGGGCCGCTGGCGATGCGCTCGACGCAGCCGCGGGCGCCGCAGGGGCAGAGGTCGCCGTCGAGGTCCACGCTGATGTGGCCGATGTGCCCGGCGTTGCCGGTCGGGCCCGGGTGGAGCTTGCCGCCGAGAACGAGTCCGCCGCCGACGCCCGTCGACACCACCATGCACAGGGCGTTGTCGTAACCCCGGGCCGCGCCCTGCCAGTGCTCGGCGGCCGTCATCGCGACACCGTCCCCGACCAGTTCGACAGGCAGCCCGCCCACAGCTTCGCGCACCCGAGCGACCAGCGGAAAGCCGCGCCAGCCCGGGACGTTGACCGGGCTGACCGTTCCGGCGGACGCGTCCACGGGGCCCGCACTGCCGATGCCCACGGCAGAGGCACGCACCCAGAGCGGGGAAGCGGCGAGCTCGCCGAGGACGGACTCGACGGCGCGCATCACCGTCTGGCCGTCCTCCTTGGCGGGTGTCGGACGCTGGGCCCGCACCAGTATTCTGCCGCTGCCGTCCACCAACGCGCCGGCGATCTTGGTGCCGCCGATGTCGAGCGCGGCGACGAGGTCGGTATGCATCGGTGTGGGATCCCCCAATGGGAGCTGTCGGACCTGCGGGTTCGGTAACAGTCTCCATTCCCCTGACAACGTTGTCCAGGGCCTATGCTCGACGCCACACCCTTGCACACCCGACGACGACAGGACAGCGCGCTGTGGCCGAGACCGACCATCCCCTGGCATCGCACGGGCGCCCCAAAGGCCCCGAGCCCCGCTACGGCAATCGGCCCACCATGAAAGACGTCGCCGCCCGGGCGGGAGTGGGCCTCAAAACCGTCTCCCGGGTCGTCAACGGCGAACCGGGTGTCACCCCCGACACCGAGCGCCGGGTGCAGGAGGCCATCGAGTCCCTCGGCTTCCGCCGCAACGACAGCGCGCGCGTGCTCCGCAAGGGCCGCACCGCGTCCATCGGGCTCGTCCTCGAAGATCTCGCCGACCCCTTCTACGGCCCGCTCAGCCGCGCCGTCGAGGAGGTCGCCCGCGCGCACGGCGCGCTGCTGATCAACGGTTCCAGCGCCGAGGACCCCGACCGCGAGCAGGAGCTGGTGCTCGCGCTGTGCGCCCGCCGGGTCGACGGGCTCATCGTGATCCCCGCGGGCCACGACCACCGCTATCTGGAGCCCGAGATCAAGGCGGGGATCGCCACGGTATTCGTGGACCGCCCACCCGGGCAGATCGACGCCGACGTGGTGCTCTCGGACAGCTTCGGCGGAGCCCGCGCGGGCGTGGCCCATCTGATCGCCCACGGCCACCGCCGTATCGGCTTCATCGGCGACCAGCCGCGGATCCACACGGCCGTCGAGCGGCTGCGCGGCTACCGCGCCGCAATGGAGGACACGGAGCTCGCGGTGGACGAGTCCTGGGTGTCGCTGGGCTCCACCGCGCCCGAGCGGGTGCGGGCCGCCGTGACCGCGATGCTGACCGGTCCCGACCCGGTCACCGCGATCTTCGCGGGCAACAACCGGGTGACGGTGACGGCGGTACGGGCGCTGGCCGAGCGCGAGCGGCCCGTCGCTCTGGTCGGCTTCGACGACATCGAACTGGCCGATCTGCTGGGCATCACGGTCATCGCCCAGGACGCCGCGACACTGGGACGTACGGCGGCCGAGCGGCTGTTCCGGCGTCTCGACGGCGCGGACGACGCGCCCGCGCAGATGGCGCTGGAGACGGTGCTGATCCCGCGCGGCTCGGGCGAGATCCCACCGTCGGCAGACGAGTAGGCCGGGCAGTCAGCAGACGGGCAGGCCGGGCACCGGCTGATCGTTGTCGCCGCCCTTGATGTAGACGTCGCTGACGAAGACATTGGTGTTGCCGCTGTCGTCGTCGGTCTTGGCCCACCAGACGTTCGTCCACTTGCCCGAGGTCTCGCGGCGGCCCAGATTCTGCTGGCAGTAGAAGTAGTTCGTGCCCGCGTTCAGCGTGCCCACCTGGGTACCGGACGCGGTGTACGAGTTCGAGGTGCGCCAGACCTCGCAGTTGTACTTGCCGCCACCGATCGAGTGGCATGCGGGTGCCGGGGTCGGGGTTGAGCCTCCGCCGGTCGTCGAACCGCCGCCCGTCGTCGAACTGCCGCCTGTGGTCGTGGTGCTGGAACCGCCGGTGGACCCCCCACCGGTGGTGCCCGAGGATCCCCCGGTGGCCGCACTGCCGCCCGTGGTCCCGGAGCCGGAACCACCGGAGCCGGTGCCGGGCGCGGGCGGCTTCGCGGACTGCGAGGGCGACTTGGTGCCGCCCTTCTCCGGCGGCTTGCTGCTCGGGCTCTGCTTCCCGGCGGTGAGGCTCCCGCCGGACTCCCCGGGCTCCCCGGGCGCGCTGGAACCGGCCGCCGGACTATCGCCGCGGCCTCCCGCGAGCTCGCTGCCCCTGGTCCCGTCCCGGTCGACGAGGGCGTACGTAATGCCCCCTCCGGCCAGCAGGACGGCGGCGACTCCGGCCGCGACCAGGACCCTGGCGCGACCACGGCCGCCTGACGCGGGAGCCGCGGCAGCAGCAGAGGCGGGGACGGGAGCGGGTGTGGGTGTGGGTGTGGGTGTGGGTGTGGCGGCCGGCTGCGCCGGGGCCTGCGGCACGGCGGGGCCGAAGCCCTCGGGCCGGTGCGGCATCGCATTCAGCTCCGTGGGCACCCGCGTCGCCGGGTCCGGTGGCGGCGGCACGGGCCCGAGCGACGCGGTCGATGTGCCGGTGTCCTGGCCCGCTACCACGGCGGCCAGCAGCCGCGCCGCGGTGTCCGCGTCGGGGCGCTGCGCCGGGTCCTTGTCCATCAGCTGCCGCAGCACGGGTCCGAGCTCCCCGGCCCGGTGCGGCTCGGGCAGCGGCTCCACCACGATGGCGTTGAGCGTCGACCAGGTGGAGGTGCGGCGGAACGGGGACGAGCCCTCGACCGCGGCGTACAGGGTGGCACCCAGCGCCCAGATGTCGGAGGCCGGGCCCGGCTCCTGGCCCTGGGCACGCTCGGGCGCCAAGTAGTCCAGCGAGCCGACGATTTCGCCGCTGCGGGTGAGGTTCGTGGTGGAGCCGTCGCCGGGGTCGTCCATCGCGGCGATGCCGAAGTCGGTGAGCACCACCCGCCCTCCGCGGTCCAGCAGCACATTGCCCGGCTTGACGTCACGGTGCAGCACTCCGGCGCGGTGCGCGGCGCCCAGCGCCTCCATCACCTTGGCGCCGATGGCGGCGACTTCGCGCGCGTCCATGACGCCGCGTTCGCGCAGGACATCGTCCAGCGAGGGGCCGTCGATGAGTTCCATGACGATGACCGGGCGGCCCTCATGCTCGGTGACGTCGTGGACGGCGATGACCGCGGGGTGGCGCACGCGCGCGGCCGCGCGGGCCTCGCGCTGCATCCGCACTCTCAGGTCGGCCAGTTCGGGGCCCGAGGAGTCGTTGTACGTGCGCAGTTCCTTGACCGCGACCTCACGCCCGAGCACTTCGTCGAAGGCCCGCCAGACGACGCCCATGCCGCCGCGGCCCAGCTGTTCGATCACCCGGTAGCGGCCGGCGAGCCGCTCGTTCTCCCCCGAAGACACCGTTGCCCCGATCCTGTTGCGACTGTGGTCGCGTACAGAGTACGGGGCAGCGATGACAGCGGCGGTGGCTGTTACTTGGCTGTGGCAGTGAGGTCGCCGCGACGCGGGGCGGCGAAGCCGTCGAGGTCCGCGCGCGTGAGGCCGGTCAGCCGTGCCACCTCGGCGGTGTCGAGGGCTCCGCAGTCGATGCCGCGCAGCAGATAGCTGCTGAGCGCCTTGGCGGTGGCGGGCTCGTCCATCACGTCGCCGCCCGCGTGGTTGGCGTAGGCGGCAAGCCGCGCGGCGGCCTGCTCGAAGCCCTCGCGGTAGAAGGCGAACACGGCGGCGTAGCGGGTCGGCAGGTGGCCGGGGTGCATGTCCCAGCCCTGGTAGTAGGCGCGGGCCAGCGCTCGGCGGGTGAGGCCGTAGTGCAGCCGCCAGGCGTCGTGGACCTTCTCGGTGGTACCGACGGGGAGGACGTTGGTGGAGCCGTCGGAGACGCGTACGCCGGTGCCGGCTGCGGCGACCTGCATGACGGCCTTGGCGTGGTCGGCGGCCGGGTGGTCGCTGGCCTGGTAGGCGGCGCTGACGCCGAGGCAGGCGCTGTAGTCGAAGGTGCCGTAGTGCAGTCCGGTGGCCCGGCCGCCGGCGGCGTCGATCATCCGGGCCACGGCGGCGGTGCCGTCGGCGGCGAGGATGGACTGGCTGGTCTCGATCTGGATCTCGAAGCCGATACGGCCGGCGTCCAGTCCCTGGGCCTTCTCGAAGGCTTCGAGCAGCTGGACGAACGCGGTGACCTGCTCGGGGTACGTGACCTTGGGCAGCGTCAGCACGAGCCCGTCGGGCAGACCGCCGGCCTCGATGAGGCCGGTCAGGAAGATGTCGAGGGTACGGATGCCGCGGTCGCGTACGGCGGCCTCCATGCACTTCATACGGATGCCCATGTACGGGGCGGCGGTGCCGTTCTCGTACGCCTCGGTGATCAGCCGGGCGGCGCGTGCGGCGTGCGCGTCCTCCTCGGCGTCGCCGCGGCCGCTGTAGCCGTCCTCGAAGTCGATGCGCAGATCCTCGATCGGCTCGCGCTCCAGCTTGGCCCGTACGCGGTCGTACACGGGGGCGGCGAGCTCGTCGGAGAGGCCGAGGACGGCTGCGAGTGAGGCGGCGTCCGGGGCGTGCTCGTCGAGCGCGGCCAGCGCCTGGTCGCCCCAGGAGCGGATGGTGTCGGCGGCGAAGGCGTCGCCGGGGACGTAGACGGTGTGGACGGGCTGGCGCGTGCCGGGGTCTCCCGGGTAACGGCGGGCGAGCTCGGCGTCCACCGGCGCGAGGGAGGCGCTGATGCCCTCGCTGACCGCTCCGGCGAGGCTCGTTGCCACCTTCTCCTGCTGACCCATCCCTGCATCCTCCTGTTTTCCGCTGCACGGAATCTACAATCCGTATAGCGAAGTTAATAGGCGGCTACGACCTGCGTCAATGGTCGCCCGAATGACGGCGGGGCCGCACGGTGACAAACACCGTGCGGCCCCGGCCGAGCGAGACATGTGCAGGTCAGCCCTTGCGGGACTGCACCTCTTCGGTCAGCTGCGGCACGACCTGGAACAGGTCGCCGACCACGCCGTAGTCCACCAGGTCGAAGATCGGGGCCTCGGCGTCCTTGTTGATGGCCACGATGGTCTTCGAAGTCTGCATACCGGCCCGGTGCTGGATCGCGCCGGAGATGCCGGAGGCGATGTACAGCTGCGGGGAGACCGACTTGCCGGTCTGGCCGACCTGGTTGGAGTGCGGGTACCAGCCGGCGTCCACCGCGGCACGCGAGGCGCCGACAGCGGCACCGAGCGAGTCGGCCAGCGCCTCGATGATGTGGAAGTTCTCGGCGCCGTTGACGCCACGGCCGCCGGAGACCACGATCGCGGCCTCGGTCAGCTCGGGGCGGCCGGTGGACTCACGCGGGGTGCGCGAGACGACCTTGGTGCCGGTGGCCTTCTCGGAGAAGGAGACCGCGAGGGCCTCGACGGTGCCCGCGGCCGGAGCGGCCTCGACGGCGGCCGAGTTCGGCTTGACCGTGATGACCGGGGTGCCCTTGGAGACACGGGACTTGGTGGTGAAGGAGGCGGCGAACGCCGACTGGGTGGCCACCGGGCCCTCGTCGCCGGCCTCGAGGTCGACGGCGTCGGTGATGATGCCGGAGCCGATACGGACCGCCAGGCGAGCCGCGATCTCCTTGCCCTCGGCGGAGGACGGGACGAGCACCGCGACCGGGGAGACGGCCTCGTACGCGGCCTGCAGCGCGTCCACCTTCGGCACGACGAGATAGTCGGCGAACTCCGGGGCGTCGGCGGTGAGGACCTTGACCGCGCCGTGCTCGGCGAGGGCCGGGGCAGTGGCCTCGGCGCCGGAGCCCAGCGCGACGGCGACCGGCTCGCCGATACGGCGGGCCAGGGTCAGCAGCTCAAGGGTGGGCTTGCGGACGGCGCCGTCCACGTGGTCGACATAGACGAGAACTTCAGCCATGGGATTGCTCTCCTGCGAATGCGAAGTATCTGGGGGCGGTTGGGGAAGTGACCGAAGCTCAGATGAACTTCTGGCTCGCGAGGAACTCTGCGAGCTGCTTGCCGCCCTCGCCCTCGTCCTTGACGATCGTGCCGGCAGTACGGGCCGGACGCTCGGCCGCCGAGTCCACAGCGGTCCACGCGCCCTCGAGGCCGACCTCGTCGGCGTCGATCTCGAGGTCCCCCAGGTCCAGGGACTCGACCGGCTTCTTCTTGGCCGCCATGATGCCCTTGAAGGACGGGTAGCGGGCCTCGCCCGACTGGTCCGTCACGGACACGACGGCCGGCAGGGACGCCTCGAGCTGCTCGCTCGCGGTGTCACCGTCACGGCGGCCCTTGACGACGCCGTCCTCGACCGAGACCTCGGAGAGCAGCGTGACCTGCGGGACGCCCAGACGCTCGGCGAGGATCGCCGGGAGCACGCCCATGGTGCCGTCCGTCGACGCCATACCGGCGATGACCAGGTCGTAGCCGGTCTTCTCGATCGCCTTGGCGAGCACCAGCGAGGTGCCCATGACGTCGGAGCCGTGCAGGTCGTCGTCCTCGACGTGGACGGCCTTGTCGGCACCCATGGACAGCGCCTTGCGCAGTGCGTCTTTGGCGTCCTCGGGACCGACGGTCAGCACGGTGATCTCCGCGTCGTCCGCCTCATCCGCGATCTGCAGCGCCTGCTCGACCGCGTACTCATCCAGCTCCGACAGCAGGCCGTCGACGTCGTCTCGGTCGACGGTCAGGTCATCGGCGAAGTGCCGGTCGCCGGTGGCGTCGGGCACGTACTTCACACAGACAACGATCCTCAAGCTCACGCCGGCTCTCCTACTGCATCGTCTCTACTGGGCTGCCTTGCTCGCAGCATAGGCGTCTGACGGGGCGGATCCCGGCCGGGGCGGCCGCGCTCCGAACGAAATATTACTCGCCAGTACGCTCAGTACACCCATTGCATTCCCGGTAAGCAAGCGCTTTGAGCTGTGACCTTGCCAACGCTCCGTAACCGGCGCCTTTCAGTCCCGCAGCGCGTTGAAGCGTCCCTGGTGATAGAGAAGCGGACGGCCCGCTCCCGCGGGATCTCCGACGACGGCCTCGGCGATCACGATGCGATGATCCCCGGCCGGGACCCGGTTGATGATCCGGCACACCAGCCAGGCCAGAACTCCGTCGAGAACAGGAACGCCTTCGGGGCCGCTGCGCCAGGAGGTCGGCTGCGCGAACCGGTCGGCGCCGCTGCGCGCGAAGGTGGCCGCCAGATCGTGCTGATGCTCGCCGAGTATGTGCACGCCGATGTGCTCGGCCCGGGCGATGACCGGCCAGCTGGAGGACGAGGACCCCACACCGAAGGAGATCAACGGGGGCTCGGCGGCTACCGAGTTGAGAGAGGTGGCGGTGAATCCTACGGGCTGCTCACCCTGGGCCGTGATCACCGCGACGCCCGCGGCGTGCTGACGGAAGACGGAGCGGAGCAGGTCGGGAGAGGCCAGCTGAGGAGTGCCGAGTTCAGGCGAAGCCGTCATGGAATTGTCCTTCTGGGGGATGCGAACGGGGCGTCGGTGGCTGCTCAGACAGCCGGACACCGAGCGCTCGCGTTCCGGGCGAGGTCGACATGAGCTCGCCTGTAGAGAAGGAGTTCTGAAGGCACAGCGTCAGCGTGACGATGCATGGCGCGTGCAGTCAAGTGCGTTCCACGATGTGCGACACGTGTCACGGGGCGTCACACCGCCTGCCCGAGCGCGGCGATGACATCCGCCTTGCGGGGCTGGCCGGAGGCCCGGTTGACGATATGGCCGCCCGCGTCGAGCACCAGCACGGTCGGCGTCTTGAGGATCCCCAGCTCCCGCACCAGCGCGAGCCGCTCCTCCGCGTCGATCTCGACATGGGTGACTCCGTCGACCATGCCGGCGACTTCGGCGAGGGTGCGCCGGGTGGCCCTGCACGGCTGGCAGAACGCGCTGGAGAACTGCACGAGCGTCGCCCGCTCCCCAAGTCCGACGCCCAACTCGGCTGCGCCGAGCCGTCTGCCCGCGTCCCGTCCCCGCACCTTCAGCCTCCCGCCGCTGCGCCGCTGCCACACGCCAAAGGCGCTCGCCGCCGCGAGCACCACCGCACACACCACAAGTCCGGTCATCCCGGAGTGCAGCGTTCACGAGACCGCAAAGATTCCCGCACCCTTCCTGCGGATCGGCTGCGCGATGCTGTGAGGCATGGACATCGACGTCAGGGGCCCGCGTTTCGGGGCCACCGTCACCACGGTCGTACTCGCAGCCGTTCTCGTCACCGGGAGCGGCATCCTGCTCGCCTGGCAGGCGCTCGCCTTCGCCGCCGGCGCGCTGCTCGGCGTGCAGCGTTCTCCGTACGGATGGCTCTTCCGCACCGCCGTACGCCCGAGGCTGGGGCCGCCGGCCGAGCTCGAGTCACCGACGCCGCCGCGCTTCGCGCAGGGTGTGGGGCTGGCCTTCGCGCTGGTTGGCCTGGTCGGCTATTTCTGGGGGCCCGAGTGGCTGGGGCTCGCGGCCACCGGATGCGCACTGGCCGCCGCGTTCCTCAACGCCGTTTTCGGGTACTGCCTGGGGTGCGAGCTGTATCTGCTGCTGCGGCGCCTGACGCCTGTCCGGTCATGATGTGACAAGAAGGACGTGAGAAGAATCTCGCCCGCCGGAGCACCCAGGACTGGTCAGCACGCCGTGCATGGGGCACGATCTGCCCAATGCCGAAAACCTACGGCTGCGTAACTTCCGCCGGGAGAACCCTCCCCGGGCACAACAGAAGGGTCTTCTCCAGATGGCAGAGCTCGTCTATCGGCCGGTCATCGGCGCCGCTCGAACCATGTTCAAGGCGCTCGACCTGAAGATCGACACTCAGGGTTCGGAGAACATCCCGCGCTCGGGCGGCGCTGTGCTCGTGAGCAACCACATCAGCTACCTGGACTTCATCTTCACCGGGCTCGCCGCGCTCCCCCAGAAGCGCCTGGTGCGCTTCATGGCGAAGGAGTCGGTCTTCCGGCACAAGATCTCCGGCCCGCTGATGCGCGGAATGAAGCACATCCCGGTGGACCGCAAGCAGGGCGAGCAGGCGTACGCGCACGCACTGGACTCGCTGCGCTCCGGCGAGATCATCGGCGTCTTCCCCGAGGCCACGATCTCGCAGTCGTTCACCCTCAAGTCCTTCAAGTCGGGTGCGGCCCGCCTCGCCCAGGAGGCCGGCGTACCGCTGATCCCGATGGCGCTGTGGGGCACCCAGCGGATCTGGACCAAGGGCCGCCCGCGCAACTTCAGGCGCAGCCACATCCCGGTGACGATCCGGGTGGGCGAGCCCGTGGAGGCCCCCGCCGACCAGTACGCGGGCGCGATCACGCGACGGCTGCGCGAGCGGGTTCAGGAGCTCCTGGAGGCCGCGCAGCGCGCCTATCCCGTACGCCCCAAGGACGCGAGCGACACCTGGTGGGTGCCCGCGCACCTCGGGGGTACGGCGCCGACTCCGGCCGAGGTCCGCGAGGCGGGCTGAAACGTCACACCTGAGGCTGGGGCGGGTGGACGGTGATCCGCGCCCCGGGGCTCAGTTTCTCCAGCGACTCGGCGAGTTCGGCGGCTGCGGCCTCGAGCTCGCCGGTCGTCATGGGGGCCATGGCCTCCAGTAGGAAGAGCGCGTTCACGGACTGTTCAGTGAGCCTGGTCCGTACGCCCTGACGCCAGTTCCAGCGGCGGCAGGTGACGCCTTCGTCGTCGCACCAGACGACCTCGCCCGGCTCCGGATGCTCCACGGTCTCCTCGCCGCCCGCGACGGTGACGAACGGCTCTTCGCCGGTGGCCCGCACAAGCCGCATCCCGCCCTTGATGTGGTCGGTGTCCTCGCCGCCGACTGGGATCAGATGGGCCACGCTGATCGCGTTGTAGGCGTCGACCAGCCGATTGATCCGCGGCAGGCCGCCGTCCGCGAGGGCGCGCTTGGCGAGTGCCTCGGCGGAGTTGCGGGTGCGCGACGGCTTGGCCCCGAAGGCGGTGTACGCCTCGCGCCAGGCGGCGATGTGCGGGTCCTCGTGCGGGGCGCGTGAGCCCAGCCGCTCGGCGAGCTTGCGGGCGGCATCGTCGAGCAGGGCCGAACTGTCAGCGCTGCTCGGCCCGTTGACCAGACCGCGGGCCTCCACAGCGAGGTGGACGAAGCCGGGTGCGAGGTCCCTGACCTCGTCGGAGACGGTGAGCGTTGGCGTCATGGTTCTTGGTGCCTCACAGTTCGGCCGGGTACAGGGTCCAGAGGGTTTCGCGGTCGGGCGCCGCCTTGAGGGCGTCGAGCACGGCCCGATGAGGTGCATCATAGAGCACTGGATAGTCCATCTCATTGGACTGGGGCCGTACGTCGAACGCGAGGCGCTCCCGATCGAGCGAGAACTGCGCGTCGACTCCGGGCTTGTTGCCGCGCGGATCCAGCCGCGCCCACTCCTGCCTGCCGGGAAGCTTCAGCGCGACCAGCCCGTGCACGACATTCAGCCGCTGATAGCAGAAGGCGGCAGGGATGGACCCGGCGCGCAGCAGGGCGACCAGCGCATGGGACTTGGCGCAGCAGATGCCGGTGCGTTGCGCGAGGACGTCGGAAGCACGCCAGGGGACGCGCATGTCCCCCGAGTCGCTGGAGTGCGGGATCGCGTCTCGTACGAACTCGAAGGCCGCTTTTGCGTATGAGTATGCGGGGAGGGTGTCAACCCCCAAACGGGCCGAAGTTTCGCGGACCAGGGGATGCCCGTGGTCGACCACCTCGTCGGCGGCGAGATACGCGGAGAGTTGGGGTACTTGCTGGATCAGCTCCATGCCCGCCGACCCTAAGGAAGTGGCCGAACGGAAGTCAATCACTTTCCGATCGGCCACATACTTATGCAGTGCGGTGGACTAGCGCGCCATCTCTTCCTTCAGCGCCTGGACGAAGGAGTCGACATCGTCCTCGGTGGTGTCGAAGGAACACATCCAGCGGACATCACCTGCCGCCTCGTCCCAGAAGTAGAAGCGGAATCGCTTCTGCAGCCGCTCGCTCACATCGTGCGGCAGGCGCGCGAAGACGGCGTTGGCCTGGACGGGGTGGAGGATCTTCACACCGTCGACGGCGCGTACGCCATCGGCCAGTCGCTGGGCCATGGCGTTGGAGTGCCGGGCATTGCGCAGCCACAGATCGCGCGCGAGCAGCGCCTCCAACTGCACCGACACGAAGCGCATCTTGGAGGCGAGCTGCATCGACAGCTTCCGCAGATGCTTCATATGGCTCACGGCGTCCGGGTTGAGGACGACCACGGCCTCGCCGAACAGCATGCCGTTCTTGGTGCCGCCGTAGGACAGGACGTCCACGCCGACCGCGTTGGTGAAGGCGCGCATCGGCACATTCAGTGACGCGGCCGCGTTGGCTATCCGGGCCCCGTCGAGGTGGACCTTCATGCCGTGCCCGTGGGCGTGGTCGACGATCGCCCGGATCTCCTCGACCGTGTAGACCGTGCCCAGCTCGGTGTTCTGGGTGATCGACACGACCTGCGGCATCGCCCGGTGCTCGTCGTCCCAGCCCCACGCCTGCCTGTCGATGAGCTCGGGCGTGAGCTTGCCGTCCGGAGTCGGTACGGTCAGCAGCTTCAGCCCGCCCATCCGCTCGGGCGCTCCGCCCTCGTCCACGTTGATGTGCGCCGACTCGGCGCAGATCACCGCGCCCCAGCGGTCCGTGAGCGCCTGGAGCGCCGTGACGTTCGCGCCGGTGCCGTTGAAGACCGGGAAGGCCTCGGCCGTCGGCCCGAAGTGGCTGTGCATGACCCGCTGGAGGTGCTCGGTGTACTCGTCCTCGCCGTACGCGACCTGGTGACCGCCGTTGGCGAGAGCGAGCGCAGCGAGAATCTCGGGGTGGGCGCCGGCGTAGTTGTCGCTGGCGAAGCCCCGTACCGCGGGGTCGTGATGGCGTCGGGCGTCGGTCTTCGGCGGTGTCACGGCTTGGGGGTCAGCCACAGGCGCTGTCCATTCGCTTCCCGGGCGGGCCGGTCCCAGACTCCGGCGATGGCCTCGGCCAGTTCCGTCACGTCCGTGAAGCCCGCGAACTTCGCATTCGGGCGCTCGGCGCGCATGGCGTCGTGCACGAGTGCCTTGATGACCAGGATGACAGCAGCGGCCTTCGGGCCCTCCTCGTCCCCGGCCTTGCGGAAGGCATCGGCGAGCGCGAGAGTCCAGGCCTCGGCCGCGGCCTTGGATGCCGCGTATGCGGCATTGCCCTCGGTGGGCTTGGTCGCCCCGGACTGGCTGACCAGCACGAAGCGGCCCTTGCCGCTTCGCTGGAGCGGCTCCTGGAAGGCGAGGGAGGTGTGCTGGACAGTACGGATCAGCAGCTTCTCGAGGAATGCCCAGTCGGCCAGGTCACTCTCGGCGAAGGTGGCGCTGCCGCGCCAGCCGCCGACGAGATGAACCAGGCCGTCGATCCGGCCGAACTCCTTCTCGGTCTGGTTCACCCAGTCGCGTGTCGCGTCCAGGTCGAGCAGATCGACCGTGTCCCCTGTGACGGTCGCTCCGCCGTGCGCGTACCGGGCGGCGTCGACCGCCTCGGCCAGGCGCGCGGTGTCCGCGTCGGAGGCCACCACGATCGCCCCGGCCTCGGCGAGCTTGAGCAGGGTGGCGCGGCCCGCCGGGCCGGCCGCTCCGGCTACCGCGATCACGGCACCGTCCAGCGCCCCGTTGCCGTTCGTGTTCATGGACCTGGCCTCCTGGGTGCGAGTGCTCACGCGGCTGCCTGCCCGGCGCCCGCCGCGGTGATGCCCTTGGTGGAGGCGATCACGGCCTTGAGCTTCTTGGACAGCGCCTCATAGAACATGCTGAGCGGAAACTCGTCAGGAAGCACGTCGTCGACAAGCTTGCGTGGCGGCTGTGTCAGATCGAGAGCATCGGGACCCTTGGCCCAGCGGGAGCCGGGGTGCGGTGCGAGGTAGGTCGAGACCAGGTCGTACGCGGCGAACCAGTGGACGAGCTTCGGACGGTCGATGCCGTCGCGGTAGAGCTTCTCGATCTCGGCGCAGAGCTGGTTGGTGACCTGCGGCGCGCGGTCCCAGTCGATCTTCAGGTTGTTGTCGGTCCAGCGCACCACGTCGTGCTTGTGGAGGTAGGCGAAGAGCAGCTGGCCGCCGAGGCCGTCGTAGTTGCGCACCCGGTCGCCGGAGACGGGGAAGCGGAACATCCGGTCGAAGAGCACCGCGTACTGCACATCGCGGCCGTGCCGGTTGCCCTCGGCCTCCAGCTTCACGGCCTCCTTGAAGGCGGTGAGGTCACAGCGCAGCTCCTCCAGGCCATACATCCAGAACGGCTGGCGCTGCTTGATCATGAAGGGGTCGAAGGGCAGATCGCCGTGGCTGTGGGTGCGGTCGTGGACCATGTCCCAGAGCACGAAGGCCTGCTCGCAGCGCTTCTGGTCGCCGACCATCTCGTGGATGTCGTCGGGGAGTTCGAGACCGAGGACGCGCACGGCCTCATTGGTGACGGCACGGAAGCGGGCCGCCTCACGGTCGCAGAAGATGCCGCCCCAGGTGAAGCGCTCGGGGGCCTCGCGCACGGCGATCGTCTCCGGGAAGAGCACCGCCGAGTTGGTGTCGTAGCCCGCGGTGAAGTCCTCGAAGGTGATGCCGCAGAAGAGGGGGTTGTCGTAGCGGGTGCGCTCGAGCTCGGAAAGCCACTCCGGCCAGACCATGCGCAGCACGACCGCTTCAAGGTTGCGGTCCGGGTTGCCGTTCTGCGTGTACATGGGGAAGAGGACCAGGTGCTGCAGTCCGTCGGCGCGGGAGGCGGCCGGCTGGAAGGCGAGCAGCGAGTCCAGGAAATCGGGGACGGCGAAGGCGCTGTCGGCCCACTTGTGCAGATCGGCGACGAGCTCGCGGTGGTACGCGGCATCGTGCGGCAGCAACGGGGAGAGCTCTTCCACGGCGTCGATCACGCGGTCGAGCGCGGCTTCGGCAGAGACGCGGGCGGGGGCGCCCTCGGCGTCGAAGTCGATGGAGCCGTCCTTGGACTGCCAGGGGCGGATCTCCTCGACGGCACTCTTGAGTTTCAGCCAGGCCGGGTGCTCAATCACCGGGGCAGCATTCGATATGCCCCCTACGGCTGGGTCCTGCACAAGAATTTCCGTCATGTCACTTCCTTCACGGGAGAACCTCGCGTCAAGACACCGTATCTGGGCATGCTTCTCCCGTACAAGTGGAGCCATTGGAAATTATCCTGCCCCAACCCCTGATCACCGGAGGTTTTGCGGTCGGCGGCCGTCAACCCAGACAGGACGCGCCCACGGGCGAGTGACACTGTTGGCGGTGTGCGGAGCGTCACCGGTATGACGGAGGGTCCCTATCCCGCCAATTTCGCCCCGGAGCCGAACCGCGTGAGCACCCGTGCCGTCCTTGTCGCAGCCCTCATCACCGGTTCCGTCCTGGGGATCGCGGGGGCCAGAGCGGACCACTCCACTCCCCCGCGCGAGACCGGTCCCATCGCGGAGGCAGGCCGTTAGGCTGCGAGCTTGCCGTGCGGCTGCCGGGATGCGCCGCGCGGGAGCCGCCGTCGACGGAAGCGAGAGAATCTTGACTTTCCTCACCATCGGTCATCGCGGGGTCATGGGCGTCGAGCCGGAGAACACCCTGCGCTCCTTCATCCGTGCCGAACAGTCCGGCATGGACGCCATCGAACTGGATCTGCATCTCAGCAAGGACGGCGCGCTCGTCGTCATGCATGACGCCGACGTGGACCGTACGACCGACGGAAACGGCCCGATCGCCGAGAAGACCCTCGCCGAGCTGCGGGAGCTCGACGCGGGCAGCGGCGAGCGTGTGCCGGTCTTCGACGAGGTCCTCGACGCCGTACGGGCCCCCCTCCAGGTGGAGATCAAGGATGTGGCCGCGGCCCGGGCGCTCGCCGATGTGATGCTCCGCCGCGATCTCGTCCACCGCGTCGAGGTGTCGTCCTTCCACGACGACGCGATCGCCGAGATCGCGGGCCTGGTGCCGGGTGTACGGACCGCGCTGATCGCCAGCCGCTGGGGCGCCGACATCGTGGACCGTGCGAAGACCGTGGGCGCCGCCTCGCTCGCTCTGAACATCCGCAGACTGACCCTGGAGACCGTCGAGCACGCGCACGGCGAGGGACTTCAGGTGATCGGGTGGGTCGTCAACACCCAGGACCATCTGCGGCTGGTGCGCGCACTCGAACTCGATGGCGCGACCACCGACTTCCCCGAGATCCGGCGCACCGGCCGCTTCACGGCCTAGGACACGTCCAGGTCCTTCACGAGGAGCTCGAAGGCGAGATCGTCACGCTGCGGGAGGCCGAAGCGCTCGTCGCCGTACGGGAAGGGGCTCAGCTTTCCCGTACGGCGGTAACCGCGGCGCTCGTACCAGGCGATCAGCTCGTCCCGTACCGAGATCACGGTCATGTGCATCTCGCTCACACCCCAGCGCTCACGCGCGCTGCGCTCCGCCTCGGCGATGATCTGACGGCCCAGGCCTCCGCCCTGGAGCTCGGGGCGGACTGCGAACATGCCGAAGTAGGCTGCGTCGCCGCGGTGTTCGAGCTGGCAGCAGGCGACCAGCTCGCCGTCCCGCTCCACGACGAGGAGGGTGCTGCCGGGGGCGGTGATGACCTCGCGGACGCCTTCCGGGTCGGTGCGCTGGCCGTCGAGTATGTCCGCCTCGGTGGTCCAGCCGGTCCGGCTCGCGTCACCTCGGTACGCGGACTCGATCAGCGGCACGAGCGCCGGCACATCGGCCCCGACCGCGTCACGGTAGGTGAGCTCGCCGGAGTCCCGGAGTGGTGCGGTGTCCATGAAGCGGACTCCCCTCTCGACTGTCTGCATGTGCCCCGAGACTAACCCGGGCCTCCCGCCCTAGGGTTTGGCCATGGTTCATGTGCTCAGCAGCCGGATCCTTCTGCGCCCAGCCGATCCGGAGCGCTCCCGGCGCTTTTACGGGCAGACACTCGGTCTGCCCGTCTACCGCGAATTCGGCACCGGCCCCGATCGGGGCACGGTCTACTTCCTCGGCGGCGGTTTTCTGGAGGTGTCCGGGCGCTCGGCGGAGGCCCCGTCGCCGACCGTACAGCTCTGGCTCCAGGTCGAGGACGCGGCCGCCGTGCACGCCGAGCTCACCGGGCTCGACGTCGAAGTGCTGCGGCCGCCGCTCCGTGAGCCGTGGGGACTGATCGAGATGTGGATCGCGGACCCGGACGGTCACCGGATCGCGATGGTCGAGGTTCCGGCGGATCACCCGCTGCGTTCCCGCCCCTGAGACGGCTTCGCTCGACGCGTTGCGACGGGCCGCGGGCGCGGGCCGCGTGCGCCCGCTCGCACCCCGGTCCGCGCTCCCCCAGCGCCCCCGTGCGCTCGTGTAGGCCCCTCGGGGGCCGGGCATCGACTCCCTTGACGCCGTCCGAGGGGGAGGTACGCCGTGCACGGACCCGCGACGTCCGGCTGGCTGCTCGTGGCGCTGTGCGCGGCCACCGGGGCGTACTGCCTGGTGCGGATGCGCAGTTGCTCCGGCGAGGCACGCGAGGCGGCCGGCGGCGAGGCCCTGATGGGGCTCGGCATGGCGGCGATGGCGGTGCCCGCTGCGGTGCTCGCGCCGCCCGACTGGGCGTGGGTGGTGTACGCGACGGTCTTCGGCGCCGCGGCCCTGCGCGCCCTGTGGCCCGCCCGCCGCAGCACCCACCATCTGCACCATCTCGTCGGTTCCCTCGCCATGGTCTACATGGCGGTGGAGATGACATCCGGCGCCGGTCCCCACGCCTCGCATGCGGCCGCCGGGGTTCCGCTGCTCACCGGTGGCCTTCTGGCGTACTACACCGTGTACGTGCTGCGCTCGGGCATCCGGCTGATACCCGTGCCCGCCCCCGCGGGCGGCGCAGCGACGGTCTCCTGGGGCGCGCGCGCCGAACTGGCGCCTGCCTGCAGACTCGCCATGGGCCTCGCCATGCTGGCGATGCTGATCACTCTCTGAGTCCCCTGCGAGCCCTCTGCCGGCGCACGATGCCGAAGCCGTGTCCTACGTCACTTGGCGTGCCCGGCCATACCCGCAAGTAGCTCCCCGCTCATAGGCTGACAACATGTTGGTCTCCCTCGTGCTGCTGGCTCTCGGCGCACTGGCCGCCGTCGTGGCCCCGCGACTTGTGTCGCGTGCCGACTGGCCGGAGCGGGAGCCCGTGGTGGCACTGTGGGTCTGGCAGTGCGTGGTGGCGGCCGTACTGCTCTGTTTCGCCCTCTCGATGACCTTCAGCGCGGCCGCGGCCTGGCAGCTGGTGCGGGGGCAGGTCTTCGCCTCGGCGCCGAGCGGCGTGATGGAGGCATACGCGCTCGGCGCGGACGAACCATGGTCCGCCGCCCTCGCCGTCATCCTGGCCGCCTGTGGTCTGTGGACGGGAGCGATGCTCACCCGGGAGATCTACCGGTCGCATGTCCGGCGCAAGCGGCGGCGCACGGAACTGTTCGTGCGTTCACCCCTGATGCCGGGCGAGGAGCCCGGCAGTGAACCGCTCGTCGTCCTGGAGGGCGAGCGGCCCGACGCCTGGTGGCTGCCGGGCGCCGCTCCCCAACTGGTCATCACCACGGCTGCGTTGCGCCGCTTGAAGGGGCGTCAGCTCGATGCCGTACTGGCCCACGAGCAGGGGCACGCGCGGGCCCGGCACGACTGGCTGCTGCACTGTTCCGCCGCGCTCGCAGGCGGCTTTCCGCAGATCCCGGTGTTCGCGGCGTTCCGCGACGAGATGCACCGCCTGGTCGAGCTGGCCGCCGACGATGTCGCCTCCAGGCGATTCGGCCGGGTGACGATCGCGCTGGCGCTGGTCGAACTCAACGAGGACCGAGGGGTGTTCGGTCCCTGCCCCACTCCGGACGCCCAGCTGCCGCAGCGGGTGAACCGGCTGCTGACGCCGGTGCCGCGGCTGACCGCGGCCCGTCGGCTGCGGCTCACCGCGGCCGCCGCACTCGTCCCGGCGGTCCCGCTGGTTGTGGCATTCGTGCCCGGACTGCGCGCGCTGGGCTAGCCCCGTGCGCCGGCCGGGGGCGAGGATCTTGCCCATGGACTTCCCGCGCGCAGCACGCCCCACCTCGCCGGCGCACATCCCGGTCCCGGCAGCAGCCCGTACGGGCGCGCTGCTCGCCGCTCTCTCGGCGGTGCTGCTGATCCTGGTCGCGGTCTCCTGGGCGCCCCTTCTCTCCTTCGACCGGACGGTCGCGGACTCGCTGCACCGGTCGGCGGTGGATGAGCCGGGGCTCACCCACGTGAACCGGGTGCTCACCGACTGGGTGTGGGACCCCTGGACGATGCGCCTGCTGATCGCCGTAGCCGTCGTCTGGCTGCTGTGGCGCAGGGAGTGGCTGCTCGCGCCGTGGATCGCGGTGACGAGCGCGGTGGGCACCTTTGTGCAGCAGGGGCTGAAGTCCGCCGTCGGCCGCGAGCGGCCGCAGTGGCCCGATCCGGTCGACTCGGCACACAACGCGGCCTTCCCGTCGGGCCATGCAATGACGGCAATGATCAGCTGCGGGCTCCTGCTGTGGCTGCTCAGGCGGTACGGAGCCCGGGGCCCGCTCTGGATCCTGGGCGTCGCTGCCGCCGCCGTCTCCGTCGTCGGCGTGGGCTTCACGCGGCTCTACCTCGGCGTGCACTGGCCGTCCGACGTGCTCGGCGGCTGGCTGCTGGGCGCCTGCTGGGTCGCCCTGTCGATCGCGGCGTACGAGCGTGCGGTCTTGTCCCGGGAGCGCTGACCCCGCGAGGATCACGGCCATGGCGATCAAGGGTGTGCTCTTCGACTTCTCCGGAACCCTCTTCCGTATCGAGTCGGCACGGGACTGGCTGCACGCGGTCCTCACCGCGCGCGGCAACCAGCTCCCCGAGGCCGAACTGACCCGGTACGCAGAGCAGTTGGCGGCTGCCGGGGCACTGCCGGGCGGTTCGTCCCCGCAGCGGCTGCCCGCTCATCTCACAGAGCTGTGGGCGACCCGCGACGAGAGCATGGAGCGGCACCGGGCCGCGTACACGGGGCTCGCCCGCCAGGTGGAACTGCCCGACCCGGGCCTGTACGACGCGCTCTACGAACGCCACAAGACGCCCGCCGCCTGGCGCCCCTACCCCGACGCCGCCGAGGTGCTGCGCACGCTGCGGGAGCGGGGTGTGGGCATCGCTGTGGTCAGCAACATCGGCTGGGATCTACGACCGGTTTTCCGCGCCCACGGTCTGGACGGGTGGGTGGACGCGTACACCCTCTCCTACGAGCACGGAGTGCAGAAGCCGGATGTACGGCTCTTCCGCGCGGCCTGCGAGGCACTGGGCCAGGACCCGGCCGACGTTCTGATGGTCGGCGACAGCAGAGACGCGGACGCCGGTGCCGAGGATCTGGGATGCGCTGTCCACTTCGTGGACCATCTGCCGGTCGGGGAACGTCCGGCGGGGCTGCGCCCGGTGCTCGGACTCGTCGGGTGAATCCACGGATCAGCCCAGGGCACAAAGCCGCGGAAACCGGCGAATCGCCACACAGGAGCACACTGAAGACATGGCAAAGCCAGCCGAACCGGACGATCCCCCGCGTCGCCCGGTTCGGGCAGCATTACCGCTGCTGACCAGGCCCTGAAGGCCACGCAGCAGCATGCGCTGAGTATATTGGCTCAGAGCCAGTCAACGCAGGAGTCAAGCATGTCCCCGCGAAGCGCATCGGTCAACGAAGAACTTCGTCGGCGTTCCCGGGAGCGGCTTCTGCAGGCGACCGTGGAGCTGGTCGGAGAGCACGGATACGAGGCCACGACGCTGGCCGACATCGCCGACAGAGCAGGCTCGGCGCGCGGTCTGGTCTCGTACTACTTCCCGGGCAAGCGGCAGCTCCTGCAGTCGGCCGTGCACCGCCTGATGTACCTCACACTCGAAGCCGCGCTGGAGCGCGAGCCCCGGACCGACGACGGGCGGGAGCGGCTGGCTCGGGCGATCGACGCGATTCTCGGGCTTGCGGTCGACCATCCGGTACTGATGCGGACGCACATGTCGGGGGTGCTGCAGGCCGACGGGTTCAGGCAGTGCCCGGAGCAGCAGCGGCTTGCGGCCCTGCTGCGCGACACGGTGGAGCGGTACGGATCGCCGAACGTCGAAGCCGACTATCCGCTGCTGCGGGCGCTTCTGATGGGAGCGGTGTTCGCGATTCTGCTGCCGGGCGTGCCGATGCCGCTGTCGCGGCTGCGCGCGGAGCTGTTCCAGCGCTACGGGCTCGACTGGGAGCTCGGCGTTCCGCCGGACGAGGACTCGCTCGGCGGAACGCCTGATGACACCGTTGTCGATCCGCTTGTTCAGTCGCGGTCGAAGTCGTCGAAGTAGTCGGGCTGGGTCTGGACATTGAGCTCGTCCATCCGCACCCGCTTCGCCGGATCGGTCCGCCGGTCGTGGAGCTTCAGCACGTCGAAGCCCTTGGCGATGTCGTTCGAGTAGATGTAGCCGTTGTAGTAGTACGCCGACCAGGAGCCGCCGGTCACCATCGTGTCCGTGCTGATCGGGCCACGCTCGAAGTAGGCGATCTCCTTGGGCTTGCTCGAGTTGGTGAAGTCCCAGACGGAGACGCCGCCCTGGTACCAGGCCTGGACCATGATGTCGCGGCCCTTGACCGGGATCAGCGAGCCGTTGTGGGCCACGCAGTTCTCGGTGTCCGCCTGGTGCCGGGGGATCTTGTAATAGCTGCGGAAGACCAGCTTGCGGTGGTCGCCCCTGCCGACGATGTCGTAGATGCCGTCGGCGCCGCGGTTCGGACCGATCGCGGCGTTGCAGGTGGCCGCGCCGCCGCCGCCGAGCTCGTCGGTGAAGATGACCTTGTTGGCCTTCTGGTTGAAGGTCGCCGAGTGCCAGAACGCGAAGTTCACATTGTCCTGGACCTGATCGATGACCTTCGGGTGCTCGGGGTCCTTGATGTCGAACAGGATGCCGTCACCCATGCAGGCGCCGGCGGCCAGGTCCTTGGAGGGGAGCACCGTGATGTCGTGGCAGCCGGTGGTCTTGGAGACGCCCGGATTGGTGGGCGAGCCGGGGTTGCCGCCGCCGTCGGGGCCCTCGCCCGGGAAGAGCACCGGGAAGTTGACGACCGCCGCCTTCTCGGGGGCCTTGCGCGGCACCTTGATGACGGAGATTCCGTCGTGCGGCGGCTGGCAGTCAGGGAAGGTCGCGTTCGGCGAGTACGAGGAGACGTAGATGTAAACGTTGCGGCGCTCGGGCACCAGGGTGTGCGTGTGCGAGCCGCAGAAGGTCTCGACGGCGGCGACGTACTTCGGGTTGCGCTTGTCGCTGATGTCGAAGATCTTCATGCCCTCCCAGGACGACTTCTCCGTCGCGGGCTGCGTGGTGCTGTTGCAGGAGTTGTCGCTGCGCGAGGAGTCGGTGGAGAGGAAGAGCAGGTCACCGGAGACGGTGACGTCGTTCTGCGATCCAGGGCACAGGACCTGCGCGACGGTCTTCGGGGCCTTCGGGTTGCTGATGTCGAAGATCCGGAAGCCGTCGTAGTTGCCCGCGTAGGCGTACTTGCCCTGGAAGGCGAGGTCCGAGTTGGTGCCCTTGAGGGCGTCCTTGGGGATGTTGATCAGGTGTTCGATGTTGTCGCTGTGGACGACCGCATCCACAGGGGGTATCTCGCCGCTCTCGATGGCCGACTTGGTGGTGGCAGCCTGTCCCGATGAGACCGTTCCCTGGGCGGGAGTGTCCCCCGGGTCGGGCGTGGCGGCCGCGGGTCCGGCCGTCAGCAGGGTGGCGATGAGCCCGGCCGCGGCTGCCGCCACGCCCAGTCGTCTGCGCCGCACTCGGGTGGTGTGCAACAGGGTCACTGCGGTGTCCTCCCTTGTATCCGTTCGAAGTTGAACGGTTCACGGACCCCGGCAGTATCTTCCTTTCCATGTACATCACAACAGATGGCAACAGAGACGTAATGAAAGTTTTTGATCATCCGCGTGCGGAAGAGTGCTAAGACGGTCCCCGAATACCCCAAGTGCCACAGGAGGTCACCGTGTTGAACCGTCGCAGGACCGCGTGTGTCCGCAGATCGGTCGTCGCTGCCGCGGTCGCTGCCGCCGTACTCACCCTGGGCGCCTGCGAGTCGGACTCGGACGCTCCGGCCAAGGCCAAGGGGGCTGCCGGACCGTCAGTGATCGCGCCGGGCAAGCCGGGTGAGCCCGCCAAGACTCTCTCCGCCGAGGACGCCGCGAAGGCCACACCCGACGACACCCCCAACGCGGCGGACTTCTCCTACGCGCAGATGATGATCACGCACCATGGCCAGGCCCTGGAGATGAGCGCGCTGGCGCCCGAGCGGGCGAAATCCACGCAGGTCAAGCGGCTGGCGGAGCGGATAACTGCCGCACAGAAGCCGGAGATGGGCGCGATGCAGGGCTGGCTGAAAACCAACGGAGGGGACAAGGGGAAAGCAGACTCGGGGGGTCATGACCATGGTCATGCCGCCATGCCGGGGATGGCCACCGCCGCCCAACTGGCGCAGCTGCGCGCCGCGAAGGGCAAGGCGTTCGACGAACTCTTCCTGAAACTGATGATCACTCACCACCAGGGCGCACTCACGATGGCCACCGAAGTCCTCTCGGAAGGGAACAACGTCCTGATCGAGGAGATGGCCAACGATGTGATCGCCCAGCAGACGAGCGAGATCAACCGGATGCGCTCGATGTGACAGGCAGCTGCGAGGGGTGTGGCAGGGCCGCAGGACCGGGGGCTTCGGGGGGCGTCCGGCGGCGGTTGTGGCGGGGCGCGAGGTAGCCCTTGTCCCGGGCACCCGCGATGAGCCGGAGCGCTTTGCGGCGGCTGCGCCCGGTCGCGGCCATCACCGCGAGTACGGGGTCGCGGCCCTCCTGCTGCGCAGCCCGGTAGACGTCGGCGGCGATCCGTCGGCCGGCGCTGCCGCGCGGTACTGCGGGCCGGGCCCGGCGACGGCCGGGCATCGGTGTGTCCGCCGGTTCCTTTTCGACCGGTCCGGGTTGCTGCGCGGCGACCCCGCAGGCGTCCTCCAGCGGGTCCTCGATCCGGTCCGCGAGCACCGCGAGGCCCTCCAGGGGCAGTGGCGGGTCGGCCCGCAGGTCCTCGATGGCGATCCGCCCGTCGGCGACGACGGCGACCACGTCGATCCGGGCGCCGTCGGCGAAGGTCAGCAGGACGTTGAACCAGGGCGAAGAGATGTCGTGCCCGCCGGGCTCCGAGGTGACCCTCCCGGCACCATGCAGCTCCCAGACGGGTGGATAGGGCAGCGTCTCATCAGGGTCATACTGATCATTACCGTTAAGAAACGTAGTTTCTTGCACAATTAGCACGTAACCAGCCAAATCATCTGCTTCCCCGGCGGCACGCACGCCGTTCCGCCGCAAGGCACCCCGTCAGCTCATCTCCCCAGCCCCGCACCCTGGTGCGATGCTGGAGTCCCCCTGCGGGAAGGAGCGCAGCTGTGCTTCGCGTCGCCGTTGTCGGATCGGGACCCAGCGGGGTCTACGCCGCGCAGGATCTCGTCCAGCAGAGCCGGGTGCCCGATGTGCGGGTCCACGTACTCGACCGGCTCCCCTGCCCCTACGGACTCGTGCGCTACGGAGTCGCGCCCGACCACGAGAAGATCAAGTCGCTGCAGAACAATCTGCGCAGCGTGCTGGAGCACGACCGGATCGACTTCATCGGCAATGTGGAGGTCGGATCGCACGGGCTCGGTCCCGAGCAGCTGCTCGAGCTCTATCACGCGGTCGTGTACTGCGTGGGAGCCGCGAAGGACCGCAGGCTCGGCATTCCGGGCGAGGACCTGCCGGGCAGCCACTCCGCCACCGACTTCGTCTCCTGGTACAGCGCACATCCCGACGCGGCGGACAACGGCTTTGCGCTCGCGGCCCGTTCGGCCGTCGTGATCGGTGTCGGGAACGTGGCCGTCGACGTGGCCCGCATCCTGGCGCGGGGCGCGGACGAGCTGCGCCCCACGGATGTTCCGCAGGCCGCGCTCGGGGCGCTCGCGCTCAGCCAGGTGCGCGAGGTGCACATGGTCGGCAGACGTGGTCCCTCGCAGGCGAAGTTCACCACCAAGGAGCTGCGGGAACTCGGCTCCCTGCCCTCGGCGGACGTGGTGGTCGATCCCGGTGACCTGGCCCTCGACCCGGCGTACGCGGATGCCTCGGCCGCGGCCGCGCTGCCCGCGGTCAACCGGCGCAACCTCGATGTCGTACGCGGCTGGGCGGCACAGCCCTCCGAAGGCCGGGATCGGCGGATCCATCTGCGGTTCTTCCTGCGCCCGGTGGAGCTGCTGGAGCGGATGGGACGGGTGGGGGGCGTACGGTTCGAGCGCACCGTTCCGGACGGCGAAGGGGGCGTGCGGGGCACCGGGGCCTACGAGGAGATCGAGGCGCAACTGGTGCTGCGGGCGGTCGGCTACCGCGGTGTGCCGTTGCCCGGGCTGCCCTTCGACGAGTGGCGAGGCACGGTGCCGCATGCCGCGGGCCGGGTGCTGCGGGACGGGGTTCCGTCGCCCGGCGAGTATGTGGCGGGCTGGATCAAGCGGGGCCCGACGGGGGTGATCGGCACCAACAGGCCGTGTGCCAAGGAGACGGTGCTCTCTCTGCTCGACGATGCGGCGACGCTGGCGCTGCGCCCGGTCGCGGCCGATCCGCTGGCCGTGCTGCGAGAGTCGGGGCACAGCCCCGTCCAATGGCCGGGCTGGCTGGCGATCGAGGTGGCGGAGGCGACGCTGGGGCAGACGCTCGGGCGACGGTCCGTCAAGATCCCTGACTGGTCGGGGCTGTTGAGCGCGGCCGACGGGAGGTGACTGGGAGCAAGCCCCCGGGTTCGGGCCGGCCTACTCGTCGCCGTGGCGTTCCGCCTGGCCTGTCGCCGCCGCGAGGATGCTGTCCAGCAGGCCGGGGAAAAGCGCGTCCAGGTCCTCGCGGCGCAGGCCGTTCTTCTTGGCCGTGCCCTGGTAGATCTGCTGGATCACGCCGTTCTCGCGCAGCACGCGGAAGTGGTGCGTGGTCGTCGACTTGGTGACGGGAAGGTCGAAGTACGAACAGGACAGGGGCCCCTCGGCGGTGGCGAGCTCGCGGACCACCTGCAGCCGCATGGGATCGGCGAGTGCGTGGAGCACACCCTCCAGGCGGATCTCGTCGCGCGTGGGGTGAGCGAGCACGCGGGGGCTTGTCGCGGTGGTCACGGCGGCTCCACTTCGTCGGGGCCTCCATTGTACGAGACCTTTCGTAGTTTGACACTCGCCGTAATACGATTGATCTCGTACGAGCCCGAGGCCAGAGCCGCGCAGGCGCCACGCGGTGGCGGGTGACAGGATCACCGCGAACAAAGGAGCTGCCCATGTCCCGGCGCGGAGCTGACCTGGACGAACTCGACCGCAAGATCATCGCCGCCCTGATGGCCGACGCGCGGGCGAGCCTCCGGGAGATCGGCGTGTCGATCGGCCTGTCGGCGCCCGCGGTCAAACGCCGGGTCGACCGATTGCGGGAGCAAGAGGTGATCACCGGTTTCACCACGGTGGTGAAGCCCTCGGCGCTGGGCTGGCACACCGAGGCATACGTGGAGGTGTTCTGCGACGACGCCGCTCCGCCGAGGAGGCTGGCGGAGGTGGTCCGCAGTCACCCCGAGATCCAGTCGGCCGTCACCGTCACGGGCCGGGCCGACGCGATCCTGCACATCAGGGCGCTGGATGTGGCGCACTTCGAAGACGTCCTCGAACGGATCCGGTCCGAGTCCTTCGTGAAGGCCACCAACAGCTTCATCGTGCTCACTCACCTCCTGCCGGGCAGCCCCGAGGCCGGATCCGGACGCATCTCACCGGAGATGACGTAACAAGTGGTGGGTCCGAGCCCCGGAAACGCAACATAGTTGTCCCTGCACGCAAGTCATTCGTCTTGTCGCTGTGCGTCACCCTCCCTAGCGTTGAAGGCATCCCCCCGCCCTATGAAAGGAAGCCGAGGATGCCGTCCATCCGAACTGCGAAGCAGCGCCGGTATCTTGTCTGCCCCCCGGAGCACTTCGACGTCCGGTACGCCATCAACCCCTGGATGACTTCACAGGAACCGGTCGACGTCGCGCTGGCCCATAAGCAGTGGGACGCTCTCGTATCCCTGTATCGCGAGCTGGGTCATGTCGTCGAGACGATGGAGCCCGTCGCCGATCTTCCCGACATGGTGTTCGCGGCCAATTCGGCGCTCGTAATGGACGGCCGGGCATTCGGCGCGCAATTCCACGCACCTGAGCGGCAGCCGGAGGCTGCGCACTACCGGACCTGGTTCGAAAGCGCCGGTTTCGAGACCCTCGTTCCGTCCCATACCTGCGAAGGGGAAGGGGACTTCACCCCGGTCGGCGGCTTCATTCTCGCCGGTACGGGCTTCCGTACGCTCCCGGCGGCCCATCACGAGGCCCAGGAATTCTTCGGCACGCCGACGGTGAGCCTGCACCTCGTCGATCCGCATTTCTACCATCTGGACACGGCGCTCTTCGCTCTCGACGACAGCAACATCGCCTACTATCCGGGCGCTTTCTCGGCGGGGAGCCAGAAGGTCCTGGAGAAGCTCTTCCCCAACGCCGTCATATCCACCAGGCAGGACGCACTGGCCTTCGGGCTCAACTCCATCTCCGACGGCCGCCATGTGGTGATGGCGCAGGACGCGACGGGCCTCATCGAGAACGTCGCAGCGCACGGTTACGAGCCCATTCCGGTGGATCTCTCGGAGTTCCGCAAGGCGGGCGGCGGGGCGAAGTGCTGCACCCAGGAGATCCGCGCGTAGCGGTCAACTCCTCTGTCCTTACGGCGCGTTCCGGGCCTACCAGGCCGACCGGATACGCGCCGACTCGGCGCGCAGTGCGGTAAGCAGCTGCTCCGCACTGCGCGCCGCCGTCGCATGGAGCATCGCGACCCCGATCTGCCGCGCCAGCGGCGGGCCCGCGACAGGCCGTACGGCGATGTCCGGACGGGCATTGCTCAGCCCCAGCCGCGGGGCGAGCGCGACGCCGATCCCGGCGGCCACGAAACCCTGCATCACCGCGTAGTCGTCCGTTCGCATCCCGTGCACGGGCTCGAAGCCGTGCTGGGCGCAGGCCCACGAGAGCACACGGTCACAGGGGTCCCAGTCCGTTGTCCCCATGATCCATTTGTCGTCCTTCAGGGAGTCGAGCGGGACCTGTTCCAGGGCGGCGTGCGGATGATCGGCCGGCAGCACGAGGAGCAAGGGGTCTTCGAGGAGCGGGTGGACCGTGAACTCCTCGTCCAGATCGAGGCGGTCGCCCGGCTGGGAGAAGACGAGCGACACATGCAGCTCACGCTCGCGCAGCCCACGCAGCAGCTCGGGCAGCTCGCCCTCGGTCAGCGAGACATGCACCCCCGCCTCGTGGAGAGTCCTGACCGCGGGCGGCAGCAGCAGCGCGCCCGCCGTGGGGAACGTCCCGACGCGCAGGGCGGTGGCGCCGTGCGTCACCATGTCGCGGGTCTCGCGCTCGGCGAGCAGCACCCGCTCCAGGATGGCCTCGGCATGCGGCAGCAGGGCCTCCCCCACTTCGGTGAGCGCCGTGCCGCGCGGCCCCCGGTAGACCAGCCGCGCGTCGAAGTGCGCCTCAAGGGTGGTGAGGTGGTGGGCGATCGTCGGGTGGCTGTAGTGCAGGGATCGCGCGGCCGCCGCGAGCGAGCCCTCCCGCGCGATGGCCCGCAGTACCTGGAGATGGCGGAGCTCGAACACCGGAGTACCTAGCTGTAGAAGTTCCCTGTACATCTACAGATAACTGAAGCCTTCTGCTTAGTCCAGAGGGCTGTCACTGTCTCCGGCATGACCACGAGTACCGCTCTCCCGGCCACCCGCCGCCGCCCGACCGAGGCGCAGCTCGGCGCACCGTACGCCGAGGCCCTCAGCGCCTTCGCCGAGACCGACTGGCTGCGGCTCAACGTCCCCGGGCACAGCGCCGCCCCGCAGCGCTTCGGCGCGCTGGCCGGTCTTGTGGGCACGGCACCGCTGGCGCTCGACGTCCCTCCGCTGCTCGACGGAATCGACCTCGGGCCGGGCAGCCCGCTGGACCGCGCACTCGTCCTGGCTGCCGAGGCCTGGGGAGCCCGGCGCACCTGGTTTCTCACCAATGGGGCCTCGCAGGGCAATCGCATGGCCACCCTGGTGTCGCGGGCCCTCGGCGAGACGCTTGTCGTCCAGCGCAGCGTGCACTCCAGCGTGATCGACGGCCTGGTGTTCTCGGGCCAGAAGGCCGCGTTCGTCCAGCCGTCTGTGGACGCCTCGCTCGGCATCGCCCACGGCATCACCGCCGACGATCTCGCCGCGACGCTCGCCGCCCACCCCGACGCGGCAGCCGCGTATGTCGTGACACCCAGCTACTTCGGGGCGGTCGCCGATGTGCCTGCCCTCGTGGAGGTCGCACACCGGGCCGGCGTTCCGCTCATCGTCGACCAGGCGTGGGGCGCCCACTTCGGTTTCCACCCGGCCCTGCCCGCCAACGCCCTCGCGCAGGGTGCGGACATCGTCATCTCCAGCACGCACAAGCTCGGTGGAAGTCTGACGCAGTCCGCGATGCTGCATCTGGCCGACGGGCCGTTCGCGGATGTGCTGGAGCCTCTCGTCGACCGCGTGTTCCGGCTGACCCAGTCGACGAGCGCCAGCTCCCTGCTCCTCGCCTCGCTGGACACCGCGCGGCAGACCCTGGTCAATGAGGCGGGCGCGATCTCCGCCTCCGTCGACGCGGCCGGCAACATGCGCGCCGCCGTGCATGCGACGGGCCGGTTCTCGGTGGTCAGCGACGACTTCGGGCGCTTCGCCGACATCGCCGCCGCCGATCCGCTGCGCGTCGCGATCAACACCCGGTCCGGCGGGATCTCCGGCCATGAGGCGCGCTGGCAGCTCATGAAGCACCATCGCATCCTCGTGGAGGTGGCGACCGACGCGGCGATCGTGGCGGTGGTCGGCGCGGGCTCCGCCCCCGACGCCGAGCGCTTCGCACAGGCCCTCCACGCGCTTCCGGACGATCTCGTCCACTCCGCGGAACCACTGCGGCTGCGCCTGCCCGACCCGGGCCCGGTCCGTATGACCACCCGCGATGCGTTCCTCTCCCCCAGCCGTGCCGTGCCCGCCGCTCAGGCCGTCGGCCGTATCTCCGCCGACACCCTGGCCGCCTATCCGCCCGGCATCCCCAATGTGCTCCCCGGCGAGGTCATCACCCCCGAGCTCGTCGATTTCTTGCACCGCACTGTCGCCGCACCCACGGGACACGTACGAGGCGCGGCAGACCCCGATCTGGCCACCTTCCGCGTCGTCGACACCCCCGCACACAGCTGAGACCGCAACCACCTCAGGAGGACCCCAACCATGCCCGCACGAGAAATACGCCGCCCGGTTTCCTGTCGGCCCCGGACCCTTGCCGTCGCCTGCGCGACACTCGCCGCCGGGCTGCTGCTCGGCGCCTGCGGAGACCAGACCAAGGGCACCACGGCGGCCAACGCGGCCCAGGGGCAGTCGGCGCCCCTTTTCTCTCAGCTGCCGAAGCCGATTCAGGCCTCCAAGGTCATCAGGGTCGGCTCCGACATCGCGTACCCGCCGGTCGAGTTCAAGGACAAGACCGGTGAGACCGTCGGCATCGATCCGGATCTGGCGGACGCGATGGGCAAGCAGCTCGGTGTGAAGTTCGTGTTCGAGAACGCGACCTTCGACACGCTGCTCACGGGTCTGCGGTCCAAGCGGTACGACATCGCCATGTCCGCGATGTCCGACACCAAGGACCGGCAGAACGGCGTCGACGCGACGACCAAGAAGAAGGTCGGCGAGGGTGTCGACTTCGTCGACTACTTCACGGCCGGTGTCTCGGTCTACACCGGCAAGGGCAAGGACCTGGGCATCAAGACCTGGTCGGACCTGTGCGGCAAGAAGGTCGTCGTACAGCGCGGCACCGTCTCCCACGACCTGGCCAAGGCCCAGTCGGCGAAGTGCCAGGCCGGCCGGCAGCTCGCCATCGAGGCCTTCGACAACGACCAGCAGGCCCAGACCCGGCTGCGCAGCGGCGGTGCCGACGCCGGGGCCTCCGACTTCCCCGTCGCCGCGTACGCCGTGCAGACCTCGGGCGGCGGCCAGGACTTCCAGCTCGTCGGCGAGCAGGTGTCGGCGGCTCCGTACGGCATCGCTGTCGCCAAGTCCAACACCCAGCTGCGGGACGCGCTCGTGGCCGCCCTCGACGCGGTCATCAAGAACGGCGAGTACGCAAAGGTCATCTCGAAGTGGGGCGTCGAGGACGGCGCGGTGACTCAGAGCAGGACCAACGGCGGCTCCTGAGCCCGCGCACCTCCCTGTCAGCCTGCCTCCGTGAAAGGCACCCTCGTGTCCGTCCATTTCGACAAGGCGTCCCCGGCCGGTTCCGCGCCGCCGGGGCCGGCCGCCGCACTCCACCAGATCAAGGCCGTCCCGATCCGCCACTACGGCCGCTTTGTCTCCGCCCTCGCCACCGTCGCCGCCCTCGTCTCGATCGTCTACGCCTTCAGCCAGGGAGCGATCAACTGGGCAGCGGTACCGGACTACTTCTTCGACGACCGCATCGTCAAGGGCGTCGGCCAGACCCTGTTGCTGACCGTCGTGTCGATGCTGACCGGCGTGGCCGGCGGCCTGCTCCTCGCCGTGATGCGTCTGTCGAAGAACCCGGTGACCTCCTCCATCGCCTGGTTCTACATCTGGTTCTTCCGCGGGACCCCGGTCCTGGTCCAGCTGATGGTCTGGTTCAACCTGGGTCTGGTCTTCGAGTACATGAACCTCGGACCCCTCTACAAGGACTACTGGTCCAGCTTCATGACGCCGTTCCTGACGGCGCTGCTGGGCCTGGGGCTCAACGAGGCCGCGTACATGGCGGAGATCTGCCGCGCCGGTCTGCTCTCGGTCGACGAGGGCCAGACCGAGGCCTCGCACGCGCTCGGCATGAGCCACGCCAGGACGCTGCGCCGGATCGTGGTGCCCCAGGCGATGCGTGTGATCGTGCCGCCGACCGGCAACGAGGTCATCAACATGCTGAAGACGACCTCGCTGGTCTCCGCCGTTCAGTACTACGAACTCCTGCGGTACTCCCAGGACATCGGGCAGACATCCGGAGCACCGGTGGAGATGCTCTTCCTCGCCGCCGCCTGGTATCTGATCCTCACCTCGGTGCTGTCCGTCGGCCAGTACTACATCGAGCGGTACTACGCGCGCGGCTCCACGCGCAGCCTCCCGTCCACCCCGTACCAGAAGCTCAAGGCCGCTCTGCTGTCGACAGGCCGTCCGAAGGGAGGCCTCGCATGAGCGCCATGGTGAAGGCGGAGGGCGTCCACAAGTCCTACGGCGCGGCGCACATCCTCAAGGGCATCGACCTGGAGGTCGCTCCGCGCGAAGTGTTCTGTCTGATCGGCCCCTCCGGTTCCGGCAAGTCGACGTTCCTGCGATGCATCAACCACCTGGAGCAGATCAACGTCGGACGGCTGTCGGTCGACGGCGAACTGGTCGGTTACCGACAGAAGGGCGACAAGCTGTACGAGCTCAAGGACAGCGAAGTCGCCCTCAAACGGCGCGACATCGGCATGGTCTTCCAGCGCTTCAACCTCTTCCCGCACATGTCGGCCATCGAGAACGTGATGGAGGCACCGGTACAGGTGCGCGGCGAGTCGAAAGCGGCGGCCAGGGAGCGGGCCGGGCGTCTGCTCGACCGGGTCGGCCTGGCCGACAAGGCCAGGAACTACCCGTCCCAGCTCTCCGGCGGCCAGCAGCAGCGCGTCGCCATCGCCCGCGCGCTGGCGATGGAGCCGAAACTGATGCTCTTCGACGAGCCGACCTCCGCGCTCGACCCGGAACTGGTGGGTGACGTCCTGGATGTCATGCGGAGTCTGGCCGAGGACGGCATGACCATGATCGTCGTCACCCACGAGATGGGCTTCGCCCGCGAAGTCGGCGACGCCCTGGTGTTCATGGACGACGGCGTGGTGGTCGAGGCGGGCCACCCCCGCGAGGTCCTGTCCAACCCGCAGCACGACCGCACCAAGTCGTTCCTCTCGAAGGTTCTCTGAGCCAGGGGCCCGGTGGCGTCTTGTACGAGACTTCTCGTAGTTTGACACCCCCCGTACTACGATGGGTATCGTACGAGACATAACCGGGTCCCGCCTCGATTGGAGTCGCCGTGAGCGCGCTGTTCCAGCCCTACACCCTGCGATCGCTGACCATCCCCAACCGCGCCTGGATGGCGCCGATGTGCCAGTACTCGGCAGAGGTGTCCGGGCAGGACGCCGGCGCCCCGAACGACTGGCACTTCGCCCACTACGCCGCCCGCGCCGCCGGCGGTACGGGACTGATCCTCACCGAGGCGACCGCGGTCAGCCCCGAGGGCCGGATCAGCCCCGCCGACCTGGGTATCTGGAACGACACCCAGGTCGAGGCATTCCGCCGGATCACCTCCTTCCTGCGGAGCCAGGGCACCGTCCCCGGAATTCAGCTGGCGCACGCCGGCCGCAAGGCATCGACCGACCGCCCCTGGAAGGGCGGCGGACCGGTGGGCGCCGACGAGCACGGCTGGCAGCCGGTCGGGCCCAGCCCGCTGCCGTTCGACGAGGGACACCACGTGCCCACCGAGCTGACGGTTGCTCAGATAGCGGAGATCACCGGGCAGTTCGCGGACGCTGCCCGCCGGGCGCTGGACGCCGGCTTCGACATCGCCGAGATCCACGGTGCGCACGGCTATCTGATCGGCGAGTTCCTCTCGCCTCACAGCAACAAGCGCGAGGACGAATACGGCGGCTCCTTCGAGAACCGCGCACGCTTCGCCCTGGAGGTCGTCGACGCGGTGCGCGCGGTATGGCCCGAGGAGCTGCCGCTCTTCTTCCGTATCTCCGCCACCGACTGGCTGGAGGAGGCGGGATGGACGGCCGACGACACGGTCCGCTTCGCCTCGCTGCTCAAGGAGCACGGCGTCGACCTGCTCGACGTCTCCACCGGCGGCAACGCCCCGCGGGTCCGCATCCCGACCGGCCCGGGCTACCAGGTGCCGTTCGCCGCGCGGGTGAAGGCGGAGACGGGACTCCCGGTCGCCGCGGTCGGCATGATCACGGATGCCGAGCAGGCGCAGAAGATCCTCGCCAATGGCGAGGCCGACGCCGTGCTGCTCGGCCGCGAACTGCTGCGCAACCCGTTCTGGGCGCGGCACGCGGCCCGCGAGCTCGGCGGCGAGGTCCATGTTCCCGAGCAGTACCACCGCTCCGTCTGAGCATCGATACGCACCGATCCGCCTGAGCACCGAAACACGCATCGAGTCCGAGGGGCAGCGCGGGTTCGTCGCTCGACGCCGCGCGCGAGGCAGGTGTCCCCGCGCTTCCCTGGCTCGCGCTGCTCGTACTCGGGCTCGGCTGCGCCGCCGCGCTGCGAAGCCTGAACAGCTCCGGCAGGCTCGCCCAGGCCGCACCGATGAGTTCCGGGGCCCGGGCCGGTCTGCACTGAGTACGTGCGTACCAAGGAGGCACATCGTGCTGCTCGAGAACAGGAACGCTGTCATCTACGGAGGGGGCGGCGCGATCGGCGGGGCGGTGGCCCGCGCCTTCGCCCGCGAGGGAGCCCGCGTCCATCTCGCAGGACGCACCCGCAAGAGCCTGGAGGAAGTGGCCGAATCCATCCGTGCCGCGGGCGGTCGGGCCGAGACGGACCAGGTCGACGCCCTCGACGAGGGGGCGGTCGAACGGCACGCCGACGCCGTGGCCGAGCGGGCCGGGAGCCTCGACATCTCCTTCAACCTCATCTCGTACGAGGATGTCCAGGGGACGCCGATCGCCGAGATGACCCTCGCGGACTTCGAGCAGCCGGTGCACAACGCCGTACGCACGATGTTCCTCACCTCCAGGGCCGCGGCACGGCACATGATCCGGCAGAAGTCCGGTGTGATCCTCGCCTTCGGCGGCTACGGCGACCCGCCGCGCAACCACTTCGTGGGCGGCCTCCAGGTCGCGTTCGGCGCCATGGAGTACCTCCGCCGGAATCTGGCCGCCGAACTGGGCCCGCACGGCATCCGCGTCCTCACGCTCCAGACGGGCGGCGTGCCCGAGACGATCCCCGAGGGCTTCGAGTGGGGCAAGACGATCACCGAGGAGATCGCGGGGCAGACCCTGCTGGGGCGGGCGGCCTCGCTGGAGGACGTCGGCAATGCGGCCGTCTTCGCGGCCTCGGACATGGCCCGCTCGATGACGGCCACAGCCCTCAACATCACCTGCGGCTCGGTCGTCGACTGAAAGCCCCTCGCTCCCACCTTCCCAACCCGGCTGACCTGCACGAAGCCCCGCCCACGGGCCACTGTCAGTGGGCAGGTGCAGACTGGCCCGTATCCGCGACAGAGTCGTCCTGGAGGCACAAGGCCATGACCGATGTACTTCTGACCGTAGGCACTCGAAAAGGGCTCTTCATCGGCCGCAGGCGCGGCGGCACATGGGAGTTCGACGGCCCGCACTTCAATGCGCAGGCCGTGTACTCGATCGGGATCGACACGCGCCGAGCCGTGCCCCGGCTGCTGGTCGGCGGGGACAGCGCGCACTGGGGTCCTTCGGTCTTCCACTCCGACGATCTCGGCAAGACCTGGATCGAGCCGCCGAAGCCGGCCGTGAAGTTCCCCAAGGACACGGGCGCATCGCTGGAGCGCGTCTGGCAGCTGCATCCGGCAGGACCCGCCGCGCCGGATGTGGTGTACGCGGGCACGGAGCCCGCCGCACTGTTCCGCTCGGACGACGGCGGCGAGACCTTCGAGCTCGTACGGCCGCTGTGGGAGCACCCCACCCGCTCGAAGTGGGTGCCGGGCGGCGGCGGTGAGGCGGTGCACACGGTGGTGACCGACCGCCGGGACCCGGAGTCCGTGACGGTCGCCGTGTCGACGGCCGGGGTGTTCCGCTCCACGGACGGCGGCGCGAGCTGGGCGCCGTCCAATCAGGGGGTGCAGGCAGTCTTCCTGCCCGACCCCAACCCGGAGTTCGGCCAGTGCGTCCACAAGATCGCGCAGGACGCGGGCGATCTGAACCGGCTGTATCTGCAGAACCACTGGGGTGTGTACCGCAGCGACGACGCGGGCGCCAAGTGGACCGACATCGGCGAGGGTCTGCCGTCCGACTTCGGCTTCGCCGTGGCCGCCCATCCGCACCGCCCCGACACGGCCTATGTCTTCCCGATCACGGCGGACGCGGACCGGGTGCCCGCCGGGCGTCGCTGTCGTGTCTACCGTACGAGTGACGCGGGCCGCAGCTGGGAGGCGCTGTCGGCCGGGCTTCCCGAGGGTGACCACTTCGGCACGGTGCTGCGGGACGCCCTGTGCACGGACGACGCCGATCCGGCGGGCGTGTACTTCGGCAATCGCAACGGCGAGATGTACGCCAGCGCAGATGACGGCGACAGCTGGCAGCTGCTCGCCTCGCATCTGCCGGATGTGCTCTGTGTGCGGGCGGTGGCCATGGCGTGAGACGGGGGCTCGCTGCACCAGTAGAGTGACGCCCCGTGGCAGCACGACCGTTGAAAGAAATCGTCGAGCCGGGCTGGGCTGACGCCCTCGCGCCGGTGGCCGAACGCATCGCCGCGATGGGCGACTTCCTGCGCGCGGAGATCGCCGCGGGACGCACCTATCTGCCGGCCGGACCGAATGTGCTGCGGGCCTTCCAGCAGCCTTTCGACGAGGTGCGTGTCCTGATCGTCGGTCAGGATCCGTATCCCACGCCCGGGCATGCGGTGGGGCTGAGCTTCTCGGTGGCGCCCGAGGTGCAGCCCGTACCCGGCAGCCTGGACAACATCTTCCGGGAGATGCACGCGGACCTGGGGCACTCCCGGCCGGCCAACGGCGACCTGACGCCCTGGACCCAGCAGGGGGTGCTGCTGCTCAACAGGGCGCTCACCACCGCGCCCCGCAAGCCCGCCGCCCACCGCGGCAAGGGCTGGGAGGAGGTCACCGAGCAGGCCATCCGGGCCCTCGCCGCGCGTGGCAAGCCGCTGGTGTCCGTCCTGTGGGGACGTGACGCCCGTAATCTGCGTCCGCTGCTCGGCGATCTTCCGGCGATCGAGTCCTCGCACCCCTCCCCGATGTCCGCCGACCGCGGCTTCTTCGGCTCCCGTCCGTTCAGCCGTACCAATGAACTCCTCGAACGCCAGGGGGCGCAGCCGGTCGACTGGCGGCTTCCGTGACCGACCGCCGCGGCAGCTGGGTGCTCGGGGTGGACTCCGGCGGCTCAGGGCTGCGTGCGGCGCTCGCCGACGCCGCCCACCCGCAGCGCGCGGAGACCGCCGCGTCACCCGAACCCGTACGCACGGGCAGCGGGGGCATCGACGCACAGCACCTGCTGGATCAGCTGCTGCCGATGGCGCGCACGCTGCTGGAACGGTCAGACGGCGGCTCCCTGTCCGCCGTCGCGATCGGCGCCGCGGGGATGGCGACGCTCGGCGGGCGCCTGCGTGCCGAACTGCCCGCGGCACTGGCCGAGTCACTGGGTGTACGGCGTCTTGCGCTTGCCGCCGACGCGGTCACGGCGTACACGGGGGCGCTCGGCCAGCGCCCCGGGGCCGTCGTCGCGGCAGGGACCGGCATGATCGCGACGGGCACGGATCTGCACGACTGGCACCGGGCGGACGGCTATGGTCATCTGCTGGGCGACTGCGGCGGCGGTGCGTGGATCGGCCGGGCCGGTCTGGAGGCCGCGCTGCGCGCACACGACGGGCGGCGCGGTGGTTCGCGTGCGCTGCTGACCAGGATGGAGTCGGTGTTCGGTCCGGCGCAGGAGCTGCCGGGACTGCTCTATCCGCGCTCCGACCGGCCCGCGGTGCTCGCCTCCTTCGCACCGGAGGTCGCCGGGTGCGCGGCGGACGGTGACGAGGTGTCCGCGGGCATCCTCGCGGCGGCCGCCCGGCATATCGCGGAAGCCGCCGCGGCCGTGTGCCCGCCGGCGTCGGAGGTTCCCGGAGGGCCCCAAGTCGCGCTCACCGGTGGCTTGTTGAGGCTGGGCGAACCTCTGCTTCTGCCGCTGAGGGCGGAGCTGGCCGGACAACTGCCGCATGCGCGGGAGGTGTCCGCGGCCGGTGATCCGCTCACCGGAGCGGTGCTCCTCGCGGCCGCGCTCGCCACAGATTCGCTGCTGCTGCCGCGCCATCCGACGATGCTGCACGTACCGACAGAGCAGGGCAGTTGATGCGTACTGCATTCATCGGATAAATGCGTACAGATAACACTTGACTGCCCCCTCCCCGAACAGTCGAGCAGACAAAACCAGTAGCATGCGGCGCCATGAGCTCCCCCACTGGGCCGGCATCCGGCCTGCCTGTACGAATGCCGCGACCCCGCCAGTCCGGGCGGCACCGCCGCCCGGAGCCCGTGGCGGCTCCCGAGGGTGCGCCCGCGCTGGTGCTCGCCGTTCCCGGCGCCCCCGCGCCCGCCACGCGCAGCCTGGCCGAAGAGGTCATAAGCATTGCCCGTTCCGAGCTGCCCGGCCTCGATGTCGGCATCGGCTACCTGGACGGCGACAACGTCGAGTACCCCACGCTCGAGACTGTCCTCGCCCAGACCGCCGCCCGGCGCACCGAGCGGTACGAGATCGCCAAGGCCGCGGGCCGTGAAGTGGCTGCGCCCGAAGGGCCCGCCGCCGTCGTGGTGCCGCTCCTCGCCGGTCCCGACAACGTCCTGATGCGCCGGATCCGCCAGGCCCTCATGGACAGCCGTGCCGCCGCCGAGCTGACCGATGTCCTCGGCCCGCACCCGCTGCTCGCCGAGGCCCTGCACGTCCGGCTCTCGGAGGCCGGCCTGGCGCGTGCCGACCGCGCCCGGCTGTTCACCGTGGCCACCGCCGCCGACGGCATCATCCTGGCCACGATCGGCGGCGACGAGGCCGTCCAGGCCGCCGGGATCACCGGCATGCTGCTGGCCGCGCGCCTCGCGGTGCCGGTGATGGCCGCCGCGCTCGACCACGAGGGCGCGGTCGGCGCGATCGCCGAGCAGCTGCGCGGTTCCGGCTCGGTGCAGCTCGCGCTGGCGCCGTATCTCGTCGGTCCCGAGCTGCCCGACGGCCTGCTCGACGCCGCCGCGAAGGAGGCCGGCTGCGCCGCCGCCGAGGCGCTGGGCGCCTATCCGGCGATCGGCAAGCTGGTGCTTTCGCAGTACGCGACCGCGCTGGGCATCAGCACGCAGCCGCAGGGTTCGCCCTCGCTCTGACGGTCTGCCGCAGTCACAGGGAAGGGCCCGCACCACTCGAACGGTGCGGGCCCTTCTCGGCACGAGGCTGCGGGTGCGGGTGCCGGTGCCGGTGCCGGTGCCGGTCAGGCGAAGATCACGCAGGAAGCCGCCGGGGCGGCCAGGGAGCCCGCCCTGTGCGGCACGCCTGTGTCCGGGTCGATGTCGAACCAGGTGACGTCCCCGGAGCGCTCGTTGGCGGCGTACAGCCTGCGTCCTGCCGGGTCCAGGGCCAGATCGCGCGGCCAGCGCCCCCCGCACGGCACGGTGGTGACCAGCTCCGCCGTCTCGCGGCTCTCGTCGAGCGCGAGGACAGCGATGCTGTCGTGGCCGCGGTTGGCGGTCCAGAGGTGGCGTCCGTCGTGCGAGACGACCACCTCGGAGGGATAGACGGGCCCTTCCACGCCGTCGGGCAGCACGGACGTCTCGCCGAGTGGTTCGAGCACACCGGCGTCCGCGTCCCAGCGGCAGACGGTGAGGGTCGGCTCCAGTTCGTTCAGCACATAGGCGTGGCTGCCCGCGGGGTGGAAGGCGAGATGACGCGGACCGGTCCCGGGGCGCAGCGCGGTCTCGCCGTGCAGCGACAGCTCGCCCGCCCCGGTGTCGAGTGCGCAGATCCGTACGCGGTCGGTGCCGAGGTCGACCGCGAGCACCCATCGCCCGGTGGGGTCGGGCAGCACGTGGTGCGCGTGTGGCCCGCGCTGGCGCTCCGGGTGGGGTCCCGTGCCCTCGTGCTGCAGGACGCCGGTGGCTGCGCCCGGCTCCCCGGCGCCCCCGATGGGAAGCACGCTGACGCTGCCGGAGCTGTAGTTGGCTGTCACCAGGTGGCCCGAGGCGAGTGCGAGATGGGTGGGGCCCTCGCCGCACACCGGGACTCTGGCGCCGATCGGCCTCGGTGAGGGGCCGTCGACGTCGAAGGCGGCCACCGCGCCCTCCTCCGTCTCGGAGACGGCGTAGAGGACCGTGCCGCCGGGCCCGGTCGCGAGCGCGAGATACGACGGGTCCGCGAGGGCGTCGCTCGCTCCCGTCTCGCTCAGCCCGCCGGTCTCCCCGTCGACGACTGCCGCGATGATCCCGCGGCCTCCGGCCGAGGTGAACGACCCGATGAATGCCCGCCCTACGCCTGTGTCGCCCACAGCGTCTCCCCTTCTCCGGCCTCTGATCGCTTGCTGCCGGGCCGACGGTAGCAGTCGGTCTAGACCAACTCCGGCGATCCGCCCCACTCGCCGCGGGCACGCGCCTGCGCCTCCGGGTGGTGCACATAGGCGGGGCGCCACTGGGTCGGGTCGTACGTCCGGTGGAAGACGGCGGTCGCGGACCCCGAGATCGGCGGCACGATCCACGACCAGTCGGCGCCCACGCCACGGCCTCGGCTCTCCTCGCGGTCCAGATGGGTCAGGAAGCGGCGCGATTCTGTGTGGTGGTCGGTGACGGTGACGCCCGCGCGGTCGAAGGAGTGCAGGACGGCGCGGTTCAGCTCGACCAGCGCCCGGTCCTTCCAGAGCGAGCGGTCGTTGGCGGTGTCGAGGCCCAGCCGTTCGGCGATGCGCGGGAGCAGGTCGTAGCGGTCGGTGTCGGCGAGATTGCGCGCGCCGATCTCGGTGCCCATGTACCAGCCGTTGAAGGGGGCCGCGGGGTAGCAGATCCCGCCGATCTCCAGGCACATGTTCGCGATCGCGGGTACGGCGTGCCAGCGCAGCCCCAGGTCCGCGTACCAGCTCTCCTCCGGGTGGTGCAGCTCCACTTCGAGTACGGCGTCGCGTGGCAGCTCGAAGAAGCGGGGCTTGCCGTCGCCGTCCTCGATGACGAGGGGCAGCAGATCGAAGGGCGTGCCGGGACCGCCCGCCCAGCCGAGCCGGAGTGCGAAGTCGGTCAGCCCGGCATTGCGCGGATCACCGACGGCGGGCCCGTGAGCGGAGCCGTAGCCCGCGTACCGTACGAGCTGCTCGTTCCAGATCCGCGGTCCTGGCCTGCCGGGCGCGTCCGGGGCGAACACCGTGATCAGGGGGCGGATGCGGCCACCGTTGGTGGCTTCCCGCAGGTGTTCCGCCGACTCGCGTGCCACGGCGTCGGCGTCCTCGATGTGACGGCGATCGCGTATGTGCAGGGAGCGCCAGTAGAGGCGGCCTATGCAGCGATTGCTGTTGCGCCAGGCGACCCGCGCGCCGTAGACGAGTTCGGCCCGGGTGTGACGGTACGTGCCGGTCCCCTCGATCTCCGCACGTACGGCGGCGATACGGGCTTCCGGGTCCCCAGCCGCCTCCTCCCGGTGAAAGAGCCGGATGAAGTCCTCGGCCTCTTCACGCAGTTCGCTGTCCGCGGTGAACGCGGGCGGCTCGGTGTGGCTCACCGGGCAGTGCGCCACGGGCGAGGGCGCCGGCTCCGGTCTTTCCTGACGCGCGCCGGTCCGGCGCAAGGATCTGAACAGAGACTTCCGCATGATGCGCACCTCCTGGGTCCCTCAGGACGTACGTGGATGCCGCTCTGGTTACCCCTTGAACACGGTGATCCACCCTGTGTGTGCCAGTGGAAATTGCCTCATTCAAGGGCCTTGTGTCTATGACCCAGGTCAGGCAGGCACAAGGGGGGCACGCGGCGAGGTACGCAGGGGCGCGTCGAGTTCGGCGAGCGCCTGCTCGAGTGCCTGGAGGTGCGTGAGTGCCGCCTCGGCCCCCGGGTGGTGCCGCGGCGCCGGTACGGAGTCGAGACGGACCCTGGTCTGCCGGGGGGCGGGCGGGACCAGCGCGTGCACGGCGCCTTCGACACGGCTGCACGCGGCGGCCAGCCGGGCGTCGTGGGAAGCGTCGGGGTCGGCGGCTACGGCGGTGAGTCCGCGCACCTCGCGCGCGCAGTCGTCGAGCAGCTCGATCACCTGGCGGGCGCGCGCCTTGCGGGCCCGCAGCGGGCTGAGCGGGTGGACGAGCGGGGCGAGGGAGAACCGTACGCGGCCGAGCAGCAGCTCCAGTTCGGCGGCGAGCGGCGCCGGGTCGGCCTGCTCGTCCCCGGCGAGACGGCGCGCCGCTGCCGTGGTGCAGCCGTGGACGCACTGCAGTGCCCGCCGGATCCAGGCGTCGGTCGCCGCATGGGTGGTCACGGGCAGAATCAGCGCGACACCGAGTGCCGCTCCGAGCGCGCCGACCGCCGTCTCCTGGAAGCGGAGCAGCAGCAGGCCGGGATGCAGGACGCCGAGGAGCCCGTACAGCAGTCCTGCCATGACGGTGACGAAGAACATCATCCAGCTGTAGGAGGGCGCGGCCGTGTAGAAGATCCCGAAGACGCAGACGGCGACCAGGGCCGCGGTGGGCGCGGGCGCGCCCGCGATCGGGATGGCGATCAGCAGACCCGCGGCGATTCCGGTGACCGTGCCGACGACCCGGCGGAAGCCGCGTACGAGGGTCTCGCCGCGGGATGCGGTGTTGACGAAGATCCACCAGGCGGTGCCGACGGCCCAGTAGAACCGGTCCGGCGAGATCAGCTGCCCGGCGGCCAGTGCGATGCCGCAGGCGAAGGTCGCCTGGAAGGCCTGCCGGGTGGTGGGGCGGGCCAGTCCGCGGCCGGGGAGGGGCGCGGGTGCGGCGGGCGGGGGCGTACGCCGCTCGATGCACCACAGCCCGAAGCGCACCGCCGAGGACGCGGTGACGGCCAGCGCCACCGCCCCGTACAGCTCCGGCAGCTGGGCCGGGACCGCGTGCAGGAACTGGGTGACGAAGAACATCATGAAGGCGAAGATCCCCAGCGCGTGTCCGCGCGGGCCCCAGCGCCTGGCGTAGACACCGCAGAAGACCACGGCCAGCCAGGCGGCGGCGCGCAGCAGCGGCTGTCCGTGCAGGGTGGTCGCAAGCGCGAGCACGGGGAAGCCCGCGGCGGGCAGAAGCGCGGTGGTGACCGCCTGGCGGCGCACCGTCGGGTCGCCGACGGTGAACAGGGCGAGCAGTGCGGCCAGGCCGCCGGTGATGGAGGCGATGAGGGAGAGCCCCACCAGCTCGGCGGCCGCGACCGCGAGACCGACGCCGAGCACGGCCCGCGCCGAGACACGCAGCCGCACGCGCCCCGGATCGGGCGCGACGAACATCCTCTTCACACCGGTCAGGCTCTTCACGACGGCCGTCCCGCCCCCCTTGCTGTTTCAACACCCTCTGCGGACACGCTCCGCGGAAAAGCTCCGCAGACATGGCAAAGGCGCCGCGGGTCCGGTCCGGCTCCGTCGCCGTTCCGGCGCTGCGCAGCGCCATCTCTCCTCAGAGGAAAGCACTACGGCGGACGCTGGCTCAACTCGATGGCTGGACGCTATGCCATTGGTACAGTGGCACTTGGAAATTTCGGACCAGCGGGAGGCCAACGGACCATGGCCGTGGACGCGCTCGACACCCGGATCCTGCGAGTGCTGATCGAGCAGCCGCGTACCAGCGTGCGCGAGTACGCCCGGATTCTCGGCATCGCGCGCGGCACCCTGCAGGCCCGGATCGACCGGATGGAGCGGGACGGCGTGATCACCGGCACCGGGCCGTATCTCTCCCCCGCCGCCCTGGGGCACCCGGTGCTCGCCTTCGTCCATATCGAGGTCACGCAGGGACACCTGGACGAGGTCGGCGACGCGCTCGCCGCCGTACCGGAGATCATCGAGGCCTTCTCGATCACCGGCGGCGGGGATCTGCTGACCCGGGTCGCCGCGCGGGACAACGGGCATCTGGAGGACGTCATCCAACGGCTCATCCAGCTGCCGGGCGTGGTGCGTACCCGCACCGAGATGGCCCTGCGCGAGCGCGTTCCGCACCGGCTGCTGCCCCTCGTCGAGTCGGTGGGCCGGGCGGCCGGCACATCACGGTGAGCCACGGCTTGGCATGCTGGAGCGCATGAGCAATTCGCGCACCCCTTCGGTCATCTTCGATCTCGACGGCACACTCGTGGACAGCGAGCCGAACTACTACGAGGCGGGGCGCAGGCTCCTGGCCGAGCACGGCGTGACGGACTTCAGCTGGGAGCACCACACACGGTTCATCGGCATCGGTACGCGGGAGACCCTGGAGATTCTGCGCGGGGAGTACGGGATAGAGGCCCCGGTCGACGAGCTGCTCGCCGGGAAGAACCGGAACTATCTGGAGCTGGCGCGCGCCTCGACGGGCGTCTTCCCCGAGATGCGGAAGTTCGTGGAGCTGCTGCACACCGACGGAGTGCCGATGGCGGTGGCCTCGGGCTCCTCCCGCGCCGCCATCGAGGCGGTGCTGGCAGGCACCGGCCTTGACGCGTTCATCCCCACGACCGTCTCGGCCGAGGAGGTCGCGCAGGGCAAGCCGGAGCCCGACATCTTCCTGGAGGCCGCGCGCCGTCTGGGGACCGTGCCCGCCGACTGCGTGGTGGTGGAGGACGCCGCTCCGGGCGCGACGGCGGCGCACGCGGCGGGCATGCGCTGCATCGCCGTTCCCTATGTCCCCAAGACTGCCGGGGATCCGGCGTTCCGGGCGGCGGGGCTGCTCTTCGCGGGCGGGCAGAGCGAGTTCACGGCGCGGGCGGCGTACGACTGGCTTCGTCCGACGCACGCCTGATACGGCGGCCGCCTCGGATGCGGTGTCAGCCGAGGAAGATGTGGTGTCAGCCGAGGAACGAGAGCCGCACCTAGGGCCTGTCGTTCGGATCTTGCCGGGTTCGCGTGCCCTGGCCGTCGGGGTTGCCCCCACGCCATCCTCCTGATTCGACGCGGACGCGCAGACCGCCGGGGCGTAGGCTTCGCTCAGCATGGACGCGGCGGGGGCGGAGCACATGACGGCTGAGTCAACACAGAGGTGGGGGTCGACCCTCGATTCGGTCGTGGTGTACGCGCAGGGCGCGGTCTGCCGCCGCCTGGCCCGGGGCAGCGTGTCGCCCGACGGCCGGGTGCGAGTGACGGGACTGCCCCGCTCGCTGGACCCGGGCTCGCTGCGGGCCCGTGTCCTGGGCGCCCCCGGGATGCGCGTCACCGAGGCCCGGGTGGAAGTCGAGGCCGAGCCGCTCGGCACGGACACGCCCGACGAGTTGCGGCGCCCGGTCGAGCGGCTGAGCGACGAGTACGCGGCGGCGCAGGGACGCCGGGACCGACAGCTGAGCCTGATCGAGGAGGTCAGGGCTCTCCACCCGGTCCCACCTGCCCGCAGGCGCGAGGACCCGCACCGCCGCACCCCGGTCGACGCGTGGCTGGAGCTCGCCGACTTCGTCGACGAGCGGCTGACGGGACTGCACAACCGCCTCGTCGAGCTGGAGGAGGCACTGCGCAACGTCGAGCACGAGCTCACCGTCGCCGCCGACAGGCTCGCCCGCGCCTCAACCGACGCGCCGTCAGCGCACGTGGAGACCACGGTCTGCGCGGTCCTGACCCTCGAGGGCACCGGTGAGGCGGAGCTGGAGCTGGAATACGGGGTGCCGGGCGCCGTCTGGGTGCCGGCCTACCGTCTCACTCACCGTCAGGGCGACGGCAGCGGCCGTCTGGTGCTGCGCGCCTCGGTCGCCCAGCGGACCGGCGAGGACTGGACCGGCGTGCGCATCGCCCTGGCCACCGCCGATCTTCGGCGCCGCACCGACCTGCCGAGGCTCCGCTCGATCCGGATCGGACGCAGTCAGCCCGCCCCCGCGCCTTCTGGCTGGCGCGAGCCCCCGGCCGGGCTCGTCGACCTGTTCTCCGGGTACGACGCGGCAGGCACTGGCCCAGCCACGACCGCCGCACCCGCGGCTGTCGGGGCCGGCTCCGCGCCCGTGGGTGCCGCGGGCGGCTCCGCGTCCGGTCCTGTTCCGCCACCGCCGCCTCCCCCGCCGCCGGCACCGCAGAGTTACGGCGGTCCGCCGGCCGCCGTCCCGGTGCCCGGCGGCGCAGACGGCGCTCCCCCGGAAGTCTTCGGCGTCGGGATGCCCGCACTCGCGCAGCCGGCCCGGTCGCGACCGGGCGACAGGCCGCGTACTGGCAGCAGGTCCTTCGCGGGTGCCCCCGCCGCCATGGCGCCCGCGGCTCCTGGCCGGGCTGCGCCGCCACCCCCTCCGGCACCGGTAGCCGGTCCGCCGCAGCCGAGCGGCGCCGAGCTCGACTACGCCGCCCTTGTCCTGTGCGGCCCCGACGAGCAGGGCGGTCGCAGAGGCCGGCTGTTTCCCGACTCTCCCTTCGACCCGGTGGCGGCCGAGTACCGCCGCCGCGCCGAAGCGGTGGCCGCGCTGCCGTTGCCCGGACAGGCCGTGCGGCCCCGCGAGTCGGCGGGTTCCTTCGACCACCGCTTCGATGCCACCGCCCGCGCCGACATTCCGTCGGACGGCACCTGGCACACCGTCACCGTCGGCGAGATCCCGGTCGGCCTGCGTACCGAGTACCTCTGCGTGCCGTCCGTGGAGCAGACCGTGTACGCGACGTTGGTGCTCTCCAACGCCACCGACCAGGCACTGCTGGCCGGCCCGGTGGAGGTCACCGTCGACGACGACTTCCTGCTGACCGCCGCACTGCCCACGCTCGCCCCCGGCGGTGTCCGCCGGGTGGGGCTCGGGCCGGCCGAGGGCATCCGGGTCACCCGCCGTACGAACCTGCACGAGTCGACCTCGGGCCTGCGCAACAACACCACCGTGCTCGACCACCGCGCCCACGTGGAGCTGGCCAACCGGCTCGCGAGGCCCGTCACCGTGGAAGTCCGCGAGCGGGTGCCGGTCACCTCCGAACCGGACGTCCGGATCGAGGAACGGGCCGACTGGACGGCACCCGAGGAAGGCACGGGGCCCGATCGCCATGCGCCGGGCACCCGCGTCTGGCGGCTGGACCTGCCCGCAGGCGCCACTGCCGTCCTCGACGGCGGCTACGAGATCCGCATCCCGACCGGCAAGGCCCTGGTCGGCGGCAACCGCAGGAGCTGACACACGCCATGTCCACGGCCCCGAAGCCGATCGCCCTCCCCGTCACCGCCATCACGTGCCTTGAGGATCGCGCCCACATCGAGCGCGCCGTCGTGCTCGACCTGGAGGCCGGGGTCCAGCGGCTGCGTCTCGGGCCCGTCAGTGCGCTGGCCGTCGACCGGACCCTGCATGCCGAGCTGACCGCCGATCACCCCGCGACCGTGCTCGACGTGCGGATCGTCCGCAGCTGGACGCCGCGCGGGCCGCTGCCGTCCACCGACGACGACTCCGCCCTGCGCCGCCGCGTACACACCCTCGAAGAGGAGCGGCTGGCCCTGGGGCAGCGAGGCGACCGGCTGCATGCCCGCCTCGACCTGCTCGGCCGCCTCGCCGCCGATCTGCTGCGGGAGATCGGCGAAGGCGCCGGCTCCGGGGAGACCGAGCGGCCCCGCTGGGCCCGCGAACTGGACCGGGTGGACGACGAGCGCGACGCGCACGGCGAGCAACTCCGCACCGTGGAGGCCCGGCTGGCCGCCCTCGCTGCCGAACTCGGGGAAGCCCAGCGGGCCTTGCACCTCTCCGAGGAGGAAGCGGCCGAGCTGGTCGGCCATGTCGAGTTGACCGTGGAGGCCACGGTCGCCGGGCCGGTCGGGCTGCGCCTGAGCCACCTCACCCCGTGTGCGCTGTGGCGGCCCGCCTACCGGGCCGTGCTCGACGGGAACTCCCTGACACTGGAGACCGACGCGATGGTCTGGCAGCGCACCGGTGAGGACTGGTCGGATGTACGGCTGACATTGTCGACGGCCCGCTCGGCGCTGGCCACCGATCCGGCACGGCTGGGCGAGGACCGGCTGACGCTCAAGGACCGCTCCGCAGCGGAGCGCCGCACGGTCGACGTCGAGCTGCGCGAGGAGGAGATCGGGGCCCTCGGCCCGGCCCCGGTGCTCGGCCTGCCGGGGGTGGACGACGGCGGCGAGGCGCGGGTGTTGAGATCCCCCGCGCCAGTCTCGGTGCCCGGTGACGGCCGCGCCCACCGAGTGCCGCTCTCCGCATTCACCGCGTCCGCGCCCAGTGAGTACGCCTGCTCACCGGAGTTGTCCCCCCTGGTCACCCAAGTGGTGCGGTTCGACAACCTGTCCGGCCACGCGCTGCTCGCCGGGCCCGTGGACCTGGTCCGCGGCAGCGGATTCAGCGGCCGCGGCACGCTGGACTTCACCGCCCCCGGCGCACCCGTTGAGCTGGCCTTCGGCAGCTGCGACGACTACAGGGTGGTCCGGCATGCCGAGGAATCCCGCGACGTGGCCGGAATCACCCCGCGGACCGTGGTCACCCGCACGGTCCGGCTGCACCTGTCCCGGTTCTCCGCCCCCGGGGAGCACGGCGAGCGGGTGGTCGTCCTTCGGGAGCGGATCCCGGTCTCCGAGGTCTCGGCGGTGGAGATACGCCTGCACAAGGATTCATGCTCCCCGGCGCCCGACGTGGTCGACGCCGAGGGCATCGCCCGCTGGGACGTCACCCTCCCGCCCGGCAGCCGCCGCACGGTCACCCTGGTCTACGAGCTGTCGGCGAGCGCCAAAGTCACCGGGCTCTGAGCTTGGTGGGCCGCTGCACGCCTGCTGCGCCTCGAGACCAGTCGGCCCCGAGCGACGTTCGCGAGAACCGACCCTGCCCTGGCGCGCGTCCTGATCGACAGTGCCATCAGTGACCTACGACGGGGGAGGGGCCGTGGGGCAGGCAAGGACAGCGCTCGCCGAGCGAATTGCCGAGCAGAGAAGGGGAGTCGGTGACCCTCGTGCGCTGGTCGGTGAGATGCGGCGCTCGGTCCTTCTGGTGCCGACGGCCGGCGGAGGTCTCTGGTCGGCGCGGTCGGGCGGGGTGCGGTGGATCTGCGGGTTCACCGACGAGGCCGCACTGGCCCGGTTCGCCCTGCTTCACGCATCCGGTGATCAGCCCATGGACTAGGCGGCGCTGCTTGGTGCGCGCATCGTCGACGAGGTCGTGCCCTCCCTGGACGAGCCCGTCGGCCTCGCCGTCGACATCGCCACCGAGGACGGGTCGATGTTTTTCCCGCCGGTAGTCGGCATCGTCCCGGAGGCGGCCGCCGTCGACTCCGGTGAGGCAGAGGAGGGGCGCAGCCATGGGCGGTGACGGGGCGGATCTGAACTTCGACAAGGCGTCTGTCGCGAAGTTCACGCAGGGCGTGGGCGCGACCATCGACCAGCTCGGTGAACTCGGCGGCGCCACCGGTTCGGTGATGGGCAAGGGCTTCTCGGAGCTGTCGATGACCGGGATGGAGGCCGGGTACCACGGCCTTTCGGTCGACTTCGAGGACTTCTGCGAGCGCTGGGAGTGGGGTGTGCGAGCCCTGGTGAGCGACGCCAGCTCGATCGCGAACCGCCTCGGCCTGGCGGCGGGCACCCAGTGGGAGCACGACCAGTACGTCGAGGGCGCACTGAAGGTGGGCGTCAACTCCGTGATGGGCGGCAACCCGCACGCCACCGAGGAGGAGATCACCAAGCAGAACTGGGGCGACGTGTTCACGCCGGACTACCTGAACCCGGACTGGAGCGCCGAGTCGTGGGATCAGGCCGGCCAGGAGATGGGGCAGACGTGGAAGGACACCGGCCGCACCGTCCTCACCGAGGGCCAGGGCGGCCGGCAGTCGGAGATTCTCAATGACGCGCTCGGCATCTCCGACGACCAGTGGAACCAGGCGCTGGACGACACCTTCGGCCCGTCGCCGGAGGAACGCGCCCAACAGGCGTAGCAGCAGGGTGAGTCCGGGGGGAACTGACCATGGGTATCGGCGACTTCATCAGTGACATCACGCCCGACGCGGTCGAGGACGCGGTCGAGGACGGCGTCGAGTGGGCCGGCAACCGCGTCGAGGACGCCGGGAACTGGACCGCCGACCGGCTGGACGACGTCGGCTGGGAGTCCGGTGCGGACTGGGTGCGCGAGCAGTCCCGTTCGCTCGCCAACCGGATGGGCGCCGAGGTCGACGAGATGGACCTCGGACAGACCGAGGACAAGACCAAGCTGATCTACGGGAGCCCGGACAAGATCCACTCCACCGCCAAGCAACTCCGCGCATTCCAGAAGTCCTTCGACAACGCCGGCGAAGGCCTGAAGGGACTCGACCTCCCGGCTCAAGTGCGAGGCGGCCGAGGCGCTGCGGACCGCCGTGAGCACCCAGCCGCCCAAGTGGTTCACCGGTGCCGACGCCTGCGAGAAGGCGGCCGCGGCGATGGAGACGTTCGCCGGCACGGTCACCTGGGCGCAGGGACGGGCGCAGACGGCGATCGACAAGTGGAAGGAGGGCACCAAGGCCTCCGCGGACGCCGCCGACGCCCACCGCAAGAAGATCGACGACTACAACAGCGCGGTCGAACGCTACAACGCCCAGCCCGCCGACAAGCGCGACCCATCCACGCTCCCGCCCTGCCCCGCCCCGACGTTCGCCGACTCCGGCAAGAAGCTGATGCAGGATGCGCAGGACATCCTCGCCGAGGCCCGCAAGCAGCGGAACACGGCCGCCGAGACCGCGCGCACCGCGGTCCGCGCAGCCCGCGACAAGGCCCCGGAGAAGCCGTCGTACGCCGAGCAGTTGGGCGACGGTCTCGAGGAACTGCAGATCATGGGGGACCACGTCGGCGGCGGCATCATCAAGGGCACCGCGGGGATCCTGAACTTCGTCCGCCAGGTCAACCCCCTGGACCCGTACAACATCACGCACCCGGCCGAGTACGCCACATCGCTCAACAGCCTGGCCGCGGGGCTGGTGGTCGCCGCCAACGACCCGATCGGCACCGGCCGCCAGATGGTCAGCGACTTCATGAAGGACCCGGCCGAGGGCTTCGGCCGTCTGCTGCCCGACCTCGCTCTGACCGTGGCCACCGGCGGGGGCGGCGCCGCGGCGAAGGGTGTGCGCATCGCCGCGGACGCCGCCGACGCCGCACGGCTGCGCAGGCTGGTCGACGACGCCCCGGACGGCACCCACAACACCCCTGACGGCGACCGCACCGCCGGCGGCGACCCGGTGGACCTCGCCACGGGCCGGATGTTCCTGCCCCAGACCGACATCGAACTGCCCGGCATCCTGCCGCTGGTCTTCACCCGCCGCACCGAGTCAGGTTGCGCGGTCGGCCGCTTCCTGGGGCCCTCCTGGACGTCCACCGTCGACGAGCGTCTGAAGATAGACGCCGTCGGCGTCATCCACGTCACCGCCGACGGGCTCCTGATCCCGTACCCGCACCCGGTCCCCGGCGCGCCCACCCGGCCGGAGACGGGCAGGGCCCGCACCCTGCTGGCCCGCGACGCCGACGGCGACTACACGGTCACCGACCCCGACAGCGGCCTGACCTTCCACTTCACCGCCCCGTCCGGCAGCGAGCCGGGGGGTGACGGCGACGCCTGGCTGTCCCGGATCACCGAACGCAACGGCCACTCCCTGACCGTCGACCGCACCGAGGACGGCCTGCCGCTGGCCCTGGTCCACTCGGCGGGCCAGCAGGTGAAGCTGTCCGTCGCCGACGGCCTGGTCACCGCTCTGTCACTGGCCGGCGCGGGCGAGGGCGGCGCGGACCTGCCACTGATGAGCTACGGCTACCAGGACGGCGACCTCACCGCCGTCACCAAGCCCTCGGGCGCCACCACCGCCTTCGTCTACGACGACCGCCGCCGCGTCATCGCCTGGATCGACTCCAACGGAAGCCGCTACGACTACGTCTACGACGACCGCGACCGCGTCGTGGCCGAGGGCGGCGAGGCCGGCCACATCCAGATCACCCTGGCCTACACCGAACCGGACCCCGAGAACGGCCATCACACCACCACGATCACCACCCCCGACGGGCACGCGACCCGCCACGTGTACGGCCCCGGCTGCCGTCTCCTGGCCATCACCGACCCGCTCGGCCACACCACCCGGTTCACCCACGACCCGCGCGGCAACACCCTGACCCGCACCGACCCGCTGGGCCTCACGACCGCCTTCTCGTACGACGAGGACGACCGGCTCATATCCGCCATCCGCCCCGACGGAAGCGAACTGCGCACCGTGCGCGGCCCGTTCGGCCTGCCGGTGGAGGTCTTCGGGCCGGACGGCACCCGCGTGGTCCACGAGTTCGACGAACGCGGCAACCGCACGGCGGTCACCGACCAGGCCGGCGCCACCACCCGTTACACCTACGACCACGGCGGCCGGCTCACCTCGGTCACCGACGCCCTCGGGGCCACGACCCGCGTGGTGTGCGACGCGGTGGGGCTGCCCGTGGAGGTGACCGACCCGGCCGGCGCCATCACCCGCACGGAGCGCGACGCCCTCGGCCGCCCGGTCCGCGTCACCGACCCGGTGGGCGGGGTCACGCACCTGGAGTGGGACGCGGACGGCCGGCTCGCACGCCGTACGGGCCCCGACGGCGCCACGGAGTCGTGGACCTACGACGGCGAGGGCAGCCGGCTCACCCACACCGGCGCGTCCGGTGGCGTCTCCCGCTTCGAGTACACCCACTTCGACCTGCCGGTCGCCCGCACCCGGCCCGACGGCGCGCGCTACGAGTTCGAGCACGACGCCGAGCTGCGCCTCACCCGCGTGGTCAACCCGCAGGGGATGACCTGGAGTTACGAGTACGACGCCGCGGGCAACATCGTCTCCGAGACCGACTTCGACGGCCGCACCCTCACCTACCGGGTGGACGCCGCGGGCCGGCTCGCCGCCCGCACCGACACGCTCGGCGGGACCGTCGCGTTCGAGCGTGACCGGCTCGGCCAGGTGATTCGCAAGGACGTCGACGGCGGGGTGACGACCTACGCCTACGACAGGGCTGGTCGCCTGCTGGAGGCAGCCGGACCGGACAGCGAAGTGCGGTACCAATACGACCGTCGCGGACTCACCAAGACGGAACTGGTCGACGGCCGCCCCATCATGTACGCGTACGACGTCCTGGGCCGCCGTACGCGCCGCACCACACCCACGGGTCACGTCACCTCCTACGCCTACGGCGACGACGGACAGGCCCACCGTCTCACCACCGGCGGCCACCGTGTCGACTTCACCCACGACGCCGCCGGACGCGAACTGGCCCGTGTCTTCGGCGACGCGATCACGATGACCTCCGCCTGGGACGAGGCCGGACGGCTCTCCGAGCAGCACATCACCGCCGGAGGACGCGCCGTCAACAGCCGCGCCTACTCCTACCGCGCGGACGGTCACGTGACCTCCGTCGCGGACCGGCTGTCAGGCACCCGCACCTTCGATCTCGACCGGGCGGGCAGGGTCACCGCCGTCCACGCCCAGGGCTGGACGGAGCGGTACGCCTACGACGACGCCGGCAACCAGGCCTCGGCGTCCTGGCCGTCCGGCCACCCCGGCAGCGAGGCTGCCGGACCACGCGCCTACACCGGCACCACCATCACCCGAGCCGGAGGCGTGCGTTTCGAGCACGACGCCCTCGGCAGGGTCGTCCTGCGTCAGAAGACCCGCCTCTCCCGCAAGCCGGACACCTGGCGCTACGAGTGGGACACGGAGAACCGCCTCACCTCCGTCACCACGCCCGACGGAACACGGTGGAAGTACCGCTACGACGCCCTGGGCCGCCGTACCGCGAAGCAGCGGCTGGCAGCCGACGGCGAGAGCGTGGTGGAGGAGGTCTGCTTCACCTGGGACGGCCTCACCCTGTGCGAACAGACCACCCACCAGCCGGACCAGCCGAACGCGATCGCCCTCACCTGGGACCACCGTGGCGTCGTTCCCCTGTCCCAGACCGAACGGATCCTCACGGCCGACGACCGCCAGGCGGAGGTCGACCGCCGTTTCTTCGCCATCGCCACGGACCTCATCGGCACCCCCACCGAACTGATCGACGAGTCCGGCGACATCGCGTGGCGTTCTCGGTCCACGCTGTGGGGCACCACCGCCTGGGCCCGCGACAGCAGCACCTACATCCCTCTCCGTTTCCCCGGCCAGTACTACGACCCCGAGACCGGCTTCCACTACAACGTCTTCCGCCACTACGACCCCGAGACCGGCCGCTACACCTCCGCGGACCCCCTGGGCCTCGCTCCCGCGCCGAATCCCCTCGGCTACGTGGACAACCCGAACACCGCGTCAGACCCGCTGGGCCTGATGCCCAAGTACACGAAGGAGGAGAAGGCCCAGCAGAGGGCCGTCAAGGCCTCGGACGGGGTCATCGAGAAGGCGCAGGACGACAGGTTCCGGAAGCACCCCGAGTACCACGGGGACACAAGGCACGGTTTCAGCGACGAGCGGGTCCTGGAGATCCTGAAGAACCCGGACGCGGTGTACCACTCGACGGGCTCGGCCGGAAATCTCATCTTCCGGCAGGGCGAGGACGTCGTCGTGACCAAGGGGCCCGGTTCCGAGGCCGGACAGGCCGTCACGGCGTACGGCCCGTCGGGGATCAAGGGCGACTCCGGGGTGACGGCGCTCGGCGGCAAGCCCACGGACCCCGGTGCGCCGGTTACCCACGAGGACATCGTGAAGGGGAGGATTCCGAGCAAGGACGGATTCATGCCCCCCGCGGTGAAGATCAAATGAGGCAGCATTGACCATGAAACTGACCTTCGGCAGCGACTGGCGCGCAACGGTGACGGGCGATCCGCTGCCCATCACCCCCCGCTTCGCAGGCAACTCTGTAGACGTCGCGCACTACGCGAACGTGAAGGAACGTGAGCGGTTCCTTGTGGCCACCTTCGGCAGCCAGGAATGGCTGTGGGACACCCCTGACGTCTTCCGGTTCGACAAGGACAGCCTGCAGCTGGTCGGGGCTGAATTCCAGATGCCGTGCACGTCCCCTTACTGCGAGACCTCCGACCGTGTTCCTGTCATGCCCGCGCTACGCCCCGGCGGGCTCCGCGCGGACGAGGTCCAGGACTTCCGGCACGAGATGTGCCCGGTGCTGTGTCGCGTTCCCGGGGACACCGTGCTGACCTGTCTGCGCGACCTCGACGTCCTCGACGAGCCGCTGGAGGCCCGCATCGGCATCGCCCCCGACGTGGCGCTCCTCGTCCAGCACGGCGCCGTCGTCGGCTGGAGCCTCACCGAACCCGCCCAATACCTGACCACTCCATATACCGACCCCGACCCCAACCCGCCGTCCCCTGCCACCCGTCGGCTGCTCACCGAGTGCCTGGATCTGGTCACCGATCCGCTGATCTACGACGTGGAGGACCGGGAGCCGGCCGCCCTGGCCCGGCTGCGGGCCGCCGACGAGGCCCTGCGCGATCAGCGCGAGGACCGGCACCGGGCCGACGCCCTGCGTGAGCTGATCGCCAACCTGGTGGACACCTACGGGAACTGGTGACGGTAGGCCGGGAAGGCCGAGCCGGGACACAAGGCGGACGCCGAGGCCACCAACGCGAGGACACCACGGGGGGCAGGATTCCTGCCAAGCGTGGCTACATGGCTCCAGCAGTGCCGATCAGATGAGGCAGCAATCGCCATGAAACTGACATTTGACGGCGACTGGCGCGCGACGGTGACGGGCGCACCTCTGCGCAGCACCCCGCGCTTCGACTTCCCGGGCCAACGTGTACGCATTGCGGAGTACGCGGACATGGAGGAATGGCAGCGGTTCCTCGTGGAGACTTTCGGCAGCCAGGAGTGGCTGTGGGACGCTCCCGACGAGCTCCGGTTCGACCAGGCCGGCCGGGAACTGGTCGGCGCCGGGTTCCGGTTGCCCTACGAGTCCGCTCCTGCCGAGGACTCTGCCCGCGTTCCCGCCACGCCCCCCGTCCGCCCGGGCGGCCTTCGCGCGGACGAGGCCCGGGACTTCCGCCTGGAGGTCACCACGGAGCTCTGCCGCGCCCCCGGAGACACTGTGCTCACCTGCCTGCGCGAACTCGACGTCCTCGACGAGCCCCTGGACGCCCGCATCGGCATCGCCCCCGACGTGGCACTCCTCGTCCAGCACGGCACCGTCGTCGGCTGGAGCCTCACCGACCCTGCCCGGTACCTGACCACCGGCTTCGCCGCCGCCGACCCGGCTCCCCCCGCGCCGGCCACGCGGCTCCTGTTCACCGAATGCCTGGACCTCATCACCACGCCGCTGTTGGACGCGGTGAGGCGCCGGGATCCGGCCGCCCTGACCAGTTTCCGGGCGCTCGACCACAAGCTGCGGAACCAGCGCGAGGACCGGCACCGGACCGACGCCCTGCTGGCGATCATCGGCAACCTGGTCGAGGACTACGCCGACCGGCCGGCCGAACGGAAGCCGTGAACCATCGGCCCGGCGCTCCTCGTCCAGGCCGACGCGGTCGCCGGCCGTCGAGGGGACATCGGCGACCCCGACGCGGTACGCGCACTCGTCGAAACCTGATCCTCCGACAGGGGGACCCTGCACCAGCTCGTCGTCCGTCTGATCGAGGACTACGGGTACTGGTGATCCTGGTCAGCCGAGGAAGGTGAGGCGTACCTTCCGCTCGGGGTTGTCCCTGTTGGTGTCGACCAGGCACACGGACTGCCAGGTGCCGAGCTCAAGTCGGCCGCCGATGACCGGCAGTGTGGCGTGCGGCGGGACGAAGGCGGGCAGGACATGGTCCCTGCCGTGGCCCGGGCTGCCGTGGCGGTGCTGCCAGCGGTCGTCGGCGGGCAGCAGGGTGTGCAGCGCGGCGAGCAGATCGTCGTCGCTGCCCGCGCCCGTCTCGATCACGGCGATTCCGGCTGTCGCATGCGGGACGAAGACATTGAGCAGGCCGTCCCTGCCGCCCGCGGCCTCCTTGAGGAACTGCTCGCAGGCACGGGTCAGATCAGCCACGGTCTCGGCCGAGCCGGTGGAGATGGTCAGGGTCCTGGTGGTGAAGGGTCCGGGCATGGCTCCATCATCCCGTTCGTACCGCAAGATCGCGCGTCCGAGGACCGAGACGCCGTTGACCGGGCGCGGAGGCTACGTCTGCCCCGTGTTGCGTACAGCTCTGCTCACCACGCGCGGTCACATCGACCTGCTGCGGGGGTGGCTTCCGTGTCGTGTTGTCGCGGCTGCTGACGCCTTTTCAGCGCTCTCCCCGCGCTCTGTCTGATTCTGCTGCCTCACCTCGCTGAACGCGCGCCCGCTGTGCTCGCCGTGCTCCCGTAGTCACGCCACGCGCGGGCGCCGAGGCACATCTCCTCCTGCCTGCGTCCCCCGCTCTGGAGCCGGTGACCCCTTGCGCTGGCGCAGCACAGGCCGGCAGCGCATGCTCGCGCTGCACGGAAGCGGGTCGGTCGACCGCCACGAGCTGGAGATCTCGCCGAATCTCTGGGCGGGCCGTCGGCCTGGTGCGAGGCGGGGCGGGCACGGGGGGTGCGCCCTTCGGGCGTAGTCCTCAGACGCCGGACGGGCTGGATTTTCCCGTCGCCGCCCTCCGTAGTGCCTCGATGAGTACCTCCACCGACGGCCGCCCCCGCACGGCTGCACGCACCGCCACGACCACATGGCGTTCAACCAGATCGTCCAGCGGCACCGGCACGATTCCCTCGGAGCGCAGCCGCAGCATCAGCCCGGTCAGTGGTGCCACCCCGAGCCCCGCGCCGACCATCGCCAGCGAGGTGGCCGTGTCGGTGACCTCGTGGACGACGCGGGGTTCGAATCCGGCGCGGCGGCAGGCCGTGCGCACTGCCCGTCCGTAGTACGTGTGGGCAGCGGGCAGGATCCAGTCCCGGTCCGCCAGCTCGGTCAGCCGCCACGACGTCCCCTCGGGCGGCGCGCTCGCTGCCGGTACCGCGAGCGAGAAGCGCTCGGAGTGGAGCCGTACCAGCTCGGAGGCCTCGTCCCGGGCCAGCGGGGCATCCGGATAGTCCAGGCCCAGCGCCAGATCGACCCGGCCGGCCGAGACTTCCGCATGGGCCTGGTCGACATCCACCTCCTGGCTGACCACCCGTACGCCCGGATGGTGCTCGGCGAGCCAGCGCAGGGCGGGCGGCAGAAACGCCGCTGCCGCCGTGCCGAACACCCCGAGCCGCAGCCTGGCCGCGATCTCCGTGCGGGTGCGCTCGATGGCGGCCGCCGCCTCCGCCTGGGCCTGGAGGATGCGCCCGGCGTGGACGACGAGGGTGTGTCCGGCGTCGGTGAGCTCGACCCGGCGGCCGGCCCGCCTGATCAGCTGCGCGCCCGCCGTCCGCTCCAGCTGGGCGATCTGCTGGGAGATCGCGCCGGGCGTGTATCCGAGCGCAGCCGCGGCCGCCGTCATCGTGCCGCAGCGGGCGAGTTCGACCAGCGCACGCAGATGCGCTCCTCCCAGTTCCATAGAGAGGATCTAAAAGATCGACTGCTGAAACTGTCAATGGACGCGAAGAGTCGGCCGCATCCACCATGGCTTTCATGGGACACAGTGCTGAGGTCGGCGCCGAGGTCGTCATCGTCGGCGGTGGTGTCATCGGGGCGAGCATCGCCTTCCATCTCGCCGAGGCCGGGGTGCGGGACGTCCTGGTCCTGGAGCGCGACGAACCGGCGTCCGGCTCCTCGGGCAAGCCGATCGGCGGGATTCGCGCCCAGTTCTCGGATCCGCTCAACATCAGGCTGGGGCAGCGCAGCCTGGAGGCGTGGCGGGCGTTCATCTCCCGCCCCGGGGCCGACATCGGGATCGACAGCGTCGGCTATCTCTTCCTGCTCGGCAGCGAGGCCGAGGTGGCGACGTTCCAGCAGGCCGTCGACGTACAGAACGAGCTCGGGGTACCCAGCAGGATCATCACGCCGCGCGAGGCGCACGAGCTGTGCCCGTATGTGGATCCGGGCTCCCTGGAAGCCGCCGCCTACTCCCCCGACGACGGCTTCGCGCTGCCGAAAGCGGCGGTGAACGGCTATCTGCGCGCGGCCCGGCGCCTCGGTGCGAGGCTCCGTACGCACTGCACCGTCACCGGCATCGATACCGACGGCGGCCGGGTGCGGGCGGTGCGTACGACAGAGGGCACGATCCGCACCTCTGCCGTGGTCTGCGCGGCCGGCCCCTGGTCGGCGGCCGTCGGCGCGATGGCGGGGGTGAAGCTGCCGGTCACCCCCCTGCGCCGGCAGATCGCGCTGACCGGCCGGCTGTCCCCGGCACCGCCGCGTATCCCCTTCACCCTCGACTTCGCGTCCACGCTCTATTTCCACAACGACCGCGCGGACGGGCTGGTGCTCGGCCTCTCCGACCAGCGCCAGGAGCCGGGGTTCGGGCGGGAGTTCAGCCGGGAGTGGCTGGAGCCGTTCCGCGAGGCGGCCCGGCGACGGGCTCCTGCGCTCGCGGAACTTGAGGCCACAAGCGGCTGGGCGGGGCTGTACGAGATGACGCCCGACCGCAATGCGCTGATCGGCCGGGCGGGCGAAGTGGACGGTTTTCTGTATGCCACCGGTTTCTCCGGGCACGGGTTTCTGCAGGCGCCCGCTGTCGGCGAGATCGTCCGTGATCTGTATCTGGAGCGGACCCCGTTCATCGATGTGGGCCCGCTGTCCGCGGCCCGCTTCGAGGGCCGGGCCGCCGCCGTCCGCCCCGAGGCTCACATCATCTGACGCCCGCACGACGGGTACCGGAAGGAGGACGGAATGCTCCCCACCTGGCGGCTGCGGGCCGCGTTCGCCCGTCGGCTCTCCGACATGTACGGGACGGAGGTCCCCGCGTACACCACGCTTCTGGAGGTGTCGGCGCAGGTCAATGACGAGGTGATCGGCAAGGACGGCGACGCGGGACGTCTCGGCGGCATCGAGCGGGTCACGGCCGAGCGGCACGGCGCGATCCGCGTGGGCACGCCGCGCGAGATGCGCCAGGCGGCCCAGATCTTCGCCGCGCTGGGTATGGAGCCGGTGGGCTTCTACGATCTGCGCGAGGCTGCGGCCAGTGCGGTGCCGGTGGTCTCGACCGCGTTCCGGCCGGTCGACGCAGATGAGCTGGAGCGCAACCCCTTCCGGGTCTTCACCTCCCTGCTCACCACCGCCGACCGGCGGTTCTTCGACGCGGATCTTGAGGAGCGCCTCGAAACTTTCCTGGGCCGGCGTGAGCTCTTCCCGCCCGAGCTGCTGGACCTCGCGGCGCGAGCCGAGCGGGAGCAGGGACTGGACGAGCCGTCCGCCGAGCGCTTCCTCACCCTGGCGGTGGCCGCGTTCGAGCTCTCCCCGGAGCCGGTGGACCGTTCCTGGTACGCGGAGCTGGAGCGGATCTCCGCCGTGGCCGCCGACATCGGAGGCGTCTCGGGCACCCATGTCAATCACCTCACGCCGCGGGTCCTGGACATCGACGAGCTCTACCGGCGCATGGGTGAGCGCGGGATCACGATGATCGACCGGATCCAGGGGCCGCCGCACTGGGACGGGCCGGATGTGCTGCTGCGGCAGACGTCGTTCCGCGCACTGGCCGAGCTGCGCCGCTTCCGCGAGCCGGACGGCAGCGTCGGCGAAGGCTCGCTGCGGGTGCGCTTCGGCGAGGTCGAGGCGCGGGGCATCGCGCTGACCCGGGCGGGCCGTGCCCTGTACGACGAGCTGATCGGTGAGCCCGTCGAGGTCTGGGAGGAGCGCTTCCCGCGCACTGAACGTCAACTGGCCGTCCAGGAACAGGCGTTCTTCCGCTACGAGACGGTTCGCGACCGGCCTCGCGACGACCGCCGCCCGCCGGAGGATCTCGCCGGGCTCGTCGACGGCGGCTGGCTGCGCGCGAATCCCATCGTCTACGAGGACTTCCTCCCCAGGTCCGCGGCCGGGATCTTCCAGTCGAACCTCACCGACAAGGGCACCCGGGACGCCACAGCCACCGGCGCCCACTACGACCAGCAATGGCTCTCCGGCGTACTGGAGCGCCCCGTCCACGACCCCTTCGATCTCTACGCCGCTCAGCAGGACAGCTCACTTCGCCAGGCCCGTCAGGCCATCGGACTCCCCAAGGACACACCGTGACCAGCAACAGCACCACGCTCCCCGACAACGACTCGCTGCGTGCCCGGGCCCGCGAGAGCCTGCTCGGCTGCGGCGCCCAACTGCCCGCGGACGGCGGCGATGTCATCGCCCGTACGCCGCTGACCGGCTCCACTTTGTTCACCCTGCCCGCCACGACGCCCGAGCAGACCGACGCTGCGATCGGCGCGGCCGATGCGGCGTTCCGCGAGTGGCGCACGGTTCCGGCGCCGCAGCGCGGGGCGCTGGTCAAGCGTCTTGGTGAGCTGCTGAGTGAGCACAAGGAGCAGCTGGCCGACCTGGTCACCATCGAGGCGGGCAAGATCCGCTCCGAGGCGCTCGGCGAAGTGCAGGAAATGATCGACATCTGTGAGTTCGCGGTCGGTCTCTCCCGGCAGCTGTACGGGCGGACCATGGCGTCCGAGCGTCCCGGCCACCGGCTTTCCGAGAGCTGGCACCCGCTGGGCGTGGTGGGCGTGATCTCGGCGTTCAACTTCCCGGTGGCGGTCTGGGCGTGGAACACCGCGATCGCTCTGGTCTGCGGTGACACGGTGGTCTGGAAGCCCTCGGAGCTCACTCCGCTGACCGCGGTGGCCTGCGACGCCCTGCTGGCGCGCGCCGCCGCCGACACCGGTGCGCCCGCCGGTGTGCACCGGCTGCTGCTCGGCGGACGCGAGACGGGCGAGCGGCTGGTCGACGACGAGCGCGTCGCGCTGGTCAGCGCGACGGGCTCGGTCCGGATGGGGCGCGAGGTCGGCCCCCGCGTGGCAGGCCGTTTCGGGCGTTGTCTGCTCGAACTGGGCGGCAACAACGCGGCGATCGTCACCCCGTCCGCCGATCTCGACCTCTCCGTACGCGGGATCGTGTTCTCCGCGGCGGGCACCGCGGGCCAGCGCTGCACCAGCCTGCGCCGGCTGATCGTCCACGAGGACATCGCGGACCAGCTGGTGGAGAAGATCGTCCATGCGTACGGCCAGCTGCCGGTCGGTGACCCGTTCCAGGAGGCCACGCTGGTCGGACCGCTGATCTCAGGCACGGCGCACACGGCGATGAGCGAGGCGCTGGCGGCGGCCGAGGCCGACGGCGGGAAGATCCTCACCGGCGGCGACCGGCAGCTGGCCGACGAGGCGCCGGAGGCGGCGTATGTCCGGCCAGCGGTGGTGCGGATGCCCGCGCAGACGGACGTCGTACGCCGGGAGACCTTCGCGCCGATCCTCTATGTGCTCACCTACCGGAGCCTGGAGGAGGCTGTCGCGCTGCAGAACGGGGTCCCGCAGGGCCTGTCGTCCAGCATCTTCACGCAGGACCAGCGGGAGGCGGAGCGCTTCCTGGCCGCGGACGGCTCCGACTGCGGCATCGCCAACGTCAACATCGGCACCTCGGGCGCCGAGATCGGCGGGGCGTTCGGCGGCGAGAAGGAGACCGGCGGCGGGCGCGAGTCGGGTTCGGACGCGTGGCGGGCGTACATGCGGCGGGCGACGAACACGGTGAACTACTCCGACAGCCTGCCGCTGGCCCAGGGAGTGAACTTCCTGTAGGGATCGGGAAGATCCACGCACCCCACGCGGTTGGTAGAACCGTGAACAATTTCGGGGTGCGCGACGTGGACGTGGTCGTCATAGGCGCCGGACAGGCAGGACTGTCCGGCGCCTACCATCTGCGCCGCTCCGGGCTGGTGCCGGACCGCGACTTCGTGGTGCTCGACCATGCCCCGCGGGCCGGGGGCGCCTGGCAGTTCCGCTGGCCGTCGCTGACCTACGGCAAGGTGCACGGCATGCACGCCCTGCCGGGCATGGAACTGACCGGCGCGGACGACGGACGCCCGTCCTCCGAGGTGATCGGCGAGTACTTCACCGCGTACGAGAAACGCTTCGGTCTGCGCGTCCACCGGCCGGTCGATGTCAGGGCCGTGCGCGAAGGCGAGGGCGGACGGCTGCTCGTCGAGACCTCGGAGGGGACGTGGGCGGCCCGGGCGCTGATCAACGCGACGGGCACCTGGGACCGTGCGTTCTGGCCGCGCTACCCGGGTCAGGAGACCTTCCGGGGGCGGCAGTTGCACACCGTGGACTATCCGGGGCCCGAGGAGTTCGCCGGACAGCGCGTGATCGTGGTGGGCGGCGGGGCATCGGGGACCCAGCATCTGATGGAGATCGCGGAGTTCGCGGCGGAAACCACCTGGGTGACGCGCCGTCCCCCCGTCTTCCGCGAGGGCCCCTTCGACGAGGACGCCGGACGGGCGGCCGTCGCCATGGTCGAGGAGCGCGTACGCCGCGGACTGGCGCCGCAGAGCGTGGTCTCGGTGACCGGCCTGCCCCTCAACGACGCCGTACGGCAGGCCCGCGAATCGGGCGTCCTGGACCGGCTGCCGATGTTCGACCGGATCACGCCGACGGGGGCGGCCTGGGACGACGGACGGACGGTCGAGGCTGATGTGATCCTCTGGGCGACCGGTTTCCGTGCGGCGATCGACCATCTCGCGCCGCTGAAGCTGCGCGAACGGGGTGGCGGCATCCAGGTCGACGGCACCCGGGCGGTACGGGACGCCCGCGTCCATCTCGTCGGGTACGGGCCTTCGGCCTCGACGATCGGCGCCAACCGGGCCGGCCGGGCGGCGGTCCGTGAGATCACGCGGCTGCTGGAGCGCGAACCGGTCCTGAATGAGGCGGCCCTGGTCTGAGGGGCCCTCGTCTGAGGCCGGTCAGCCGCTGCTGCTCGCGCCCCTGCGCCTGGCGTTGAACTCCTCGACATTGCGCTGATGTTCCGCGTAACTCGCCGTGAAGCGGGTGTCCCCCGGCGCCACGGTGACGAAGTACAGCCAGTTGCCGGGCGTGGGACTGATCGCCGCACGCATCGCCTGCTCCCCCGGGTTGGCGATGGGGGTGGGCGGCAGTCCCCGGCGCTGATAGCTGTTGTACGGGCTGTCGATCCGGGTGTCGGCGGCCGTGGTGTCCAGCGTGCTGCGGTTCAGTGCGTAGTTCAGGGTCGAGTCCATCTGCAGCGGCGTCCCCTGCGCGAGCCGGTTGTAGATGACGCGGGCGACCTTCCCCATGTCCTGGGGCGTATCGGCCTCGGCCTGCACGATGCTGGCGATGTTCACCGTCTGGTAGACCGTGACCCCGCTGCGCTGTGCGCCTCTGCTGATGTGGTCGGCCCCGAAGCGCTCATTGGCCGTGTTGACCATGTAGCTGAGCAGGCTCTCCGGCGTGGACCGGGAGTCGACGGGATACGTGGCCGGGAAGAGGTAGCCCTCGGGGTTGCCCCGGGCGTCGGCCGGGAGCTTCAGCTGCGCCGTGCCGACCGCCTTCGCCGTCGTGCCCGGCGACTTGTCCAGAGCCTCGTCGACCGCCGCGTAGACCTGAGAGGCGCGCCAGCCCTCCGGGACCAGCAGCGACTTTCTCTCCTCCTGCTGGCCCCGGCCGAGCAGCAGCGGCACCAGCACAGCGACCGCCGCGACGACGACCGCGGTCACGATCAGCATCAGCCGGCCCCGGCGGGTCAGCCGGAACCTGCGCCCGGACTCTGCCGGCGGGGGTTCGTTCGTCATACAGGCACGCTAACCCGGAGCATCCAGCGATCCCGGCACCCGGCGCCGAGCGGTACGGGCACCGGGATCGGACGTACGCATGCCGACCGGTTGTGAGTGACTACGGCGTGAAAGGCGGCAGCGCGGCGAACTCCGGCACCACCTGAACCGCGGCGGCGAGCGCGTCGAGAGCGCGCCGCACCCGGCTCAGCGGATGGTCCGGGAACTGCGCGTCCCACTGGGCGTGGTCGGCAGCGTGGAACGGCAGACCGCCCTGCACCTCGGGCGCGTACGGGTGCGGCCGGAAGTACTGGTCGTGTCCGACCTGGGCCATCACCATAGCCTCTCGCATCCCCGTCATCCCTCGCTCGGGCGCCTGGATCTTCACCACGGTGCTGCATGTGGCGCGCGGCACGGTGAAGCTGCCGATGAAGGCCTGGCCGCTGGGCTGTCCCGGCAGCGGCAGTTTCAGTATCTGCTTCAGTGCCGGGAGGGCTCCGAGCGACTTCACCGAGGCCTCGATCAGTCCGCCGCCCGCGTTGGCGGTGAGGCGGGTGAGCGCGGCACGCAGCGAAGGACCGTCGTCGAGCGAGGCCGGAAGGTCGGGCGGCAGCCCGAAGAAGTGCAGCGACAGCACATCGCCTTCGTCATTGGCCCAGACGTCTTGGTCGACGGGCCGGTACCCGGGCAGTTCCACACCAAGGAGAGCTCTCATGGCCGGTGATCATGCCGTACCCGGGCCTGCGACGGTCCGTCAGGGTGCGACCGGAGCCAACTGGGCATCCCTGCGGACCAGTTCGGCATAACGGCCGTCCCGGTCGAGCAACTCGTCGTGGCTCCCCCGCTCGGCTATGCGTCCCTTGTCGAGGACCACGATCTGGTCAGCGTCCCGCACCGTGGAGAGCCGGTGGGCGATGGTGATGGTCGTCCGGCCCGCCGAGAGCGCGTCGATCGCCTGCTGCACGGCATGTTCAGTACGGGTGTCGAGCGCGCTGGTCGCCTCGTCGAGGATGAGGACGGGCGGGTCGCGCAGAATCGTCCTGGCGATGGCGAGGCGCTGCTTCTCACCGCCGGAGAAGCGATAGCCGCGTTCCCCGACCAGGGTGTCGTAGCCGTCGGGCAGCGATGCGATGTGGTCGTGGATCTGCGCCGCACGCGCGGCCGCCTCGATTTCGGCTTCGGTCGCGTCCGGCTTGGCGAAGCGCAGATTCTCGGCGACGGAGGCATGGAAGAGGTAGGTCTCCTGGGAGACGACCCCCACGGCCCTGGCGAGGCTGTCGAAGTCGAGGTCGCGTACATCGACGCCGTCGATCGTGACCTTGCCTCCCGTGACGTCGTACAGCCGCGGGACCAGATAGCTGAGCGTGGACTTGCCGGAGCCGGTGGGCCCGACGACGGCGAGGCTGCCGCCCGCCGGCACGGTCACGTCGATGCCGTCCAGAGTGGGCCGCGTCTGCTTGGCGTCGTAGGCGAAGTCGACGTCCTCGAACCGAACTTCGCCACGGATCTTCTCCAGCCGGACCGGCTTCTCGGGCTCGGTGATGTCCACCCGCAGATCGAGATACTCGAAGATCCGCTGGAAGAGCGCGAGCGAGGTCTGCATCTGCACTCCGGTGGAGAGCAGGCTCACTGCCGGGCGGAACAGGCCCTGCTGGAGCGAGACGAAGGCGACGAGCGTGCCGATCGATATCGCGGGTCCGCCGGACTGGAGGGCGAGTCCCGCGGCCCAGTAGATGAGCGCGGGCATCGCGGCCATGACGATGCCGATGGTGGACATCCGCCACCGCCCGGCCATGCTGGAGCGCACTTCGAGGTCGACGAGCCGCTCGGACTCCTCGGCGAAGGACCTGGTGAGCGAGTCGGCCCGGCCCATGGTGCGGCCGAGCAGGATGCCGCTGACGGAGAGCGACTCGGTGACGGTGGCAGCCATGGCGGCCATCTGCTTCTGGCGCTGCGTGGTGATCTTCTTGCGCTCGCGGCCGACCCGGCGGCTGATCCAGACGAACAGCGGCAGCAGGAGCAGCGAGACGACGGTGAGCCGCCAGTCGAGCGCGAGCATCGCGACGACGGTGGCGACCACGGCCGTGAGGTTGGAGACCAGGGAGGTCGCCGTGGAGGTCACGGTCGCCTGCATTCCGCCGATGTCGTTGGCGATGCGCGACTGGACCTCTCCGGTGCGGGTCCTGGTGAAGAAGGCGAGCGGCATGCGCTGCAGCTGGGCGTAGACCGCGGTGCGCAGATCGTGCATGACGCGCTGGCCGACGGTGGTGGAGATCAGTGTCTGGAGCACTCCGAAGACGCTGGTCATCACGGCGGTGAGGATCATGCCGAGGGCGAGCAGGCTGAGCAGCCCGGTGCGGCCCTGCGGGATCGCGGTGTCGAGGATCTCGCGGAGCAGGAAGGGCGAGGCGACCGAGACGAGCGACGCGGCGCCGACGAGCAGGCCGACGACGGCGAGGCGGCCGCGGTAGGGGTGGAAGAGCCGGAGGATCCGCCGAACCTCGGCGGGCGGCTGTTCCGGATCACGGGGCGGTGGTGTCCAGGTGGACTCGGCGTTGATACGCATGGGCTCCTTCAAGGATGAGACGGCAAAGGCGGGTGAGACAGCACAAAGGGTCTGGCAGCAAAGATTTTGAGAGCATAGCTCATTGTTACCTATATTCACAATGAGTCCGGTCCTGATATTGTTCCCGGCATGAGCACCGACCCGGACGGCCTGCTGGCCGAGCAGCTCCTTCGGCTGACCCGACGGCTCCACCGCAGCCAGAAGCGGCAGTTGGAGTCGGCCGACATCGCGATCACGCCCGCGCAGTCCCGCCTGCTGCGCACCCTCGCGCATTACGAACAGCCGCCGCGCATGGCCGATCTCGCCGCCCGCCTTGAGGTGGTCCCGCGCGCCGTGACCAGTCTCGTCGACGGCCTCGAGGCGAGCGACTGCGTGCGCCGCGCACCCGACCCCACCAACCGCCGGGTGATCCGGATCGAGCTCACCGACACGGGCCGCGCCACGCTCAGAGCGCTGCGAAGCGCGCGCCGGGCGGCCGCAGAGGACATCCTGGCTCCATTGACCGCCGACCAGCGCGAGGTGCTCGGCGGACTGCTGTCCGCCCTGGTCGACGGGCCGGGGTCACGCTGCTGAAGTCGCCGAGGGGACCGTGCCATGCCGCTGCTGGAGCCGAAGCCAGAAGCTCTCCGCCCGGACATGGCGCGGAGCGAGTCACCCGACCGGGTCCCCGACCGGCAGGCCGCGGGCACGCCCGAGCCGCTGCGCAGTGAGCTGATCGCCCTGCTCGGCGAGGACAAGGTGCGCTGGAGGGTCTCCGACCTTGTGCGGTACGCGTCGGACGCGAGCCCGTACCGCTTCGTCCCTCAGGTCGTGGTGGTCCCCGAGGACATCGACGACGTGTCCGCCGTCCTCTCCTATGCACACGGCAAGCACCGTCAGGTCGTCTTCCGTGCGGCCGGGACTTCGCTCAACGGCCAGGCCCAGGGCGAGGACATCCTCGTCGACGTACGCCGTCACTGGGCCGGGACCGAGGTGCTCGACGAGGGCGCGCGGGCCCGTATCAGCCCCGGCACGACCGTCGTGCGGGCCAATGCCGCTCTCGCGCGCCACGGCCGTGTGCTGGGCCCGGACCCGGCGAGCGCCATCGCCTGCACCATCGGCGGGTCGTCGCCAACAACGCATCCGGGATGACGGCCGGGACGACCCGTAATTCGTATCGCACCGTCTCCTCGCTCACCTTCGTCCTGCCGTCCGGCACCGTGGTCGACACCGGTGAACCCGACGCCGACGAGCAGCTCGCGCACGCCGAACCGCGGCTGTGCGAGGGCCTGTTGGCCATCAAGGCGGAGATCGAGGCGGACGCGGAGCTGAGCGCCCGTATCCGCGCCAAGTACGAGATCAAGAACACCAACGGCTATCGCCTGGACGCCTTCCTGGACGGCGCGACGCCCGCACAGATCCTGCGCGGGCTGATGGTCGGTTCCGAGGGCACCTTCGGCTTCATCTCCGAGGTCGTCTTCGACACCCTGCCGCTGGACCGCAAGGTCTCCACCGCCCTGCTCTTCTTCCCCAGCCTCCCCGCGGCCGCTGCCGCCGTCCCGCGCTTCAACGAAGCGGGCGCCATCGCGGTCGAGCTGATGGACGGGAACACCCTGCGCGCCTCGGTCCGCGTCGAGGGGGTCCCGGCGGACTGGGCCGCTCTGCCGAAGGAGACCGCGGCGCTGCTGGTGGAGTTCCGCGCACCCGACGAGGCGCGCCAGGAGGGGTACGAAGCCTCCGCGGCCCGGGCCCTTGCCCGGCTGGAACTGGTCGCTCCCGTAGCCTCCGTGACCAATGAGTTCACCCGGGACGCCGGCACGATCGCCGACTACTGGAAAGCCCGAAAGGCCTTCGTCACCGCGGTCGGCGGCGCCCGACCCTCCGGTACGACACTGATCACCGAGGACTTCGCCGTACCGCCCTCACGTCTCGCCGACGCCTGCGAGGCGCTGCTCGATCTCCAGACCCGGCACGGTTTCGACGCTGCCGTCGCCGGTCATGCCGCGCACGGCAATCTGCATTTCCTCCTCGCTTTCGACGCGGCCCGGCCCGACGACGTCGACCGCTATGCCGCCTTCATGGACGACTTCTGCCGCCTGACGGTGGAGCGTTTCGACGGCTCGCTGAAGGCCGAGCACGCCACCGGCCGCAATATCGCGCCCTACCTGGAGCTGGAGTGGGGTCCGAAGGCGACCGAGCTGATGTGGCGTACGAAGCAGGTCATCGACCCCGACGGCGTCCTCGCTCCCCGCATCGTCCTCGACCGCGACCCCAGGGCCCATCTGCGCGGGCTGAAGACGATCCCCACGGTCGAGCCGATCGCCGACCCGTGCATCGAGTGCGGCTTCTGCGAACCGACCTGTCCCAGCAAGGATCTGACCACGACACCGCGTCAACGGATCGTGCTGCGCCGCGAGATGATGCGCCAGCGCGAGGGATCACCGGTCGAGGCCGAACTGCTCGCGGCGTACGGCTACGACGCCGTCGACACCTGCGCGGGCGACTCGACCTGCAAGCTCGCCTGCCCCGTCGGGATCGACACCGGCGCGCTGATGAACGACTTCCGGCACCGTCGCCACTCACCGCGCGAGGAACGGATCGCCGAGCTCACCGCGAGGAACTTCCGTGCCGTCGAGGCCTCGGCACGCCTCGCGGTCGCAACCGCTCACAGGATGGGCGACGGGTTGCTCCAGTCCGTGACGGGCCTTGCCCGCAAGGCGGTCCGGCCCGATCTCGTACCGGAGTGGCTGCCCCAGATCCCGGGCGCCGCCGCCCGCCCACTGCCCCGTACGAACCGCGTCGGAGCGTCCGCCGTCTACTACCCGGCCTGTGTCAACCGCATCTTCGGCCCGCCCGACGGCCACGAGGGGCCCTCGCTCCCGCAGGCCGTCGTGGCGCTGTCGGGCCGCGCCGGAAAGCCGGTGTGGGTCCCGGAAGATGTGGCGGGCACATGCTGCGCGACGATCTGGCACTCCAAGGGGTACGAAGCGGGGAACCGTCTGATGGCGAACCGGATCGTCGAGGCGGCCTGGGGCTGGACGGCGGGCGGGCGGCTGCCGCTGGTGGTGGACGCCTCGTCCTGCACACTCGGCATCGCGCGCGAGGTGGTGCCGTATCTCACCGACGACAACCGTGAGTTGCACGCCGAGCTGACTGTCGTCGACTCCCTCGTCTGGGCCGCCGACGAACTGCTCCCCCACCTCACTGTCCGGCGCAGGACCGGGTCCGCCGTCGTCCATCCGACCTGCTCGATGCACCATCTGGGAGACGAGGCGCAGCTGCGCGCCCTCGCCGAGGCGTGCGCCGACGAGGTCGTGGTGCCCTACGACGCGGCCTGCTGCGCCTTCGCGGGCGACCGCGGGATGCTCCACAAGGAGCTCACCGACTCGGCGACGGCACGCGAGGCCGCCGAGGTCACCTCACGGCACTTCGACGCGCATCTCAGCGCCAACCGCATGTGCGAGATCGGCATGGACCGGGCGACGGGCCGCAGTTACTACTCCGTCCTGCTGGAGCTTGAGCGGGCGACCCGTCGCCGTGCGAGCCACTAGCCGCAGCCGCTAGGGAGTGTCTTCAAAGTCCCGTCTGCCCGCCCTTCGGGCGGACGACGCTACTTTGAAGACACTCCCTAGGCGCTACCCACCGCGCCATTTCATGCCGTTGGGGCCACTTCGCGAAGTCGGCCACCAGCCGCCCCTGTGCGTCGCGTTCCTTCCAGGCCGGTCGTCATTCCTCTCGTGGCGCGGCAAGCGGATTCCGCTTTCGCCGGGCCAGGGGCCGCGCGAACGCTGCGATGAAGAGTCCATGGGTTCGAACCAAGAGTCCAAACTGTGCTCTTGCGCACCAGTGGCACCAACCTCCAAGGTCCTTACCGGAGTTCATGAACAGGCCGCGCAACGTCAGCTCAAGGACCGCTCTCCTGGAGGCTCGATGAACGACGCAGCACAGCAGAACCCCGGTATGACGGAAGGCACTTCGGACGGCGACGCGCCGCCGAGCCGCCGTTCGGTCTTACGGACCACCGCCGGTGTGGCGGGCGCAGGACTCGGACTCGGCGCGCTGGGCACGGGTACCGCCGCAGCGGCGGAGACCGGCAGGACAACGGCCGCGCAGACGGCGACCGCGGGGGCCACCGCTGAAACGCCCGCCCGCACGGGCCCCACGATGGTGGGTGTGCCCTTCGAGCGGCGCAGCACCGTACGGGTCGGGCTGATCGGCCTCGGTAACCGCGGCAGCAGCATGATCGACCTCTATCTCGCCCTTCCCGGAGTCCAGGTCGTCGCCCTCTGCGACCCGGTCAAAGCCAAGATCGAGGCCGCCGCGGCCAAGGTGGTCAAGGCCGGTCAGCCCGCGCCCGCCGTCTACACCAACGGCGAGAACGACTACGAGAACCTGTGCAAGCGCGGCGACGTCGACTTCATCCACGCGGCCACGCCCTGGGACGTCCACTTCGAGATGGCCAAGACCGCCATGCTGAACGGCAAGCATGTCGGCGTGGAGTGTCCGATCGCGATGCGCCTGGACGAGCTGTGGGAGCTGGTCGACCTCTCCGAGCGCACCAGACGGCACTGCATGCAGCTGGAGAACTGCTGTTACGGCAGAAACGAGATGCGGGTTCTGCGCATGGCGCACGCGGGCAAGTTCGGCGATCTGCTGCACGGCGCTGGCGCCTACAACCACGATCTGCGCGGCCTGATGTTCGACCCGGACTACTACGAGGGTCCGTGGCGGCGGCTGTGGCACACCCGGCTGCGCGGCGACCTGTACCCCAACCACGGCTTCGGTCCCGTCTCCAACTACTTGGACATCAACCGCGGTGACCGCGCGGTGAGCATCTCAAGCTTCGGCACCCCGGCCCTCGGCCTCGCCCAGTACCGCAAGGCGAACATGCCGCCGGGCGACCCGAGCTGGAAAGAGACGTACATCGAGAGCGACCGGACGATCAGCCTGGTCCAGACGGCGAAGGGCCGGGTCATCCGCCTGGAGCACGATGTGTCGACCCCACACCCCTACAGCCGGATCAACAGTCTCGGCGGCACGAAGGGTGTCTTCGAGGACTACCCCGAGCGGATCTACATAGAGCCCGACCACACCGATGACGCGTGGGGCGACTTCGGCGCATACGCCGAGTGGGACCACTGGCTGTGGAAGGAACACGCCAACCCGCCCGGCGGGCACGGCGGGATGGACTACATCATGGTCTTCCGTCTGATGCAGTGCATGCAGCTGGGCCTGGTGCCCGACTTCGATGTGTACGACGCGGCGACCTGGACGGCTCCGGTCCCGCTCAGCCATGCGTCGATCAAGGCGAAGGGCGCGCCGCAGCAGATCCCCGACTTCACGCGCGGTGAGTGGAGGAAGGCCCGCCCCGGCATGGACTCCGACAAGCCCACCAACTGACGAGGGCCGCGGGGCCCGGCCCTCGCCCGCGCCGGGCCCCGCACCCATGCCTCAGCAGCTCCGCCGGTCCTCGGTCACCGTCCCCTGGACCGTGCGCAGACTGCGGTCGTAGCAGCCCTCCGAGCCGCGGAGCCGGTAGCGCTCGGCCGTCGTTCCCACCGCGTGCCGCTGATCGCGCGGCACATTGGCGGTGTAGGTCGCGTCTCCGGTGTACGCATCGTCGAGACGCGACCACAGCAGACGCTCACCACCCCGAGCGACGACGGTGTCGGCCTTGTCCCCGAGGGTGAGGACGGTCCGCAGCCGGTCCCCTTCGCCGAGCGTCGTGATGCCGTCCATCGTGTACGTGCGACGGGTGAGGGTGACCTGCCGCCCGCTGGTGACGCTCTCGTCGTCGTTCCACGTCCCCTGGAGCGCGTCCAGGTTCTCGCCCTCGGTCCAGCGGTGGACGGAGGTGTTCGCGAGCGTGCGGCTGACAGTGGTGGCGACCCGTCCGTGCGAGGTCTCGAGGTATCCCCCGACGGTGAGCCCATGGGCGCCCTTGGTGTCGAGCCGGTGCTCCGAACCGGGCGTGTACGTCACCGAGTTGACCGGTGCCGACTCCTCGTGACGGGTCAGAGCACCGGTCACCACGGCACTCCCTTCGTCCTGCCAGACCAGCACATTGGTGGGCGTGCTCCAGCCGGTCTGCCCTTCGGGGACTCCGACGACGGACACCTCGATCCGGTGCGGCCTGCCGTCGTTGAGCCGGGCGGCGAAGGGTGTCAGGTCGTACTGGATGGGCTTGATGTCGAAGGCGCGCGGCCCTGGAATCACGTACCAGAGGAAGGGGTTGGACCAGCCGCCGGTCCAGACCGTGGGGAACGGCGCCGCGATTCCGGCGAGCTGTCCGTCGACCTTGATCTGCACCTCGCGGTACGGGCCGCCTGCGGCCTTGCAGGAGTACGGGGCGGAGTCCGGGACGGTCAGATACCAGTACTCCTCGCAGCCGCCGCCCGATCCCGTCGCGTACACCTCGGCGACGATCCGTTCGGAGTTACGCGGCGTGCTGAGCGAAGTGCCGTCCACCGTAAGCACCTTGTCGGGTGTCACGGCCGCCTTCGCCGCGCGGCCCGCCGCGTAGAAGGTCAGCGTCACCTTGACGTCGAATATGCCGGTGTACGTCTCATTGACCACATTGCCGATGAGCATCTCGACCGGCTGGGCGCTGCGCAGCGTGTCGCTGTAGCGCGTGACGTCCTTCTCCACGGACCAGGCGATGCCGTCCGGCGAAGGCTCCGGAGTGGACGTACGAAGGATCTCCACTCCGCCGACGGTGAGATAACCGAGCCGGTCGAACTGCCGTCCCTTGACGCTCCCTTCCAGCCGTAGCACTACCTTGCTCCAGCTTGTGCCGCAGCCCTTGGGAGGCGCGTAGCTCCCCTTGTACGGCGTGAAGTCGCGGAACTGCGCCTCTGCGAGCGTCACTTGGCAGGACTTCGTGTCGGGCCGGGCGACGGGCGGTGCGGCGGTGACCGGGTCGTGCCAGTCGGTTCCGAACTCGGCAGGGGGCTCGGTGGCCGCTGCGGCGGGCCCGGCGCCGAGCAGCGATCCCGCCGCCAGCGCCAGGCCGGCGAGCATGGACATGATCTGTCGTCTCATGCGTCAGGAGTGAAGCGTGTGTGGGGCCGCAGCGCCAGGGAGTGTCTTCAAAGTAGCGTCGTCCGCCCGAAGGGCGGGCAGACGGGACTTTGAAGACACGACCTGGAGCCAGGTGTTCGATCTTGGCGAGTTGTGTGTCCTGCCGCACAAAAATCGATTGCGGGACAGGGCTCCGAAAGGCGAACCTTGCACGGTTTCCGCCACACTTTCGAGCACTGGGACATCATGCAGATTCGCGATCTTCCGTATCCCGACCCTGGTGTGGCCGATGCCAGGTCCGGGCCGCGTTTTCTGCTCTGGCTCGGGCTGAATCAGCTGGGCGGACAGTTCAAAGCGCTGGCCTGGGGTCTGCTGCACTTCTGCGGTGTGGCCGGACTGCCGCTCGGTGTCGGCCGGGCCGTCCAGGCGGTCGTGGACCGTTCCGGCAGTGCCCTGGTGCTCGCCGGAGCGCTCATCGTCCTGTGCGGCGTCGCGATCACCCTCGGCGACACGATGCTGCACCGGACCGCCGTCACCAACTGGATCACCGCCGCGGCACGGGTCCAGCAGCTGCTGGCCCGCAAGGCCTCGGAGCTGGGATCGGCGCTGACCCGCCGGGTCGCGGCCGGCGAGGTGGTCGCCGTCTCCACCGGCGACGTCGAGAAGATCGGCTGGTTCGTGGAGGCCGTCTCGCGCTTCGCCGCGGCCGCCATCACCGTGGTCCTCGTCTGCGTCGGCCTCGTCCTGTACGAACCGGCGCTGGGCGTGGTTGTCGCCGTCGGGGTCCCCGTGCTGGCACTGGCCGTACTGCCGCTGCTCCCGCGGGCGACCCGGCGCGCCGACATCCAGCGCGAGAAGGCGGGCAAGGCCACCGAGCTGGCCTCGGACACCGTCGCGGGCCTGCGGGTTCTGCGCGGCATCGGCGGCGAGGAGCTGTTCCTCGGCCGCTACCGGCAGGCGTCGCAGGAGGTGCGCAGGGCCGCAGTCCGCAGCGCCCGTATGTGGTCGCTGATCTCTGCGATCCAGGTGCTGCTGCCGGGTCTGCTGCTGATCACGGTGATCTGGTACGGAGCCGGGCTCGCCCGGGAGGGCCGGGTCGAGGTCGGCGAACTGGTCACCGCCTTCAGCGCGGTGACGCTGCTCATGTACCCGTTGAGGCACTTCGAGGAGATCGCCATGGCGTACTCCTTCTCGCGGCCCTCCGCGAAACGTGCGGCTCGGGTGCTGTCTCTGCGGCGTGCGACGCAGCCCTCCGGAGCGCAGTACGGCAGCCCGAGCGGCGATCTGTACGACCCCGCCACCGGCGTCCTCGCGCCCGCGGGCCGGTTCACCGCCGTGGTGTGCGGCGACCCGGACGCCGCGGGACTGCTGGCCGAGCGCCTTGGCGGGCATCCGGCCACCGACACGGACGGCGCTGCCTCCGTGCTGCTCGGCGGGGTGCCGCTGGACGACCTGGCGCTCGACGAGGCCCGTGCCGCCGTCCTCGTACAGGACAAGGATCCGGTGCTGCTGTCCGGTACCTTGCGGGACTTGCTCGACATCCCCTCCTCCGGGGAGGTGTCCGCCGAGGACGCTCTGAAGGCGGCCCAGTGCGGCGATGTGCTGGACGCGCTCGCGCAGGCGTCCGTCGACACCGACGGCGACCCGATGCGGACGCGGATCACCGAGCGCGGACGGTCGTTGTCCGGCGGGCAGCGTCAACGGCTCGCGCTGGCACGGTCGCTGGTCACCGACCCCGGGGTGCTGGTCCTGGACGAACCCACGTCCGCCGTGGATTCGCACACGGAGGCGCGGATCGCCGAGGGCATCAAGGGGCTGCGGACCGGCCGCACCACGGTCGTGTTCGCATCCTCGCCGCTGTTGCTCGACCGCGCGGACCGGGTGGTGTTCGTGCACGACGGCAAGGTGGCGGCGGTCGGTGTGCACCGCGAACTGCTGCACAGCACAGCCGACTACCGCGCGGTCGTCACCCGCGAGACAGAAGAAGAGCAGCTCGGTGGCATCACCGCCATCGACGCGCTGAAGGAACTGGAAGAAATCGAGGAGTCGGCATGATCGGCGTGGCGCCACCGGCGTACGACCCGGCGGCCCCGGAGACAGCGGCGACCCTGCCGGTCGGAACACCGGAGACCGTTCGGGCCTACGTCCGCGAACTGCTGCGGCGGCACCGCAGGGCCTTCGTGCTGCTGGTCTCGGTCAACGCCGTCGCTGTGATCGCCTCGATGATCGGCCCCTATCTGCTGGGCGGGCTCGTCCAGGACCTGGCGGACGGTGCGCGCGATCTCCATCTGGAGCGCACCGCCGCGCTGTTCGCGGTGGCGCTGGTCGTCCAGACGGTGTTCGTACGGCTGATGCGGCTGCGCGGCGCGATGCTCGGCGAGGAGATGCTGGCCGACCTGCGCGAGGACTTCCTCGTGCGGTCGGTCGGGCTGCCGCCGGGCGTCCTTGAGCGGGCCGGTACGGGTGATCTGCTCTCCCGTATCACCACCGACATCGACCGGCTGGCCAACGCCATGCGCGAGGCCGTACCGCAGCTGGCGATCGGCGTGGTCTGGGCGGCGCTGCTGATCGGTGCGCTCACGGTGACAGCGCCGCCGCTGGCGCTCGCGGTGCTCGTCGCCGTTCCTGCGCTGGTGATCGGCTGCCGCTGGTACTTCAGGCGTGCGCCGTCGGCGTACCGCTCGGAGGCCGCCGGGTACGCGGCAGTTGCCGCGATGCTGGCCGAGACCGTCGACGCAGGGCGGACCGTCGAGGCGCACCGCCTCGGCGGTAGCCGGGTGGCGCTGTCCGAGCAGCGGATCCAGGAGTGGACCGCGTGGGAGCGCTACACGCTCTATCTGCGGTCGGTGCTCTTCCCCGTCATCAACGTGACGCATACGACGATCCTCTGCTCCGTGCTCCTGATCGGCGGCGCCTTCGTCCTCCAGGACTGGATCAGCGTGGGGCAGTTGACGACCGGCGCCCTGCTCGCGCAGATGCTGGTCGACCCGGTCAATCTGATCCTGCGCTGGTACGACGAGCTCCAAGTCGCCCAGGTGTCGATCGCCAGGCTCGTCGGCGTACGCGACATCGAGCCGGACGCCGGCGACGCGGGCGTCGTACCGGACGGCCGCGATGTCCGCGCGGACGAGGTGCACTTCGGCTACCGCGAGGGCGTGGACGTGCTGCACCAGGTGTCCCTGGCGGTCGCGCCGGGCACCCGGCTCGCCCTCGTCGGCCCGTCCGGCGCGGGCAAGTCGACGCTCGGCAGGCTGCTTGCGGGCATTTACGCCCCGCGTGCCGGACAGATCACGCTCGGCGCCGCCGAGTTGTCCCGGATGCCCGCGGAACGCGTCCGCCAGCATGTCGCCCTGGTCAACCAGGAGCACCACGTCTTCGTGGGCTCGCTGCGCGACAACCTCCTGCTGGCCCGTACCGGCGCGCCGGACGCCGAGTTGTGGGCGGCGCTCGGCGCGGTCGACGCGGACTCCTGGTCACAGAGCCTCGACGACGGTCTGGACACCGAGGTCGGCTCGGGCGGTCTCGCCCTCACCCCGGCTCAGGCCCAGCAGATCGCGCTGGCCCGCCTGGTGCTCGCGGACCCGCACACGCTGGTCCTGGACGAGGCGACCTCGCTGCTCGACCCGCGGGCCGCCCGCCATCTGGAGCGCTCGCTGTCACGGGTCCTGGACGGCCGTACGGTCGTGGCCATCGCCCATCGCCTGCACACCGCGCACGACGCGGATGTGATCGCGGTGGTGGAGGACGGCCGGATCAGCGAGCTGGGCAGCCATGACGCGCTGGTGGCCGCGGACGGGGCCTATGCGGCGCTGTGGCGGTCCTGGCACGGGTGAGGGGTCAGTAGCCGTATCCGCCGTCGTTGCTTCCGGCGGGTACGGCCTTGGTGATCGCCTTGCCGTGCGCGTCGATGACGTACCAGACCTTGTCGATGCCCTGGCCCTTCACATCGCCGGCCGCCTTGTCGGGCGCGTAGTAGTAGAGCGGGTGACCGGCGTACGTCGCCTGGGTCTTCCCTGCCACGTCCGTGGTGTTGATCAGCTTCGCGTCGGCGCCTGCACCGGCCTTGGGCTTGCCCTCCATGGGCGGCCACAGCTTCAGGCACTGTGCGTCGCACTTCATCGAGTTCGTGTTCTTGCCGTCGGCGGTGAACAGATAGAGGGTGCGCCCCTTGCCGTCGACGAGGATCTTGCCGAGCGAGGAGTCGGCGATCTTGACGGTGGACGGGTCCTTGACGGCGGAGGCTGCCGTGCCGCTCGATCCGCTGGTGCCGGTGGCGCCCGCGCTCCCGTCCCCGCAGGCCGCGAGTCCGAGAGAAGCGGAGAAGACGAGCGCGATCGCTGCGATGGTGCTCCTGCTCATGGTGTGCCATCCCTTCCTTGACCCCGGTTGTACGCAGGGACGGCGGCAACGGATTGCGCGGCGATGCAATCCCTTCGCTGCGCGGTGACGTATGTATGCGATGTGGAGCTGTTCTCGCGCGCGGACCGGACCGACGACGCCTCACTCCTCGCCGGGCTCGGCATAGGCGACGAGGCGGCATCGACCGCGTTCGTCCGCCGCTTCCAGGGGGCTGTGTACGGTCTCGCGCTGTCGGTGACCCGCGAACCGGGCCTTGCCGAGGACGTCAGCCAGGAGGTGTTCGTACGGGCCTGGCGCGCTGCCGGCAGTTATGACGCGCGCCGCGCGTCCGTGCTCACCTGGCTGCTGACCATCACCCGCAACGCGGCCATCGACGCGGTGCGGACCCGGCGGCCGAGCCCGGTACTGACCGAAACCCTGGAGCGGTTGATCGGCGCGACGCTTCAGACAGAGGGCCCGGAGCAGCTGGCTCTCATCGCCGTCGAGAGCAGACGCGCCGTCGCACGGCTCCGTACGCTGCCCACCGAGCAGGCGCGGGCCGTCGTGCTCGCCGTTATCGGTGGGTGCACCGCCGCCGAGGTCGGGCGGCACGAGAACATTCCGCTCGGCACCGCCAAGACCCGTATCCGCACGGGTCTGCGCAGGCTGCGAGACTCGCTGAAGGAGGAGAGCCGTGACTGAGAGCCACCTGGTCGAGGAACAGCTGGTCGCCCTCGCGCTCGGCGATCTTCAGGACGAGCAGACAGCGATGCTGGAGCATCTGCGCGACTGTCAGGCGTGCCGGACGGCGTACGACGACATCTCGGGTGCCGTGGACGCCGTGCTGCCCGCGGCGCCGACCGTCGCTCCCCCGGCGGGCTTCGACGCCAGGGTCCTCGAGCGGCTCGGTGTGAAGCCCCCCGCGAGCCCCGCGCCGCGCCGCTCGCGCCGGTCGCGCCGGATCCCTGTGCTGGTCGCGGCAGCAGCGGCGGCCGTCGGGATCGGCATCGGCTCGGCCGTGACCGCGACGGTCGCCGACCGGGCCCCGGCGAACGTCGCGGTCAGCGAGAACGGCGCACGGCTCGTCAGCCGCACCGGGTCCACGGTCGGCTCGGTCGAGCCGAGCCGGGCCGGGGACGAGCGGGTAGTCGTCATGCAGATCACCGACGCACCACCCGGCAAGCACTACTCCTGCCGACTGGTACTGAAGGACGGCACGGTCCGTGACGCAGGCGCCTGGTGGGTGCCGGCATCCGGACGCGCGACCTGGATCGCGTACGGCACGGCGAGCACCATCGACCGCGTGGAGCTGGTCGGCGACGACGGCAGTGTCTGGTCCACGGCCGACCTGTGACGCGCTAGGGGGTGTCGTTTGGATCAGGCCGGATCAGTGAGCGGGGTCTGGTGCGTGCGATCGCAAGGCGGAGGAAGGAGCCGACGCGGAGCGTCGGCGACTGACGACAACGCAGCGAGCGTTCGTGCCAGGGCACGCGAACCCGGCAAGATCCGAAAGACACCCCCTAGATATACCCCAGCGCCGCCGCTCCGCCCGCACCACCGAGCAGCATGAACACCGGCATCAGCACCTTCAGCTCCACCCAGCTCCCGGCCCGGAACCGCATCGCCTTCGGCGGGCCGATCGGGTACCAGCGCTTGCGGCCCACCGGGATCGGCCACAGGACCGGGCAGCCCGAGACCGTCAGGGCATCGCCGATGTCGTGCACGAGCGCGCCCAGCACGATCGGCAGACCCAGCCACATGTACTCCTGGCCGGGGGCCGTGAACAGCCAGTCCGCGCCGTTGCCCGGCTTGTCGAGCACGCCCGCGAGGATCCATGCGCTCGTGGCGCCCAGCAGCCACACCAGTACATCGCTGGAGACCCGCGCCGCCCGCCACAGCAGACCCTCCACCGCGAGCACCAGATGGATGAAGAGGATCGCGAGGACCGCCCACCGGCCTCCGAAGATGGCCAGCGCCGAGGTGCCCGCTCCGATCAGGACCGCCCAGAGCCAGGTGTGGGTGAGCGTGCGATGGCCGCCGGTCCTGCGCTTGTCGCCCTGCTTCCTTGTCGCTTTGTAGACCGCGTACGACAGTTTGTCGACGATCTCGCACAGCCCGCGCGAGATGGGCCCGAAGGCCCGCGAGATCGTCGCCGCCTTGTGATCGAGGTCCGGCGCCAGCGCCGCGCCCGCGCAGATGAGCGCTCCGACGACGAGGACCGGCCACGGCATCGGGTGGCCGGCGGCGGCTGTCGCCGCGCCCACCCCCAGCCAGGCAGCCGCCCCGGACAGTGAGTGCGCCGGTCCCATCATGTGTGTTTCCCGCCCCATTGCTCTTGTGGTTAAGCCGAGTTGACAGGGCAGCGTATCGCCCGTGATCTTGCCGCCGACCTCCGGTTCCCTGATCCGGGGTGAAGGCAGGCAAGATGGGGGCGTGACCCTTATCGATCAGCTGCCGCCGGATGCCGACCCCGATGCCCTCTTCGAAGCCTTCTCCTCATGGGCTGAAGGCCAGGGCATCACGCTCTACCCGGCTCAGGAGGAGGCGCTGATCGAGGTGGTTTCCGGGGCGAATGTGATCCTTTCGACCCCCACGGGATCCGGAAAGAGCCTCGTCGCAGCGGGCGCGCACTTCACCGCTCTCGCCAATGACCAGGTGACCTTCTACACCGCGCCGATCAAGGCGCTCGTCTCCGAGAAGTTCTTCGATCTCTGCAAGCTCTTCGGCACGGAGAACGTCGGGATGCTGACGGGCGACGCGTCCGTCAACGCCGACGCTCCCGTCATCTGCTGCACGGCCGAGGTGCTGGCCTCCATCGCCCTGCGCGACGGAAAGAACGCCGACATCGGCCAGGTCGTGATGGACGAGTTCCACTTCTACGCCGAGCCGGACCGCGGCTGGGCCTGGCAGATCCCGCTTCTGGAGCTGCCGCAGGCGCAGTTCATCCTGATGTCGGCGACGCTCGGCGACGTCTCCATGTTCGAGAAGGACCTGACCCGCCGCACCGGCCGCGAGACCTCGGTCGTCCGGTCGGCGACCCGGCCCGTCCCGCTCTCGTACGAGTACGTCACGACGCCCATCACGGAGACCCTGACCGAGCTGCTCGAAACCAGGCAGGCGCCGGTCTACATCGTGCACTTCACACAGGCCCAGGCGGTCGAGCGCGCGCAGTCGCTGATGAGCATCAACATGTGCACGCGCGAGGAGAAGGACAAGATCGCCGAACTGATCGGCAACTTCCGATTCACCACCAAGTTCGGGCAGAACCTGTCCCGTTATGTACGCCATGGCATCGGTGTGCACCACGCGGGCATGCTGCCCAAATACCGCCGTCTGGTCGAAAAGCTCGCGCAGGCGGGCCTGTTGAAGGTCATCTGCGGTACCGACACGCTCGGCGTCGGGGTCAACGTCCCCATCCGCACGGTTCTGTTCACGGCTCTCACCAAGTACGACGGCAGTCGCGTACGTACGCTCCGCGCCCGCGAGTTCCATCAGATCGCCGGTCGCGCCGGGCGGGCAGGCTTCGACACCGCCGGTTTTGTGGTCGCCCAGGCCCCCGAGCACGTCATCGAGAACGAGAAGGCGCTCGCCAAGGCCGGCGACGACCCGAAGAAGCGCCGCAAGGTGGTCAGGAAGAAGGCTCCCGAGGGCTTTGTCGCCTGGTCGGACACCACGTTCGAGAAGCTGATCGGCTCCGATCCTGAGCCGCTGACCTCGCGCTTCCGGGTCACCAACATCATGCTGCTCTCGGTGATCGCCCGGCCCGGGAACGCCTTCGATGCGATGCGCCACCTGCTCGAGGACAACCACGAGCCGCGCAAGGCGCAGCTGCGCCACATCCGCCGGGCCATCGCCATCTACCGCTCGCTGCTGGACGGCGGGGTGGTCGAGCAGCTGGACAAGCCCGACGCCGAGGGCCGCACCATCCGGCTCACCGTCGACCTCCAGCAGGACTTCGCGCTGAACCAGCCGCTGTCGACGTTCGCACTCGCCGCCTTCGACCTGCTCGACCCGGAGTCCCCGTCCTACGCCCTGGACATGGTCTCCGTCGTCGAGTCGACGCTCGACGACCCCCGCCAGATCCTCGCCGCCATGCAGAACAAGGCACGCGGTGAGGCGGTCGGCCAGATGAAGGCGGACGGCATCGAGTACGAGGAGCGCATGGAGCGGCTCCAGGACATCTCGTACCCCAAGCCGCTGGAAGAGCTGCTCTGGCACGCGTACAACGTCTACAAGAAGTCGCACCCGTGGGTCGGTGACCACCCGGTCTCGCCGAAGTCCGTCATCCGTGACATGTACGAACGGGCCCTCACCTTCACGGAGTTCACCTCCTGGTACGAGCTCGCGCGCACCGAGGGCATCGTGCTGCGCTATCTCGCGAGCGCGTTCAAGGCGCTAGACCACACCATCCCCGACGACCTCAAGACCGAGGACCTTCAGGACCTGATCGCCTGGCTCGGCGAGATGGTGCGGCAGGTCGACTCCAGTCTGCTCGACGAGTGGGAGCAGCTCGCCAACCCGGAGGTCGAGACCGCCGAGCAGGCCCAGGAGAAGGCCGACCAGGTCAAGCCGGTCACCGCGAACGCGCGCGCCTTCCGGGTACTCGTACGCAACGCCATGTTCCGCCGGGTGGAGCTCGCCGCGCTCGACAAGGTCGGCGAACTCGGGGAGCTGGACGCCGAGTCCGGCTGGGGCGAGGACGCCTGGGGTGAGGCGATGGACGCGTACTGGGACGAGTACGAGGACCTGGGCACCGGACCCGACGCCCGCGGCCCCAAGCTGCTGCTCATCGAGGAGGATGCCGAGCACGGGCTGTGGCGCGTCCGGCAGATCTTCGCCGACCCCAACGGCGACCATGACTGGGGTATCAGCGCGGAGGTCGATCTCGCGGCCTCCGACGAAGAAGGCCGGGCCGTCGTGCGCGTCACGTCCGTCGGCCAGCTCTGACACCTCCGACACTGGGAACACAGGAGAACACCCGATGACGAACCCGGCGGAGCGCCTCGTCGATCTGCTCGACCTGGAGCAGATCGAGGTCAACATCTTCCGCGGCCTCAGCCCGAACGAATCCCTGCAACGGGTCTTCGGCGGGCAGGTGGCGGGCCAGGCGCTGGTCGCGGCCGGCCGTACCACCGACGGCGAGCGCCCGGTCCACTCGCTGCACGCCTACTTCCTGCGGCCGGGAATCCCCGGTGTGCCGATCGTCTACCAGGTCGAACGGGTCAGGGACGGCCGCTCCTTCACCACCCGCCGGGTCACGGCGGTGCAGCAGGGCAAGACGATCTTCAATCTGACCGCCTCCTTCCACCGGCCGGAGGCGGGCAGCATCGAGCACCAGCTGCCGCCGCGGCTGGAGTTCCCGGATCCGGAGACTCTCCCCACGGTCACCGCGGAGGTCCGCGAGCGCCTGGGAGAGCTGCCGGAGGCGCTGGAGCGGATGGCCCGCCGCCAGCCCTTCGACATCCGCTATGCCGACCGGCTGCGCTGGACCGATGAGGAGATCAAGGAGGCGGACCCGCGCAGCGCGGTGTGGATGCGCGCGGTGGGCCCGCTGGGCGACGATCCGCTGGTGCACACCTGCGCGCTGACGTACGCGAGCGACATGACCCTGCTGGACGCGGTCCGTATCCCGGTGGAGCCGCTGTGGGGCAGGCGCGGTTTCGACATGGCCTCGCTGGATCACGCGATGTGGTTCCACCGGCCCTTCCGCGCGGACGAGTGGTTCCTCTACGACCAGGAGTCCCCGATCGCCACGGGCGGCCGGGGCCTGGCGCGCGGCCGCATCTACGACCGGACGGGCAATCTGCTCGTTTCGGTCGTGCAGGAAGGTCTCTTCCGTCCGTGGGGTTCACAATGAATGTCGATTGCCTGCCCATGAGGAGATTTCCATGACCCTGTACGACATCCCGCTGCGCACGCTCGGCGGCGAGCCGACGTCCCTGGCCGACTACGAGGGCAAGGCCGTCCTGGTGGTGAACGTTGCCTCCAAGTGCGGACTGACCCCGCAGTACGCCGGTCTGGAGCGGCTGCAGAAGCAGTACGCCGAGCAGGGCTTCAGCGTCGTCGGCGTGCCGTGCAACCAGTTCGCGGGACAGGAGCCGGGCAGCGCGGAGGAGATCGAGTCCTTCTGCTCGGCGACGTACGGCGTGACCTTCCCCATGCTGGAGAAGACGGATGTGAACGGGGACGGCCGGCACCCGCTGTACGCGGAGCTGACGAAGGTCGCGGACGCCGAGGGCGAGTCCGGGGACATCCAGTGGAACTTCGAGAAGTTCCTGATCGGCAAGGACGGCCAGGTCGTGTCCCGTATCCGCCCGCGCACGGAGCCCGAGGACCCGGCTGTCATCGCCGCGATCGAGGCGCTGCTCGGCGCGTAACGCGATCATTCGCCGGGCGGGCTCGAGAAGGCCGCCCGGCGATTGAGGACGGCGGTCAGCGGATCGGCATACCCGACAGAGTGCGGGCGATCACCAGGCGCTGGATCTCACTCGTGCCCTCGAAGATCGTGTAGATCGCCGCGTCGCGGTGCATGCGCTCCACCGGGTACTCACGCGTGTAGCCGTTGCCGCCCAGGATCTGGATGGCCTGGGCCGTGACCTTCTTCGCGGTCTCGGAGGCGTACAGCTTGGACATCGAGCCCTCGGCCGACTCGAAGGGCTTGCCCGCCGCCGCCATCCAGGAGGCGCGCCACACCAGCAGCCGTGCCGCGTCGATCTGGGTGCGCATGTCGGCCAGCTGGAAGGCGATGCCCTGGTTGTCGATGATCGGGCGGCCGAACTGGCTGCGGGTCATCGCGTAGTCGAGCGCGACCTCGTACGCGGCACGGGCGGTGCCCACCGCCATCGCGCCGACCGCCGGGCGGGACGCCTCGAAGGTGGCCATCGCGGCGTTCTTCACGCGCTCGCCGCCCTTCTTTGCGCTCTCGCGCGCCCGGGCGAGACGCTGGTCCAGCTTCTCCTTGCCGCCGAGCAGGCAGTGCCCGGGAACGCGGACGTCCTCCAGGACCACCTCGGCGGTGTGGGATGCGCGGATGCCGTGCTTCTTGAACTTCTGGCCCTGGGAGAGGCCGGGGGTGTTCGGCGGGACGATGAAGGAGGCGTGTCCCTTGGAGCCGATCTCCGGGTCGACGACGGCGACGACGACATGGACGTTGGCGATGCCGCCGTTGGTGGCCCAGGTCTTGGTGCCGTTGAGCACCCATTCGTCCTTGGCCTCGTCGTAGACGGCGCGGGTGCGCATGGCCCCGACGTCGGAGCCCGCGTCCGGTTCGGACGAGCAGAAGGCCGCGACCTTCACGTCTTCGACGTCGCCGTACATCTGCGGGATCCAGGTGCCGATCTGCTCCTCGGTGCCGTTGGCGAGGACGCCGACGGCCGCGAGGCCCGTGCCGACAATGGAGAGACCGATGCCCGCGTCGCCCCAGAAGAGCTCCTCCATCGCCATCGGGATGCCGAGGCCGGTGGGGTCGAAGAACTGCTGGGCGTAGAAGTCGAGGGAGTAGATTCCGACCTTGGCCGCCTCCTGGATCACCGGCCAGGGGGTTTCCTCACGCTCGTCCCATTCGGCGGCGGCCGGGCGCATCACGTCCTTGGCGAAGCCGTTCAGCCAATCGCGGACCTGCTTCTGGTCGTCGTTGAGTTCGAGCGCGAACTCGGCCATGTTCCCCTCCAGCACTGCGGTGACATCCTGCATGTTACTTGCGGTAACGAGAGTCTGTTACCGACAAGTAGCCCCTGTCAACCAGCCACTGGCCGATCCCCTGCACGTAGGGGCATGGTGTTACGTTGCGCAGGCGCCACGGAATCGCGGGCGTCGCGTAATCGCTCGGGCGGGGAGAAACACCTATGGAGACCACACAGCAGGCGGCGGGCCAACAGCGGTCGGCCGACCAGCGGCGCCGGGAGCTGCTGGAGGCGGCCGACCGGGTGGTGCTCCGGGACGGGCCACAGGCGTCGATGAACGCCATCGCCGCGGAAGCGGGCATCACCAAGCCCATCCTGTACCGGCACTTCGGCGACAAGGGCGGCCTGTACCGGGCCCTCGCCAAGCGCCACACCGACGCCTTGCTGGACGCGCTGCGGGCGGCTGTCGACGCCCCGGCCGACCGGCGCGAGCGGGTCGAGGCCACGCTCGACACGTATCTCGCGGCGATCGAGGCACGGCCGCAGGTCTACCGCTTCCTGATGCATCCGTCCGAGGACAACCAGCCCGCGGACGCGGGCTCGGACACGGGCTTCGACGTCGGCCTCCACTCGGCTCCGCTCCTGCGCCGCCTCGGCGAGGAGCTGGCGAAGGTCATCCATGACCGGGTCGACCTGGGTCCGGACAGCGAGCAGCTGGCGCGGGTGTGGGGCCACGGCATCGTCGGCATGATGCACGCGGCCGGAGACTGGTGGCTGGGCGAACGCCCATGCTCCCGTGCGGAGTTGGTGCGATGCCTGGCGGACCTGCTCTGGGGCCGGCTGGCCGCGGCAGCGGACCGCGCGGGCAGCCCCGGGTTCTGACCGGGCTCCGCCCCAGACCTCGCTCCGCCGCGCGAAGCGCGTACGGGGTTCGGGGCTGAGCTGCCCCGCGCGGCGGAGCCGCACATCGATACAGCGGGAAGGGGCGGGGCAGGGGAACAAGCCCCGCGCGGCGGTCAGGCCTACCGGCCCTCACCCGCACCCCACTTCGCCCGCCGTGCCGCCCGTATGGCCCGCGCCCGCCGCCACCCCGTCAGCCGGTCCGTGTAGACCAGCCCCTCCACGTGGTCGCACTCGTGCTGCAGGCACCTCGCGAAGAACCCCGTACCAGCCACCCGCACCGGCTCCCCGTCCGCCGTCACGCCCTCGACCACCGCGTGGTCGAAGCGCTCCGTCCCGGCTTCGAGGCCGGGCAGCGAGAGACAGCCTTCCGGGCCGCGCACGGTGACACCGTCCGCCTCCACCAGACGCGGGTTGACGATGTGTCCGAGATGGCGGACGTCCTCGTCGTCGGGGCAGTCGTAGACGAACACCCGCAGCGGGACGCCCACCTGGTTCGCGGCGAGGCCCACACCCTGCGCCGCGTACATCGTCGCGAACATGTCCTCGATGAGCTGCTTCAGCGCGGGTGAGAAGTCCGTGACGGGCTCACAGGGCGCGTGCAGCAGCGGATCTCCGAGCAGGCTCATGGCCTTGACGAGTCCAGAACTGCCGGGGATGGGCCGGTTTCGCATGGCCGTAACAGTACGGTCCGCCATGACCTCCACAGTCTCCGGCGGTGCCGACGTACGGGCGCCCGGCCGGACCTCGATAGGCTGGGCCGGACCGATGCAAGGAGGATCAAGGACGATGTCAGGCAACTCGGAGCCCCTGACGCCGCGCGCCAAGCTGGCCGTGACGGCAGGCAAGGCCGCTGCGGCGGTGTCGCGCGCCGCCGGACGCGGCAGCGGATCGGTGATCGGCGGCCGGGTCGCGCTCAAGCTCGACCCCGATCTGCTGGGGCGGCTGGCGCAGCACCTGGACGTCGTCCTCGTGTCGGCGACCAACGGCAAGACCACGACGACCCGGCTGATCGCCGAGGCCCTCCGGGCCGCCGGACCGGTCGTCTCCAACGCGCTCGGCGCCAACATGCCCGCAGGCATCACCTCGGCGCTGGCCGGCGGCTCCGACGCCAAGTTCGGTGTGATCGAGGTCGACGAGAAGTACCTCGCCGGCGTCGCACGCGATGTGACGCCCAAGGCGATCGCGCTGCTCAACCTCTCGCGCGACCAGCTGGACCGCGCCGCCGAGACCCGGATGCTGGCCGAGAAGTGGCGCGAGGGCCTGTCCGGTACGAAAGCCATGGTCATCGCCAACGCCGACGACCCGCTGATCGTGTGGGCCGCCTCCTCGTCGCCCAATGTGGTGTGGGTGGCCGCCGGACAGGAGTGGAAGGACGACGCCTGGTCCTGCCCGTCCTGCGGCGGCGTGATGCAGCGCCCCGGCGACGACTGGTTCTGCGGCGAGTGCGGCTTCCGCCGTCCCGCCCCCAGCTGGGTGCTCAGCGGCGACCACGTCCTCGACCCGCACGGCTCGGCCTGGCCGATCCACCTCCAGCTGCCCGGCCGCGCCAACAAGGCGAACGCCGCCACCTCCGCCGCCGTCGCCGCCTGCTTCGGGGTGCCGCCGCAGGTCGCCCTTGAGCGCATGTACTCCGTGCAGGCCGTCGCAGGCCGCTATGACGTCGTCAACTTCCTCGGCCGCGATCTGCGCCTGCTGCTGGCGAAGAACCCGGCGGGCTGGCTCGAAACGTTTTCCCTGATCGACCCGCCGCCGACCCCGGTCATCCTCTCGGTCAACGCCCGCGGCGCCGACGGCACGGACACCTCCTGGCTCTGGGACGTCGACTACACGCGTCTCGCCGGCCACCCGATCTTTGTGATCGGCGACCGCAGGCTGGACCTGGCCGTACGCCTCGAAGTCGCGGGCCTGGACTTCCGGGTGTGCGAAACCGTCGAGGAGGCGGTGCAGCTCGCCCCTCCCGGCCGGATCGAGCTGATCGCCAATTACACCGCCTTCCAGGACGTTCGCCGCCGCGTCGGCAACTGACCCGCGGACCTGCGAAAAGGACATGAGCATGAGCGACAACAGCCTGCGTCTGGTCTGGGTCTACCCGGACCTGCTCAGCACCTACGGCGACCAGGGCAACGCGCTGGTCGTCGAGCGCCGGGCCCGGCAGCGCGGCCTGGACGTGATGCGTATCGACGTACGCAGCGACCAGCCGATCCCGACCTCCGGCGACATCTATCTGATCGGCGGCGGCGAGGACCGGCCGCAGCGGCTCGCGGCCGAGCGGCTGCGCCGCGACGGCGGGCTCAGCCGGGCCGCGTCGAACGGCGCGATCATCTTCTCCGTCTGCGCCGGCTACCAGATCCTGGGCCACGAGTTCATCAACGACCTCGGTGAGCGCGAGCCGGGTCTCGGCCTGATCGATGTGATCTCCACCCGCGGCGAGGGCGAGCGGTGCGTCGGTGACGTACTGGCGGACATCGACCCGCAGTTGGGCCTGCCGCAGCTGACCGGCTTCGAGAACCACCAGGGCATCACGCACCTCGGCCCGACGGCCCGGCCGTTTGCCCGCACCGTCCTCGGCCGGGGCAACGGCACCGGCGACGGCACCGAGGGCGCGTACAACGACACCGTCTTCGGCACCTATATGCACGGCCCCGTGATGGCCCGCAATCCGCAGATCGCGGACCTGCTGCTGAAGCTGGCCCTCGATGTGAACGCGCTGCCGCCGACGGACGACCGGTGGTACGAGGCGCTGCGCGCCGAGCGCATCGCGTCCGCGACGCAGCCCGCCTGACCGCTCACCTTCGGCCCGCCTGTCAGCCCGCCTGACAGAAAGCTGACGTCCATCAGTCGGACATCCGGTTCGGCCCCGTCACCCAGCGCCGGTAGGGTGACGGGGATCCGACCGGACGACGTGGTCCGGGACTCTGCCCACGTTGTAAAGGTATTTCGGGCTATGCGCATTGGTGTGCTCACCTCCGGCGGCGACTGCCCCGGTCTGAATGCCGTCATCCGTTCCGTCGTACACCGCGCCGTCGTCGACCACGGCGACGAGGTCATCGGCTTCCACGACGGCTGGAAGGGCCTTCTGGAGTGCGACTACCGCAAGCTCGACCTTGACGCGGTCGGCGGCATCCTGGCCCGCGGCGGCACGATTCTCGGCTCCTCCCGGGTCCAGCCCGCGCATCTGCGCGACGGCGTGGAGCGGGCCAGGGGCCATGTCGCCGAGCTGGGCCTCGACGCGATCATCCCGATCGGCGGCGAAGGCACCCTCAAGGCGGCCAACCTCCTCTCCGAGGGCGGGCTGCCGATCGTCGGCGTACCGAAGACGATCGACAACGACATCGCGTCGACCGATGTCACCTTCGGTTTCGACACCGCCGTGGGCGTGGCCACCGAGGCGCTCGACCGGCTGAAGACCACCGCCGAGTCGCACCAGCGGGTGCTGATCGTCGAGGTCATGGGTCGGCACACCGGCTGGATCGCGCTGCATTCCGGCATGGCCGCCGGCGCGCACGCCATCGTCGTGCCCGAGCGGCCCTTCGACATCGACGAGCTGACCAAGCGGGTCGGCGAGCGCTTCGAGGCGGGCAAGCGGTTCGCGATCGTCGTGGTCGCCGAGGGCGCCAAGCCGCGCGAGGGCTCTATGGAGTTCAACGAGGGCGGCAGGGACATCTACGGGCACGAGCGCTTCGCGGGCGTGGCCCAGCAGCTCGCCGTCGAGCTGGAGCAGCGGCTCGGCAAGGAGGCCCGGGCGGTCATCCTGGGGCATGTGCAGCGCGGCGGAACCCCGACCGCGTACGACCGAGTGCTCGCCACCCGCTTCGGCTGGCATGCCGTGGAGGCCGCGCACCGCGGTGAGTTCGGCATGATGACGGCGCTGCGCGGCACGGACATCACGATGGTGCCGCTGGCCGAGGCCGTGGAGACGCTGAAGACCGTCCCGGCCGAGCGCTATGCCGAGGCCGAGTGCGTGCTCTGACGCAGGAGCGTACGACTGGAACCGCCCCCGGCCGCTGCTGCGGCCGGGGGCGGTTCTAGTCTGGTCCGGACAACAAGCGCGAATCGGGAGCGAGCGGATGGATCACAGCGGGCACGGCATGACGATGGATCTGCCGCCGTTCACGCTGGGGCGGGGGCTCGAGTACTCACCGGACCCGTTCTTCCTCGTCGGCTGTCTGCTGGCTCTCGGCCTGTACGGCTGGGGGGTGCTGCGGCTGCGCAGGCGCGGCGACAGCTGGCCGGTCAGCCGGACCGTCTTCTTCACGGTCGGCGTGCTGAGCGTGGCGCTCGTGATGTGCACCAAGCTGAATGACTACGGCATGGTCATGTTCAGCGTGCACATGGTGCAGCACATGGTGATCAGCATGCTGTCCCCCATCGTGCTGCTGCTCGGAGCGCCCGTGACGCTGGCGCTGCGCGCGCTTCCGGTCGCGAGCCGTCGCGGCAGCAAGGGGCCGCGCGAGCTGCTGCTCGCCCTGCTGCACAGCCGCTACATGCGGATCGTCACGCACCCGGCCTTCACGATCCCGCTCTTCATCGCGAGCCTGTACGCGCTCTACTTCAGCCCCCTCTTCGACTTCCTGATGGGGTCGAAGACCGGGCATGTGGCGATGATGGTGCACTTCCTCGCGGTGGGCGTCGTCTTCTTCTGGCCGATCATGGGAATCGACCCGGGGCCGCACCGCCCCGGCTATGTGATGCGGATGCTGGAGCTCTTCGCGGGCATGCCGTTCCATGCCTTCTTCGGCATCGCCCTGATGATGGCGACCGAGCCGATGATCAACGCGTACAAGAATCCGCCGGCCTCGCTCGGCATCGACGCGCTCACCGACCAGAACGCGGCGGGCGGCATCGCCTGGGCCTTCAGTGAGATCCCGTCCGTGCTGGTGCTCGTCGCGCTGGTCTTCCAGTGGTACCGCTCCGAACAGCGGCAGGCGCGGCGCATGGACCGGGCCGCGGACCGGGACGGCGACAAGGATCTCGAGGCGTACAACGCGTATCTCGCCTCGCTCCAGGCACGCGGACAGTAACCGGGCAGTAGCGCGATTCCCTCCTCACGGGTGACCATGAGGTCGACGGCCGTGGCCGTCTGAGGAGGGCGCGCATGTCCGGATCCACGAAGGCGATGGGAGTGCTCACCGTCGGGACCCTGGTGGTCGTGACGGCCTACACGGCGGCACTCGGAAGCAATGGCTGGCTCTGGTTCGGCTGGGTGGTGCTCGGTCTGGTGACGATCGGGGTGATCGCTTCGCGCGGCACCTGACCGGCGGACCGGGGGCGGAGCCGCTCGGAAGCGGTTCGCGTCCCCGGACACCGTCGTGGGCCGTCAGCCGACCGCGGCGGCCGCGACAACGCGGTCCGGCTCGCGGACGTCCTTCGGCGCCGCCGAGCCGCCGTCCTCCGGGAGCTGCAGGCTCACCGGCAGCGGCCTGAACTCACGGGCGGGCGGCATCGGGACCGGCGCTGCCCGCAGGACGCGCTGGACTTCCTTCACGCGCCTGCTGAACCAGATCACCTTGCCGGTGGCGGTGCCGCACGTGCCCCAGCTGTCACTGAGGACGGCGACGGTCGCGAGGCCGCCCTTCGAAGGGCTGGAACTGGTCACTCGCGGCATCCTGCGGTCCTTGTCCGCCACGGAGGCGATCAGGTGCCGACCCGTCCAGCGCAACTCCACCACGCACGTCTTGTCGCCCTTCACATGCTGGACGACATTGCCGACGAGTTCGTCCACCGCGCGGCAGACCGGTGTGATGTGGTCCTCAAGGCTCCAGTACCGAAGATGCGCTGCGAGAATGCGCCGGATCTGGGGAATCCGTTCTATGGATGCCTGCACTTCCAAGGTGTAGCGGCAGGCGGCCGTGGCTTGCATGACCGTTACTCCTCACCGCGACCTGGTCACCTCTTCTGTTGCGGACCCCCGAGTGCGAAGAGTGAGCAAGTGTCGCTTTTGGGTCACCCCCCAGACTGACCTCGGGTGCCCAAGACCGCAACACATCGCCCGTCCGGAGCAAGCGGTGACGGTCGGCATCGAGTCATCACGTGTCTCACCGCAGACGCTTACGCCCGGTAAGCCCTGCACTTAGACTGTCCACCCCCGGCGTGCCCGATGACCTGGCACAACGCATGCCTCAAGCCGATCCGGACCGAGCGAGGAGCACCCTCAATTGTTCTATTACGTGCTCAAATACGTCATTCTGGGGCCGCTGTTGCGGTTGCTGTTCCGGCCCGGAATCGAGGGACTCGAGCACATCCCGGCGGAGGGCGCGGCGATCGTCGCGGGCAATCATCTGTCATTCTCGGACCACTTCCTGATGCCCGCGATCATCAAGCGGCGTATCACGTTCCTCGCGAAGGCGGAGTACTTCACCGGGCCGGGTGTGAAGGGCCGCCTGACCGCCGCCTTCTTCCGCAGCGCCGGGCAGATCCCGGTCGACCGCTCCGGCAAGGAGGCCGGGCAGGCGGCGATCCGCGAGGGGCTGGGGGTGCTGAGCAAGGGCGAGCTCCTGGGGATCTATCCCGAGGGCACGCGTTCGCACGACGGCAGGCTCTACAAGGGCAAGGTGGGTGTCGCCGTGATGGCACTCAAGGCGGGAGTTCCGGTCGTGCCGTGCGCGATGGTGGGGACCTTCGAGATCCAGCCGCCCGGGCAGGTCGTCCCGAAGATCAAGCGGGTCACTGTGCGGTTCGGGGAGCCGCTGGACTTCTCGCGGTACGCGGGCATGGAGAACGAGAAGGCCGCGATCCGCGCGGTCACCGACGAGATCATGTACGCGATCCTCGAACTGTCCGGTCAGGAGTACGTCGACCGCTACGCCGCCGAGGTCAAGGCGGAGCTGGAGCCACCGAAGAAGTTCCCGCGGCGAAGAGGCTGAGAGCGAATCCGCGTTCGGCGAACCCCTCTGGGCCCGGCAACCACGCGCGCCTAGCGTGCCTCGTATGACCACGGGAAGCGCAGTTGTGCTGGGAGCGACAGGACAGGTGGGGCGGGCAGCGGTGCGCGCCCTCGCCGCGGACGGCTGGGACGTGCGAGCGGTCTCGCGCGGCGGCGGCCGGGACGAGAGCCGGCCCGACGGCGTGCGCACGGTGCGCGCCGACCGGGAGGACGACGGGGCGCTGGCCGCGGCGCTCGGCGACGGCTGCGACGTGCTGGTGGACATGGTGGCGTACGGGACGGGCCACGCACGGCAGTTGAGGGGTTTCGCGGACCGGATCGGCTCGGCGGTCGTGATCTCCAGCGGCGCGGTGTACGCGGACGACCAGGGCCGCAGCTTCGACACCCAGGACGAGCCCGACGGCTTTCCCCGCTACCCTGTGCCAATTCCGGAGACCCAGGTCACCGTCGCGCCCGGGGAAGCTACCTACAGCACCCGAAAGGTGGCGCTGGAACAGGAGCTGCTGGCGGCGGGCGACGCCCTGCCGACGACTCTGCTGCGGGCGGGCGCGATCCATGGACCGTACTGCCGGACCCCGCGCGAGCTGTACTTCGTGAAGCGGGCCCTGGACAACCGCCCGGTACGGGTGCTCGCGTACGGCGGCCGCAGCCGTTTCCACCCGGTGCATGTCTCGAACCTCGCCGAGCTGATCCGGCTCGCGGCCCGGACGCCGGGCTCGCGGGTACTCAACGCCGGTGACCCGAACGTGCCGACGGTCGCCGAGATCGGCGTCGCCGTCGACCGGGTGCTCGGCCGGCAGAGCGAGACCGTACTGATCGAAGGAGACTCCCCGGGTGGCTCGGTGGGCGAGACGCCCTGGGGTCTGGAGCATCCGATCGTGTACGACATGTCGGCCGCCGGGCACGAGCTGGGCTATCGGGCCGTCACCACGTACGAGGAGTCCCTGCCCGCGACCGTCGAGTGGCTTGCCGAGCAGCTGAGCGGCAAGGACTGGACGGACGCGTTCCCGAAAATGGCAGCGCAGTACGCTCCCCACGGCGACCTCTTCGGGTACGCGGAGGAGGACGCATGGCTCAGGGAGCACGGATGGGGAGCGCAGTGAGCGAACAGCCCGACAGCGAACAGCACGACACCTACGCCAAGTTGATCGCCCTGCTTGACGAGCGCGGTGCGGCGTACCGGATCATCGAGCACGAGGAGCAGGGTGCCACCGAGGCGGTCAGCGCGCTACGCGGGAACACCCTGGCGCAGGCAGCCAAGTGCATCGTCGTGATGGTGAAGATCGGCAAGAAGGAGAAGCGGTACGTCCTGGCCGTGGTGCCCGGCGACCGGCGGGTGGATCTGGGAGCGGTGAAGGGCCTCCTCGGTGGCACGTACGCCGGGTTCGCCACACCGGAGGTGGCCGAGCGGCTGGCGCGCAGCGTGAGCGGCACCATCCTGCCGTTCTCCTTCGACCCGGAACTCGAACTGGTCGTGGATCCGGGTCTGTTGGTGCACGAGGAGATCTTCTTCAACGCGGCGCGACTGGACCGTTCGCTGGCGCTGCGCACGGCCGACTACAGGGCGATCGCGGAGCCCCGCACAGCCGGCATCGCGAGCTGACCACCGCAGGGAACACGAAAGCGGGAACACGAAAGGAGGGGCGGCCGGAACCGGCCGCCCCTCCCCCGTATCAGCTGTGACTTACGGCTTCGGCGTGGCGTGCGGCGTGCACGTCACATCGCTGCCGTCCACCTTGCCACTGAGCAGGTAGGCGTCCACCCGCCCGTTGATGCACGGGTTGACCAGGCCGGTCACACCGTGCGAGCCGGCGTCCTTCTCGATGATCAGACGCGAGCCCTTGAGCCGCTTGTGCAGCTCGACGGCGCCGTCGAACGGAGTCGCTGCGTCGCGGGTCGACTGCACGATGAGCACCGGCGGCAGACCCTTGCCCGTCCTGACGTACAGCGGGTTCTGCTGCTTGGACGACCACGTGGCGCACGGGAGGTTCATCCAGGCGTTGGCCCACGTCATGAACGGGTAGTCCTTGTGGAGCCGGGTGTTGTCCCGGTCCCACTTCTTCCAGCTGGTCGGCCACTTGGCGTCCGCGCACTCGACGGCCGTGTAGACGGCGTTGCCGTTCTCCGAGGCGATGTTGCCCTTGGTGTCGGACAGGTCGGGCGCCGCGGCGTCGACCAGTGCCTGGGTGTCACCCGCGACGTACTTGCTGAAGGCCTGGGCGACGGGCACCCAGGAGGAGTCGTAGTACGGCGCGCTCTGGAAGAAGCTGATGAGCTCCGCCGGTCCGACGACCCCGCCGAGGGGGCTCTTCTTGGCGGTGGCCCGCAGCTTCAGCCACTGCTGCTCGACCTTCTCGGGGGTGTCCCCGATGTGGAAGGTCGCGTCGTTCTTGGCGACCCAGGCCTTCCAGTCGTTCCAGCGCATCTGGAATGCGACGTCCTGGTCGAGGTTGGCCTCGTACCAGATCTTCTCCCGCGAGGGATTGACGACGCTGTCGACGATCATCCGGCGCACGTGGCCCGGGAAGAGCGTCGCGTAGACCGCGCCGATGTAGGTGCCGTAGGAGACGCCCAGGAAGTTGAGCTTCTTCTCACCGAGGGCGGCCCGGACGACGTCCAGGTCGCGAGCGGTGTTCGGCGTGGTCATGTGCGGCAGCATCCAGCCGCTGCGCTCGGCGCACCCGTCCGCGTACTCCGCGGCGAGCTTGCGCTGGGCGCGCTTGTCGGCCTCGCTGTCCGGCACCGGGTCGGCCTTCGGCGCCTTCACGAACTCCTGCGGGTCGACACAGGAGATGGGAGCGGAGTGGCCCACACCCCGAGGGTCAAAGCCCACGAAGTCGTACGCCTTCGAGGCGTTGACCCAGAGCGGGTTCTTGTTGGTGACCCGGGTCGGGAATCGCATGCCCGAGCCACCGGGGCCGCCCGGGTTGTAGACGAGGGCGCCCTGGCGCTCCTCCTTGGTGCCGGTGTTGCCTATTCGGTCGACGGCAATCTTGATCTGCTTGCCGTTCGGCCGCGCGTAGTCGAGCGGCACGCTCACCCAGCCGCACTGGATGGGCTTGGCAAATCCCCAGCCCGCCGGGCAGTCGGCCCAGTCGATCCCGTTCTTCGCGGCCCGCTCCGCGGCGACCTGAACACCACGTGCCTCGGACCAGCCGTTGGTGCGGCTTTCGGCGTTCGCCGCCGGAGCGGCGATCGCGCCCGTGATGAGGGTGCCCGCGATCAGAGTGCCGGCCGAGCCGAGCACTGCTGTGCGTCTCACGTAGAACTCCCCCTTCTGTTGTCGAGTTCTCCGGGGGATCCTTTCGTCTGTGGGGCTGCCGGGAACAGGTCGTACTGGTATTTCTTTACCGAACCAATAACCGGTAAGTAGTGTCCCGCTCAGCGGTGCACCAAAATGCCCCAGTTCTCCCTACTCGGGCAGTTCCGCACAAAGCACTTCGTCCAGTACGGAGCGGAGTTGGCGGGCGTCCGGGGCGACGGCCGTGACCAGGAAGGCCGCACCGGCGAGCGGAGTCAGCACCGCGCTCTCGCCCAACAGCCGTGCCTGGGCAGGCTTTTCCTCGAACACGGGGTCCACGACGAGGAGTTGGCCCACGGCACGGTTTCCCCCCAGGACCGCTCCGCCGTCCCAGCCGCCGGGAGCACCGGGTCCGTAACCCAGTTCCTGGTCCAGCAGCGGACGTCCGGCGCGGTGGACGGTGAGGCGGGTCGCGAGGGTGCCGGGCTCTTCGCCGTAGCGGCCGAGGATCTGCTCCTCGCGCAGCACCAGCCGTGCGCTCGCGGCCAGTTCGACACGCGTACGCATCCGCAGATCGCTGCCGTACGCCGAGATGAGCTGCTCCGGAAGCCAGCGCAGTTCGGCCTCCTCGCCGACCGTCAACCGCACGTCGTAGTGGGCCTGTTCGGGGAGGCGGCCGGGAAGTGCGATGGTCGCGGCGGCGGAGTCGATGTGGAGCCGTGCGCCGTCGGCGGCCTCCGCCTCGATGGCCAGCCTGTCGCCGCCGAGCGGTGCGCTCATCGCGCCGACGACGGTGACCCGGGTGCAGGGGCCGGTGGCGCGTGTGCGGCGCAGCGCGAGCGGCCCGTCGCTCGTCAGCACCGGCAGGCCGCCGTCGCGGGTGGCGACGATTCGGGCGGTGGCGCGGATGCTCATGCGGTCCAGGCGGCCAGCTGGGCACGCACCCAGTCGGCGACCGGGCGCACGCCGTCCTCGCCCCTCAGCGAGGTGAAGGCGACGGGGAGTTCACCGCGCTGCTCCTTGGCGTCGCGCGCCATCCGGCCGAGGTCGGAGCCGACATGGGGTGCGAGGTCGGTCTTGTTGACGACGAGGAGATCGGCGGTGGTGACACCGGGTCCGCCCTTGCGCGGGATGTCGTCGCCGCCCGCGACGTCGATGACGAAGATCTGGGCGTCGACGAGGCCCTTGGAGAAGGTCGCGGTGAGATTGTCGCCGCCGGACTCGACGAGGATCAGATCGAGCGGACCGACGCTCTCCTCCAGGTCCTCCACCGCTTCGAGGTTGGCGGAGATGTCGTCGCGGATGGCGGTGTGCGGGCAGGCTCCGGTCTCGACGGCCTGGATGCGCTCGGGCGGCAGTACGGCGTTACGGAGCAGGAATTCAGCGTCCTCGCGGGTGTAGATGTCGTTGGTGACGACGGCGATGGACAACTGGTCGCGCAGGGCGCCGCAGAGCGCGGCGACGGTGGCGGTCTTGCCGGAACCGACAGGGCCGCCGAGGCCGATGCGCAGGGCACGCCGGGTGCCGTCGGGGCGTACGGCGTCGGCGCTGACGGCGGCCGGGCCGGCGTGCGAGTGGTCGAGGTGCATGGTGCGGCTCCTTGATGTCCTACGAGGCGAAGAGGCGTACGGGCCAGGCGGCGTGCGCCTCCGCCGTGATGTCGAGCAGTGGTGCGGACGCTGCGGGCAACGCGTCGATCCCTTCGTACGCGGCGTGTACGGCCTGCCCGGCGACCTCGTCCATCGCGGGCGCGAGGCGGGCGAGGACGGCGGTGGCCTCGAAGGGGTCCAGACTCAGCAGGCGTACGACGGCGGTGGCCGGTCCGCTGACCGACTCGTACACGGCACAGTGGGCGGCGTCCTCGGGGCCGAGTCCGGCGGATCGGGCGGTGAGCCCGAGGACGATCGGCTGGTGCGTACCGCGCGGGAACGCCGCAGCGAGAGCGTCCAGTTCGGCACTCGGCCAGGTGGAGCGGGCGGCCCGCATCATCTGGCGGCCGAGCTTGCGGGCGGTGGCCCGCAGTGCGGGTGAGGGGGTACGGGCGTCGGCGGCCTCGTCGAGCGCGAGCGGGTCGAGGCCGAGGGCCGCCGCGGCGGCGAGCCCCGCCGATGTGAGTCCGGTGGTGTGCAGCCGCCCCCGGCAGAAGGCCTCCAGGTCCCGGGCATCGCGGATCCGTCCCGCCTTGACGGCCGGCTCGGCCCCGCCGGAGTGGGCGTGCCCACCGGCGGGGAACCGGCCGTCGGCCAGAACGAGCAGGCCGGCTCTACTCATCGCTGCTCATCAGAAGAGGAAGTAGCGCTGGGCCATGGGCAGTTCCGCCGCGGGCGCGGGCTCGACCGGCTCGCCGTCGATCGTCACCGTGAAGGTGTCGGCGTCGACCTCGACGCGCGGCAGTGCGTCGTTCTCCCGCATGTCGGCCTTGGTGACCCGCCTCGTGCTGGTGATCGGCACGAACTTCTTGCCGAGGCGGAGGCGTTCGGGCAGATCGTCCTCGATGGCCGCCTCGGCGACAAAGTTGAACGAGCTCGCCGACGCGGCCTTTCCCAGTGCGCCGAACATCGGCCGCGGCAGCACCGGCTGCGGGGTCGGGATGGACGCGTTGGCGTCACCCATCTGTGCGTATGCGATCTGACCGCCCTTGATGACCAGCTGCGGCTTGACGCCGAAGAAGGCCGGCTCCCAGAGCACCAGGTCGGCGAGCTTGCCGGTCTCGACCGAGCCGATTTCGTGGGCGAGGCCCTGCGCGACCGCGGGGTTGATCGTGTACTTGGCGACATAGCGACGTGCCCGGTGGTTGTCGGCACGGCCGTCGCCGGGCAGCGCGCCCCGGCGCTTCTTCATCACATGCGCGGTCTGCCAGGTGCGCATGATCACCTCGCCGACGCGACCCATGGCCTGGGAGTCGGAGGAGATGATCGAGATGGCGCCGAGGTCGTGCAGGATGTCCTCCGCCGCGATGGTCGAGGGCCGGATACGGGACTCCGCGAAGGCGAGGTCCTCGGGCACGGCCGGGTTGAGGTGGTGGCAGACCATCAGCATGTCGAGGTGTTCCTCGATGGTGTTGACGGTGTGCGGCCGGGTCGGGTTCGTGGAGCTGGGCAGTACATGCGGCTCTCCGACCACCGTGATGATGTCCGGTGCATGCCCGCCGCCCGCGCCCTCGGTGTGGTACGCGTGAATGGTGCGGCCCGCGATCGCTGCGAGGGTGTCCTGGACGAAGCCCGCTTCGTTGAGCGTGTCCGTGTGGATGGCCAGCTGGGCGCCGGTCTCCTCACAGACGCTCAGGCAGGCGTCGATGACGGCGGGGGTCGCCCCCCAGTCCTCATGGATCTTGAACCCCAGTGCCCCGCCCCGCAGTTGGGAGTGCATGGCCTCGCGGGACATCGTGTTGCCCTTGCCGAGCAGTCCGATATTGACCGGGAGGGAGTCCATCGCCTCGAACATCCGGGCAAGGTGCCAGGGGCCGGGGGTGATGGTCGTCGCCTTGGTGCCCTCGGCCGGTCCGGTCCCGCCGCCGACGAGCGTGGTGACGCCCGTGGCGAGAGCCTGGTCGATGATGGTCGGCGAGATGAAGTGGACGTGCGCGTCGATGGCGCCCGCGGTGACGATCTTCCCGTTGCCCGCGATGATCTCGGTCTCGGGCCCGATGACGAGATCGGGGTGTACGCCGTCCATCGTGTCGGGGTTTCCGGCCTTGCCGATGCCGGTGATGCGGCCGTCGCGGATGCCGATGTCGGCCTTGACGATGCCCCAGTGGTCGACGATGACGACGCCGGTGATGACGGTGTCGGGTGCGCCTTCGGCCCGTGTCGTACGGGACTGGCCCATCGATTCGCGGATCACCTTGCCGCCGCCGAACACGGCCTCGTCGCCCGCGAGTCCGGGCCCGCCCGAGCGGTCCTGCTCGATCTCGACGAGGAGGTCGGTGTCGGCGAGCCGGATCCGGTCGCCGGTGGTGGGGCCGAAGAGATCGGCGTAGACGGCGCGATTCAGCTCAGGCATCGAGACCGCCTCCGATCTCTCCGCGCAGGCCGGCGATGACGCGGCGTCCGGTGAAGGGGACGAGCTCGACGTCGACGGGGATGCCGGGCTCGAAGCGCACGGCCGTGCCCGCGGCGATGTTCAGCCGCAGGCCGCGGGCGGCGGCCCGGTCGAATTCCAGACCGGGGTTGGCCTCGGCGAAGTGGTAGTGGGAGCCGACCTGGACGGGCCGGTCGGCGGCGTTGACGACGGCGAGGCGTGTGACCTGGCGGCCCTCATTGAGGGGCACGGGGCCGTCGGCGAAGAGGATCTCTCCGGGGATCATCGACTGCATCCCCCTCAGATGATCGGGTCGTGGACGGTGACGAGCTTGGTGCCGTCCGGGAAGGTCGCCTCGACCTGGACGTCGTGGATCATCTCGGGGATGCCCTCCATGACGTCGTCGCGGGTGAGGACCTTGCGGCCCGAGGCCATGAGTTCGGCGACGGTACGGCCGTCCCTGGCGCCTTCGAGGATGTGCGCGGTGATCAGGGCTACGGATTCGGGGTGATTGAGCCTCACTCCGCGCGCTCGGCGCTTGTCCGCCACGTCGGCCGCCACATGTATGAGCAGTCGTTCCTGCTCGTGCGGGGAGAGTTGCACGCGTCCACCTCACAGTCGTCCGGCCCAGACCCGCCTGGGTGCAGCGGGACGCTAACCCGCTTCAACACTCTGTTGACCAATGCACGGGTGTTTCTCGGCGAGCGTTTGAACGTTAGGCGGAAAGTTTTTCCGGCGCGTTAACTGATCTTGGTCCGGTCTTTCACCGCCACGAGGAGGAGGCCGCTGCCCGTACCGCGATCGAGGACCGGGTCGTATACGTGGACGTGGTCGCCACCCGGACCGGCCGCGCGTCCCCGCTGCAGCCGACGGGGGCGCGCGGCCTTTCTGTGCGTCCGGGAGTGGTCAGCGGCGCTCGTCGGGGCGCCGGTGCTCGGCCGCCAGGCCGAAGCGCCCCCGTTCGCCGGTAGCGGATGCGGCCGAGCCGATCGAGGAGACCGAGCTGATCACCTGCTCCTCGGCGGCCTCCTGATCCCGCTCCAGTCGTTCCAGGTCAGCGGCGGACACCAGCGCCACGAGCGGCTTCCCGTGCCGGGTCACGACGACGCGCTCCCCGCCGTAGACGACGCGGTTGATCAGTTCGGCGAGCTCTGCGCGGGCTTGCGTCACCGGAATCTCGTAGGCCATGCTCCCCATCATAACGGCCTGTACATCCTGTACATTTTTTACAGATGGCCGTGCGAGAGGAGACGTACGTCATGAACCGACCTGCCGCCCGCTATGTCCTCCCCCAGTTCACCGAGCGCACCAGCGCGGGCGCCCGCACCCTCGATCCGTACTCGAAGCTGCTGGAGGAGCGGATCATCTTCCTCGGCACCGCCGTCGACGACACCGCGGCCAACGACGTGATCGCGCAGTTCCTGCACCTCGAGTACGCGGCCCCGGACCGGGACATCTCCCTCTACATCAACTCCCCCGGCGGCTCGCTCAGCGCCATGTCCGCGATCTACGACACGATGCAGGTGGTCACCTGCGATGTGGAGACGACCTGCCTGGGGCAGGCCGCATCGACCGCCGCCCTGCTGCTCGCCGCCGGGACCGCCGGCAAGCGGATGGCGCTGCCGGGCGCCCGGATCGTCGTTCAGCAGCCCGCGTTCGAGGAACCGTTGCAGGGCCAGCCATCCGATCTGGAGATCCAGGCACAGGAGTTGCTGCGGCTGCGGACCCAACTCGCCGAGATGCTCGTACGCCACACGGGCCAGACCCCTGAGCGGATCGCCGCCGACCTGGAGCGCGACAAGATCTTCGACGCCGAGGACGCCAGGGCCTACGGCCTGGTGGATCACGTGATCAAGAACCGCAAGACCTCGCTCCCCTCCACCGGTTCGAGGTGAGCGCCGGATGCTGCCACCCGAACTGCCGCCGCTGCCCGCCCTGACCCGCGCCGAGTGCGAGTTCATCGACAGCTATCTCGAGGTCCTCGATCTGCTGGGGAGGATCAACCCGGCCCGCGGCACGCACACCTATGGGGCACTGCGTGCGGCTCAAGCGCTGGTCGGACGGGCCGAGGCACTCAAGGACGCCCTGACGCTGATGCACATGCGGGGCGAGAGCGAGGTCCATGCCGCGACGCTCGCCGAGGCGCTCAGGGTTCTCGACGGCGAACGGCGGGCGGGCCGGGTGACGATGCCGCCCGCGGCCATGCGTTGACGAAACACCCACTTCCGTCTACCGCCAACAGGGTACTGGGGGGCATCCCCCATTCGGTGTAGTCGCCAAGTCTTCAACGACTGCGGACAACTTGCGCACCATGACTACCGATCTGGCGGAATGGCCTGTTCCGGTGCTGGTGCGAGGCTCCTCAGTCGTCGCGCACCCGTCCGCAAATCGGTTCTGTCCACTCGAACAGGTTAGTGGTGGCGAACGTCACATACCGCCGTTTCGCCTCGGAAATCCGGCATGTCGTGGGTCAAGATCCCTGGGACGACAAGCCCCCGCCACCTCGGCGGGGCGGTCCGGGCGGACGCCGAGTCCTGCCGCCGCTCCGGATGTCTGGTCGACAGGAGTGCATCGGCAGGAGTGGAGGACCCAAGCAGGACGGGGCAGCCGGACGGTCCGGTCGTCCCTCGGGGTGAAGCCGCAACCGCGGCCGGGCATCTTCGTCCGTCCGAACCCGACAGGTCATCCTTCACAGGCGGCTGACGAAGGGTTGCGCATGACTGCGCAGATTCATGTCCCGTTTCTGATGACCAGGGCGGGCGCGGTATCGGCCCTGACCCTCGCCGCCGTCGGCGGCTCACTGCTGGTACCGGGCACCGCTTCCGAGGCATACGCGGCAACGACCCTCGCGAACAAGGCACTCAAGGTGGCCGCCTCGAAGAAAGGGGCGCCGTACAAGTACGGCGCGACCGGTCCGTCCAGGTTCGACTGCTCGGGGCTGACGCTCTATTCGTACAAGAAGGCGGGCAAGAAGCTCCCGCGTACGGCCCAGCAGCAGTACAACAAGACCCGCCGGGTCCCGGCCTCCTCCCGGCGGCAGGGAGACCTGGTCTTCTTCCACTCCGGCAGCAGCGTCTACCACGTGGGCATCTACGCCGGCCGAGGCAAGATCTGGCACTCGCCGAAGACCGGCTCCTGGGTGAAGCTGGAGAAGATCTGGACCAAGAGCGTCTGGTACGGCCGGGTGAGCTGACGATCCGTGGCTGATCGTGCGCCGGTCGCCGCGCGTCGCGGCGACCGGCGCACGGGACCCCCCGGCCCCCGGGGTCGGCGCCGGGTCAGTGTGCCAGCGGCTCGGCGAGCAGGGTCACGCCGAGCGCGGTGAGCGCCCCACCGGTGACGCCTTCGACCGCCCGCGTGGTGCGCGGCCGCCGCAGCCACTTCCCGAGACGGTCCACGAGCAGGGCCACGGCCGGGAACCAGAGCAGAGCCAGTACGACGACGATCGTCGCGAGCAGCAGAGTGCGCGGCAGGACCGGCGCACCGTCCGGCACGAACTGCGGGAGCAGGCTGAGGAAGAGGACCGGCGCCTTCGGGTTGAGGACGTTGGTGAGAAATCCCTGCCGCAGACTGCGGCCGATGCCGTCGGCGGCTGCCTCTTGCGGATCCTCGAGTGCGGGCGCCGGGCGCAGTGCGGAGCGTACGGCCCGTACACCCAGGTACAGCACGTAGGCGCCGCCCAGGATCTGGAGCGTACGGAACAGCACCGGCACGGCGACCAGGACGGCCGCGAGTCCCGCGACCGCCAGCGCTGTGTGTACGAGCAGGCCCCCGGCGACGCCGACCGCGCAGGCCACGCCCGCGCGCCGGGAGGCGAGCGCATTGCGTACCACGACGGTGAAATCCGCGCCCGGCATGGCGACCATGCCCGCGGCGACTCCGATGAAGGCGACCACTTGTGCGTCCATGGCGACCATCGTGGAGCGGCCAGGGCCTTAACGTGTACTTGTAATCTTCTTGGGTCTGTCTAAAGCAATGCTTAAGGGGTGGCATGTACGACCCGACACGGCTGGCGGCCCTGGTGGCGGTCGCCGAAGCCGGTTCGATCACCCGGGCAGCAGCCCGTCTGGGCTATACCGCGCCCGCGCTCTCCCAGCAGCTGGCCAAGCTGGAGCGCGAGGCGGGAGCGGCGCTGCTGGTGCGGAGCCACCGTGGGGCACGGCTGACCGCCGCGGGCGAGGTGCTGGCCGCCCGGGCCCGCCGGGTGCTGGACGAGATGGACCGGGCGCGGCACGAACTGGCACGGCTGTCCGGGCTGTCGGGCGGTCGGCTGCGGGTCGGCACGTTCACCACGGTGGGCGTCCATCTGCTGCCGCCGGTGCTCAGCGCGTTCCGCCGGGCGCATCCGGATGTGGACCTGACAGTCGCGGAGTACGAGCCGCCGGGCGGGGTGCTTGCGGTGGCGGCCGGCGAGGTGGATCTGGCTCTGACGCACACATATGAACCGGGCGAACCGGCGCCGCCGCCCGCAGGCGTGGTTCTCGAGCCGCTGCTGGTGGAGGAGTTGGTGCTGGTCACGGCGCCCGGCCATGCGCTGGCGGGCGGCTCGGGACGGCTGCCGGTGGCCGATCTCGCCGGACAGCCGCTGGTCAGCAGCGCGCCCTCGCATCCGCCGCGCAAGGGGGTCGAGACGGCGCTCGCGCGGGCGGGGGCGAGCCCTGCCGTGGTGTGCGAGTCACCGGGCTATGCGCTGGTGTGCGCACTGGTCAGCGCGGGGATCGGGGTCGCGGTGGTGCCGGAGATGGTCGCGGCGATGTCGGCGACGCCGCTCGGCGTACGGCAGTTGGAACCGGCGGACTTCCGGCGGACGATCTCGGTGGCGCACCGGGGCGAGGAGTCGGGCCCGGCGGCGGAGTCGCTTCGGGCGTTGCTCCGGGGCACGTTCGGCCGCGCGGCGAACTGAACGGCAGGGACTGGGCCGTCAGATCGAGGGCGTCGGGGTTGGCCCGAGGTGCCAGGCCATCGTCAGTTCTGGACCGGGGCCGTCCAGGGCAGGGCGATCCAGACCGTCTTGCCGCCGTCCGGGGTCGGCATGACCGAGAGCTGTCCGCCACACTCCGCGGTAAGGCTGCGGATGATGACCATGCCTCGGCCGTTGTCCTGCCGGACCGCGGCGGGCAGCCGCTGCGGCCAGCGGGGATGGCTGTCGGTGACGCCGATGCGCAGTTCCTCGTCGCGCTCGAGACGCAGGTCCACGGTGAAGGTCGGGGACTGGCCGAAGGTGTGCTGGACGGCGTTGGTGGCGAGTTCGGAGACGATGAGCCGGACCGTGTCGAGGGCCTCGGTCTCGATGGGCAGGCCCCACTCGGAGACAACACTTGTGGCGTATTTCCGGGCGGCGGAGACCGAGGCGGGATCGCTCGGCAGGGTGACGGAGGCTTCCTGATGGTCTGCCATGGCGCGCTGTCCCTTTCCCACCGTGGCCGCGCTCCGACTCGTAGCGGAATTGCGAGGAGGCCACGGATTGTGCTTCGCGCCAGAGTGCCACTTATCGTGCTGTCGGAGGTGGCGATCCACCAAGATATGCATATATCTGTCGCTCAAAGCGGTGAACTCTGCTACGCGAGACCGTATTTGGGCGGCGCACTCTCACATTGGCCGCGCGCGCTGGGAAGGAGCCTCGGATGCGGCACGGTCCCGCGGTACGGCGGCGCAAGCTGGGCGAGGAGCTGCGGAGGCTGCGGCTGGACGCGGGGCTCACCAGCCGGGACGCCGGTCTGCGGGCCGGGTGGCACCAGTCGAAGGTGAGCCGGATCGAGACCGGGGCCAGTGGGGTCAAGGCTGCCGATGTGACTCTGCTCCTCGATGTGTACGAGGTGGCCGACCCTCAACTGCGCGCGCTGCTCGAGACCTTGGCTGACGCAGCGGACGGCGGGGGCGACGGGTGGTGGCACGCCTATCGAGGGCTGCTCCCGCCCGAGTACCGGGATTTCATCTCGCTGGAGGCGCACGCCTGCGCGGCACGCACGCTGGAGACCTCGGTGGTGCCCGGCCTGCTGCAGACACCCGACTACGCGCGCGCGGTGACCAGGGCCGCTCTGGAGGAGCTGCCCGCTGCGACCGTCAACTCCCTGGTGGAGGTGCGGATCGCCCGCCAGTCGGTGTTGACGGCCGAGAGACCGCTGGAGCTGAGCGCCGTGCTGGACGAGGCGGCGCTGCGGCGCGAGGTGGGCGGAGTGCAGGTGATGCGGGCGCAACTGGATGCCTTGAGGGAGACGGCGCAGCTGCCTCATGTGCGGCTACAGGTACTGCCGTTCTCGGTCGGCGGCTATGTCGGCCTCACAAGTCCTTTCGTTATTTTCTCCTTTCCGAACATCTCTGATCTGAATGTGGTTGTTCTCGACCACTTGACGAGTAGCCTCTACCTCGAGCGGAAAGAAGACCTTGAGGTGTATGGCGCCGCGTTCCGGACCATGCAGGCGCGCGCTCTGTCACCCGCCGACTCAATGGATCTCATCGCCCGGATCAGTGAGGGCGCATAGGGAGGCACCCCCCATGTCCGATGGCCTCACGCACAGCGCGTTACGGTGGCGGCGCAGCAGCCGCAGTACGGGGATGAACAACTGCGTCGAGACGGCACTGCTGGCCGACGACACGCTCGCGGTCCGCGACTCCAAGAACATCGCGCGGCGGGCCCTGCGCTTCTCGCCTCACGCCTGGACCCGCTTCCTCACGTCCCTCCACGAGGACACCGTCAACTGACCGGCGCGGCCCCGACCATGGTCGTAACCGCCTGCTCGATCTGCTGATCCGTCAGATCCGCCCGCGCCGTGAGCCTGATCCTTGAGATGCCGTCCGGCACCGACGGAGGGCGGAAGCAGCCGACGACAAGCCCTGCGGCACGGCAGTCGGCCGCCCAGCGCAGCGCCGCCTCAGGCGACGGCGCCTGTACGGAGACCACGGCGGCGTCGGGTCGTACGGCGGTCAGTCCCGCGTCCGTGAGGCGCCGGTGCAGCGTCGCGGCGACCGTCCGGGCCCGGTCCGCCAGCGCCGGTTCGCGACCAAGCAGCCGCAGACTCGCCAGTGCGGCTCCCGCGGCGGCCGGAGCGAGGCCGGTGTCGAAGATGAACGTACGGGCCGCGTTGACCAGGTGGTCGATCACCCGGGCCGGGCCGAGTACCGCTCCGCCCTGGCTGCCGAGGGACTTGGAGAGCGTGAGCGTGGCGACGACGCCGTCGGCGCCCGCGATCCCGGCGGCGTTCAGGGCTCCCCGGCCGCCTTCGCCGAGTACGCCCAAGCCGTGCGCGTCGTCGACGAGGAGGGCCGCGCCGTGCTCACGGCAGGCCTCGGCAAGGCCCGCCAGCGGCGCGGCGTCCCCGTCGACCGAGAAGACCGAGTCGCTGACCACGAGGGCCCGCTGCCCCGGGTGCGCGTCGAGCGTCTTGCGTACGGCCTCGACATCGGCGTGCGGGACGACCGCGGTCTCCGCGCGCGAGAGGCGGCAGCCGTCGACGATCGAGGCGTGGTTGCCCGCGTCGGAGACGATCAGCGCGCCGCGGCCGCTCAGCGCGGTCACGGCGGCGAGGTTCGCGGCATAGCCCGACGAGAACACCAGGGCCGCCTCAAAACCGCAGAAGGCCGCGAGTTCCCGCTCGAGCTCGGCGTGGAGGGCGGTGCTGCCCGTGACCAGCCGGGAGCCGGTGGCGCCCGCGCCCCAGCGGCGGGCCGCATGGGCCGCGGCGCCGGTGATCTCCGGGTGGCGGGTGAGGCCCAGATAGTCGTTGCTGGCGAGATCCAGCAGCTCGGACTCGGCGGTGCGCGGCCGGAGCGTACGCACGAGACCCGCCCGCTCACGGCGGCGCGACTCGTGGTCGATCCAGTCGAAAGGATCCTGGGGCATGGTGGTCCGGTCCTTTTGTAGGCAGCGCACAGACCCTAACCGGGGTCACTAGAGGAGCGGATGTGGCCATGCACACACCTCGAACATGCTCTCTTGTCGAGTTCCTCCTTGGCCCTGGCGCATCCCGTACGTCAGGATCAGCGCCATGGACCTGCTGAACACGCTGGTGGACAAGGGGCTGCGGCGCGAGCTGCCGAGCCGTGAAGAAGCGCTCGCCGTGCTGGCGACCTCCGACGACGATCTGCTCGAAGTGGTGGCCGCGGCCGGCAAGGTGCGCCGCCAGTGGTTCGGGAGGCGGGTGAAGCTGAACTATCTCGTCAATCTGAAGTCGGGGCTGTGCCCCGAGGACTGCTCGTACTGCTCCCAGCGCCTCGGGTCCAAGGCCGAGATCCTGAAGTACACCTGGCTGAAGCCCGACGAGGCCTCCCAGGCGGCGGCCGCCGGTGTGGCCGGTGGCGCCAAGCGGGTCTGTCTGGTCGCCAGCGGCCGCGGTCCGACGGACCGGGACGTGGAACGGGTCGGCAAGACCATTGAGGCGATCAAGGAGCAGAACGAGGGCGTCGAGGTCTGTGCCTGCCTCGGGCTGCTCTCGGACGGCCAGGCGGAGCGGCTGCGGGACTCGGGCGCCGACGCGTACAACCACAACCTCAACACGTCCGAGGCGACGTACGGCGAGATCACCAAGACCCACACGTACGCCGACCGCGTCGACACCGTGCAGAAGGCGCACGCCGCCGGGCTCTCCGCCTGCTCCGGGCTGATCGCGGGCATGGGCGAGAGCGACGAGGACCTGGTCGACGTCGTCTTCTCGCTGCGCGAGCTCGACCCGGACTCGGTACCGGTCAACTTCCTGATCCCCTTCGAGGGCACCCCGCTGGCGAAGGAGTGGAACCTCACCCCGCAGCGCTGCCTGCGGATTCTCGCGATGGTGCGGTTCGTCTGCCCCGACGTGGAGGTCCGGATCGCGGGCGGCCGCGAGGTGCATCTGCGCTCGATGCAGCCGCTCGCGCTGAACCTGGCCAACTCGATCTTCCTCGGCGACTATCTGACGAGCGAGGGCCAGGCGGGTCAGGCCGACCTCGACATGATCGCGGACGCGGGCTTCGAGGTGGAGGGCACGGACACGACGACGCTGCCGCAGCACCGTGCGGACGCGCCGGCCGGCGGCGGTTGCGGTTCGCACTCCGGCGGGTGTGCGCCGTGCGGTGACGGCGAGGCCGACGGCGAGGCGGTCACCGAGCCCGTCTCCGAGGTTCCCGCGGCCCGGACGGACCTGGTCGCCGTGCGCCGCCGCGGCGCGGGCACCGATGTCGCGCCCAATGCCTGAGTCCGTGCAGGACTCCGGCTACAGCCCCGGCGAGCTGCTGGCGCTGGACCGGGCGCACGTCTGGCATCCGTACGGCCCGATGCCGGGCCGTACGGATCCGCTCATCGTGGAATCCGCGTCCGGCGTACGGCTGCGGCTCGCCGAACCGGTCCACGGGCAGCGTGAGTTGATCGACGGCATGTCGTCCTGGTGGTCGGCGATCCACGGCTACAACAACCCGGTGCTCAATGAAGCCGCGCACGGCCAGCTGGGGCGGATGAGCCATGTGATGTTCGGCGGGCTCACGCACGAGCCCGCCGTGCGGCTGGCCGCGAAGCTGGTCGAGATCACACCCGAACCGCTGCGGCATGTCTTCCTCTGCGACTCGGGCTCGGTCTCGGTCGAGGTCGCGGTGAAGATGTGCCTGCAGTACTGGCGCTCGGTGGGGCGGCCGGCCAAGCAGCGGCTGCTGACCTGGCGCGGCGGGTACCACGGGGACACCTGGCAGCCGATGTCGGTGTGCGACCCCGAGGGCGGGATGCACGAGCTGTGGTCCGGAGTGCTGCCGCGGCAGATCTTCGTGGGCGCGCCGCCGGTGGAGTTCGAGGAGTCGTACGCGCAGGAGCTGCGCGATGCCGTCGCGCGGCATGCGGACGAGCTGGCCGCGGTGATCGTGGAGCCGGTCGTGCAGGGTGCGGGCGGGATGCGCTTCCACTCCCCCGCGTATCTGCGGGTACTGCGGGAGGCGTGCGACGAGCACGGCGTACTGCTGGTCTTCGACGAGATCGCGACGGGATTCGGCCGCACCGGCACGCTGTTCGCGGCGGAGCAGGCGGGGGTCTCGCCCGATGTGATCTGCCTGGGCAAGGCGCTGACCGGCGGCTATCTCTCGATGGCGGCGACGCTGTGTACGACGCGGGTGGCCGATGGCATCTCGCGCGGCGAGGTCCCGGTGCTGGCGCACGGCCCGACGTTCATGGGCAATCCGCTGGCGTCGGCGGTGGCGTGCGCGTCGATCGATCTGCTGCTCGCGCAGGACTGGCAGCAGGAGGTCAAACGCCTGGAGACGGGTTTGCGGGACGGGCTCGCGGCGGCGGCCGAGCTGCCCGGCGTGAGGGATGTCCGTGTGCTGGGCGGGATCGGCGTCGTACAGCTGGACCATGAGGTGAACATGGCTGCGGCGACCGAGGCGGCGGTGCGGGAAGGGGTCTGGCTGAGGCCGTTCAGGGACCTCATCTACACGATGCCCCCGTATGTGACGGGGGACGAGGATCTGGAGCGGGTGTGCCGCGCGGTGGGCGCGGCGGCGGCCGCGGGCTGACGCCCCGGTCCCCTGCAACCCGCGACGTACACATACAGAAAGGCAGCGCACAGCCAATGGCAGTCATCGTCGTCACCGGGACCGGGACCGAGGTCGGGAAGACCGTCGTTACCGCTGCCGTCGCCGCGGCCTTCCGGGCGCAGGGGCGGTCCGTTGCCGTGGTGAAGCCCACGCAGACCGGGATCGCGGCCGGGGAGGACGGTGACGTCGCCGAGGTGGTGCGGCTCGGCGGGGACGTGACCGGCGTTGAGCTCGCGCGGTTTCCCGAGCCGCTCGCGCCCGCGACCGCCGCGCGGCGGGCCAAGATGGCGGCAGTGCGGCCCGGCGATGTGGTCGAGGCCGTGGAGAAGCTCGCCGCCGAGCATGACCTCGTACTCGTCGAGGGAGCCGGCGGACTGCTTGTGCGCCTCGACGAGGACGGGGCGACCCTCGCCGATGTCGCCCGGCTGCTGGCCGCTCCGGTGATCGTCGTCGTGGCGGCCGGGCTCGGGACCCTCAATACGACCGCGCTGACCGCCGAGGCCCTGCGGGCGCGGAAGTTGGAGCAGCTGGGCGTGGTCGTGGGGAGCTGGCCCGGTGAGCCGGATCTGGCCGAGCGGTGCAATCTTGCGGACCTTCCGGAGGCTGCCGGGGCGCCGCTGCTCGGGGCCGTCCCGGAGAGAGCGGGCTCGCTGGCACCCTCCGAGTTCCGTGCTCGCGCCGGGAGTTGGCTCGCGCCACCGCTCGGCGGCGTGTGGGACGCCGAGACGTTCGGCGCAGCCGTACGCTGATCGCATGCGAGCCCGTATCGAGGAGATCGTCTTCGACTGTCACGACCCCGCCGGCCTGGTGCGTTTCTGGGCCGCCCTGCTCGGCGGGGACCCGGTCGACCGCAGCGACGACTGGTCGTACATCGATCCGCCCGGTTTCGTACGCGTCGCCTTCCAGCGCGTGCCCGAGGGCAAGGCGGCCAAGAACCGGCTCCACCTCGATCTCGACGCGGGCGACGTCGACGCGGCCACCGACGAGGCGGTCGCTCTTGGCGCCGTACGGGTGGGAGCGGCCATCACCGACGAGTACGGCCGCTTCCAGGTCCTGAGGGATCCCGAGGGCAACGAGTTCTGCTTCGTCTGAGCGGGGGGACAATGGCGGTGAGTGCACCGCCGTCCCGAGGAGGCCCGCCATGCCCCGGAGCAGCACCAAAGTGCCCCAGGACGCAGTTCACCATCCGGTCTTCGCCCGCTTCTACGCCAGGTTCAGCGTGGCGGCCGACAAGAGCGCGGGGATCCTGGCGTTTCGCGAGGAGCTGCTGTCCGGCCTCTCCGGACGGGTCATCGAGATCGGCGCGGGCAACGGACTGAACTTCGCGCACTACCCGGCGGCCGTCTCCGAGGTCGTGGCGCTCGAACCGGAGCGCAGCCTGCGGCACTTGGCGACGCAGGCCGCGCGGACCGCCGAGGTCCCGGTCGACGTGGTGCCGGGCGCTGCGGAGGCACTGCCGGTCAAGAGCGAGGCCTTCGACGCGGCCGTGGCGTCGCTGGTGCTGTGTTCCGTACGGGATCTGCCGCGCGCGCTCGGCGAGATCAGACGGGTCCTGCGGCCGGGCGGCGAGCTGCGGTTCTTCGAGCACGGCCTGGCCGGGACCAAGGGCATGGCCAGGACCCAGCGCGCGCTTGACCGCACGGTCTGGCCGCTGCTGTTCGGGGGGTGTCACACCGCGCGGGACACCATCGCCGCGATCGAGGCAGCGGGCTTCGAACTCGGTATGTACCGCAGGCTGCAGGTGCCCGGGCGAGGGGTGCGGCTGCCGACGTCGTCCTGCGTGCTGGGCGTGGCGCGGCGGCCCTTCGTCATGGACGCGCCGCCGGCGTGATCAGTGGCTCCACTGCCGCAGTTCGTCGGCGATGGTCCTTACGTCCGCCGTGCCGTCCTTGACCAGCCGCGCCAGATCCCGTACCTGCACGGGCGATGTGACGACCTTGAGTCCGCAGGCGACGAGATAGCCGTAGGCCACGGCGGAGGCGAACATCGCGTTGGAGTGCTCCAGCGCAGGGACATGGAGCAGCAGCTGAAGCAGGGACGCGGCACGGGCGTGCGGGTCGCTGTAGACGGGGATGCCGAATATCTCCGCCTCGTGGCGGCTGACGGCGGCGACGAGCGCCCCCCAGTCGGAGACCTGCGGGTCGCCGGGTGTCTTGTGCTCGGCGACCATGAGCAGCCAGGCGAGGTCGATCGAGAGGGTCATTCGGTACGCAGCCGCTCCGGCGTGGTCGTCGCAGTCACCGCTTGCCCTTGCCGTGCTCCGTGCCGAACTCCTCGGCGAACACGGACTCGTACTGCTTCATGAAGTCCGACGCCGCCTCCACGAAGGTGCGTCCCACCTCGCCGGCGTCCTGCTTGACGAGCTCCTCGATGTAGCGGTTCACGCTCATCCCGCGCTGCATCGCCCGCTGGCGCGCGGCCTCCGCGGTTGTCTCGTCCACTCTCACGTTCAATTGAGTCTTCGCCACATCATCAAGCTAGCGCGCTGACGCTAGCATCGGCAAGAGGGCCGTCCCGTGTCCCTTACATCAACCCTGAGGACCGGACCTGGGATGGATGCCGAAACACCGACGCCCGCTCTACCCTCGCCTCCTGTACGGGAGCCGGAGCGGCCACGACCCGGGAGGCGGCCTTGTCCACACCAGCCACTGCACCCACCTACGATCAAGCCGCGGATGTGCCGCTCGCGGCCCGGGCGCGGGCTCTGACCAAGGCCTACGGCACGGGTGAGACGACCGTGCGCGCCCTGGACGCCGTCGATGTCGACATCGCACGCGGCCGGTTCACCGCGGTCATGGGCCCGTCCGGCTCGGGCAAGTCCACGCTGATGCACTGCCTCGCCGGCCTCGACACGGTCTCCGCCGGACAGGTCTGGCTCGGCGACACCGAGATCACCGGACTCAAGGACCGCGAACTGACCCGGCTCCGGCGGGACCGGATCGGCTTCATGTTCCAGGCGTTCAACCTTCTGCCCACGCTCACCGCGGCGGAGAACATCACGCTCCCTATGGACATCGCCGGGCGCAAACCCGACCGCGAGTGGGTGGAGCAGGTCATCGACACACTCGGGCTGCGCGACCGGCTGAAGCACCGGCCCGCGGAGCTGTCCGGCGGGCAGCAGCAGCGCGTGGCCTGTGCCCGTGCGCTGGCCTCCCGACCCGAGCTGATCTTCGCGGACGAGCCGACCGGCAATCTCGACTCACGCGCGGGCGCCGAGGTGCTCGCGTTCCTGCGCGAGGCCGTCGACCGGCTGGAGCAGACCGTGGTGATGGTGACGCACGACCCGGGCGCCGCCGCCCATTCGGACCTGGTGCTGTTCCTCGCGGACGGCAGGATCGTCGACGTCATGCCCGACCCGACAGCAGAGGCGGTACTGGAACGCATGCGCCTCTTCTCTGGGGGAAACCCCCAGACCCCCGGCTTCGACGACCCGCGCAAGAGCTGAGGACACCGTGCTCAAGGCAACGCTGCGGAGCTTCTTCGCACACAAGGGCCGACTGCTGCTCTCGGCACTGGCGGTACTGCTGTCCGTGGCCTTCGTCAGCGGCAGTCTGATCTTCTCGGACACCGTCTCGCGCACCTTCGACCGGCTCTTCGCCTCCACGGCGGCGGACGTCACCATCTCCCCGAAGGAGGGCATCAGCGAGAGCGTGCCCACCGGAGTCGTCCGGACGGTGCCCGCATCGCTCGCGGACCGCGTCGGCTCGGTCGACGGCGTCAAGGCCACCCACATCGAGGCGTCCGTACAGAACATCACGGTCGTCGACGACGAGAACGAGGCCGTCGGGCCGACGACCGGTGCACCCACCATCGCCACCGCCTGGCGGGTATCCGACCGCAGCCCGGTGAAACTGACCAGCGGTCACGAGCCGCACGGCCCCGGTGAGGCGCTGCTCGACAAGGACACCGCCGACAAGAAGAAGCTGGGCATCGGGGACACGCTCAGCGTTCTCGCGCAGCCCGGTTCGTTCAAGGTCGAGATCGTCGGGATCGCGACCTTCACCACCACCAACCCCGGTGCCGCGCTGGTCTTCCTGGACACCCCGACCGCCCAGACCAAGCTGCTCGGCAGGACCGGTGTGGCCACCTCGGTGTCGGTGGAGGCGGCCGACGGAGTGAGCGATGCGATGCTCAAACAGCGGATCGCGGCCGCGCTGGGTGATACGTACGAACTGAAGACCGCCGACGAGCAGGCCGAGTCGGCCGCCGCCCAACTGGGCCCGTTCCTCGATGTCATCAAATACGTGATGCTCGGCTTCGCGGGCGTCGCGGTACTGGTCGGCGTCTTCCTGATCGTCAACACCTTCTCGATGCTGATCGCCCAGCGCACCCGCGAGCTGGGGCTGCTGCGGGCGCTCGGCGCGGACCGCCGCCAGGTCCGCAATTCCGTCCTCACCGAGGCGCTGCTGCTGGGTCTGGTCGGCTCGACGCTCGGACTGGCCGCCGGAATCGGGCTCGCGGCCGGGCTGATCGAGCTGATGGGCCTGCTCGGGATGAATCTGAGCGCCGCCGAGATGGTGGTGGGGGTGGCGACTCCGGTATCGGCGTATGTGGTCGGGCTCGGCGTCACGTTCGTGGCCGCGTATCTGCCCGCCCGGCGGGCCGCCCGGGTCTCCCCCATGGCCGCGCTCGCGGATGCCGAAGTGGCGGGAGTGGGACGGCCGTTGAAGATCCGGGCCATCGCCGGAGCCGTCGTCGCCGCGGCCGGTGCCGCCGCGCTCGCCGGATGCGCGGTGAGCGAGAAGACCTCGTCGGCCGCCTCGCTGCTGGGGCTCGGCGTGGTGCTGACGCTGATCGCGACGGTGGTGGCGGGACCGCTGCTGGTGCGGCCGGTGATCCGGGTGCTCGGCGGGGCCTTCCCCAAGCTGTTCGGCTCGGTCGGCCGGATGAGTCAGCGCAACGCGCTGCGCAATCCCCGGCGTACGGGTGCCACCGCGGCAGCCCTGATGGTGGGCCTGGCGCTGGTCGGCGGTCTCTCGATTGCCAGCGCTTCGATGACCAAGTCCTTCGACAACCAGATCGACAAGACACTGGGCGCCGATTTCGTCGTACAGAACGCCAACTTCATGCCGTTCCCCGAGGAGATCACACAGAAGGTGAAGGACGTCGACAGCGCGGGCACCGTCGTACGCCAGCGCTTCGCGCCTCTTGCGCTGAGCATGCCGGACGGCAAGCGGGTGGAGTCGACCGCTTCGGGCTATGACCCGCAGCTGGACGAGGCCGCGCACATCACCTACGCGAGCGGAGACACGAGGGCCGCGCTGGCGCCGGACAGCATCGCGATGGACCGCGGATTCGCCGAGGACCACAAGGTGCGCGTCGGATCGGTCCTGCCGGCCGAGTTCGCGGGCGGGCAGAAGGCACGGCTGACGGTCGGGGCGCTCACGAACATGGACCAGAGCGGCGGGCCCGGAATGCAGGGCGGCCTGTTCATGGGGCTGTCCACCGTCGAGAAGTATCTGCCGGGCGGCCAGGAGGCCGTGCTGTACGTCAACGCCGCGAGCGGCAGCGACGCCAAGGAGCTGCGCAAGGCCCTGGAGAAGGCTCTCGATCCCTATCCGCAGGTGCAGGTGCGGGACCAGGCCGACTACAAGGAGCTGATCCGCCAGCAGATCGCCGTGATGCTCTATCTCGTGTACGCGCTGCTGGGGCTCGCGATCGTCATCGCCGTGCTCGGCGTGGTCAACACCCTTGCCCTGTCGGTGGTCGAGCGGACCCGGGAGATCGGACTGCTGCGTGCCATCGGTCTCTCGCGGATCCAGCTGCGGCGCATGATCCGGCTGGAATCCGTCGTGATCGCGGTCTTCGGGGCACTGCTGGGGCTTGCGCTGGGCATGGTCTGGGGTGTGTCGGTGCAGCAGGTGCTGGCGCTGGAGGGGCTCAAGGCGTTCGCCGTGCCGTGGGGCACTGTCATCGCGGTCGTCGTGGGCTCGGTGATCGTGGGGCTCGCCGCGGCGGTGCTTCCGGCCCTGCGGGCCTCGCGGATGAATGTGCTGGCCGCCATCGCGCACGAGTAGCCGTCCGTGGAAGGGGAGTTCATGGCCAGGCCGTTCCGTTTCGCGGTGAACATGCTCACGCCCGCCGGGGGCGAGGAGTGGCGCGCAAAGTGCCGGCGTGCCGAAGAGCTCGGCTACGACGTGATCCAGGTGCCCGACCATCTCGGAATGCCCGCGCCTTTCCCGGCGCTGGTCGCCGCGGCCGAGGCGACCGAGCGGACCCGGGTCGGCACTTTCGTCCTGAACACGGGCTTCTGGAATCCGGCGCTGCTCGCCCGCGAGATCGCCACGACGGACGCCCTCACCGGCGGGCGGCTGGAGATCGGCCTGGGCGCCGGCTATGTGAAGGAGGAACACGACCGGGCGGGCCTGGAGTTCCTCTCGCCGGGCGGGAGGGTCGGCCATCTGCGGCGTACGGTCGAGGAGTTGGACCGGCTCCTCGGCGACGAGGAGCATGTGCCCCGTGCGGTGCAGCGGCCGCGTCCGCCCCTGCTGATCGGCGGGAACGGCGACCAGGTGCTGAAGCTCGCGGTGCAGCACGCCGAAATCGTCGCCTTCACCGGTGCCCGTGTGGGCAAGGACGGCCTGGAGGTACACACGGCCGAGGAGCTGGACGGCCGGATCGCGGTGTACCGGAGGCTGGTCGCGGACCGTGCCGATCCGCCGGAGCTGAATCTGCTCCTCCAGCTCGTCGCGGTCACCGACGACCGCGGCGCCGCGGTGCAGGACCTGCTGGCCCGGGTGCCGTATCTGAGCGAGGAGCAGGTGCTCGCCCTGCCGCTGGTCACCGTGGGCACCGTCCGGGAGATCGCCGACCAGCTGCGCGCCCAGCGGGAGCGGTACGGCTTCTCGTACATCACCGTCCTCGACCCGTATCTGGAGACCTTCGGCCCGGTGATCCAGGAACTGCGCGGGTGAACCGCCCCCGTTCCGGCGGGCCGTCTCGAACCGTGGGAAGTCAGTGGCGGGCCGGAGCCGGACCGTGCTTGGCTCCTGGCCATGATCGACCTGCATATACGCCCCGCGGTGGCGGACGAGGCGGAGACCGTCCTGGCCTTCTGGAAGGAAGCGGCCGAGGGCACGAGCATCACCGACGACGTGGACGGGCTCACCCGCCTGATCGAGCGGGACCCCGAGGCGCTGATCCTGGCCGAGTCCGGCGGGCTGCTGGTGGGCTCGGTGATCGCCGGGTACGACGGGTGGCGCTGCTCGCTGTACCGCCTGGCCGTCCTTCCCTCCCGCCGCAGGCAGGGGATCTCGACTGCACTGCTCGACGCGGCCGAGCGGCGCTTCCTGGCCGCGGGCGGCAGGCGGGGCGACGCCATGGTGCTTGAGGCCAACGAGCGCGCCCAGCATGCGTGGGCCGCGGCCGGGTACCACCGCGAGGACCACTGGCGCCGCTGGGTGAAGCCCTTCGCCTAGGTCCTGTCGTTTGGATCAGGCCGGATCAGTGAGCGGCCCGCCGCGGAGCGGCTGATGTCACTGCGGTGCGTGCGATCGCAAGACGGAGGATGGGGGTCCCCCCGCCGAAGGCAGGGGGAGAGCCGACGCGGAGCGTCGGCGACTGACGCAACGCGGCGTGGGGGCACCTCCCGTGCCCGAAGGGCTACGGGGGAGTGCGCACCAGGGCACGCGAGCCCGGCAGATCGGCCGGACTGGACCTAGACGGCCGTGGCGTTCGGCACAGACCTCCGCGGCACCGGGTACTTTGCCGGTCCTTTACCATGGGTGAACCATTCACTCCCCCACGTACGAAAGGTGTGAGCGTCCGCCCATGGGCGAGCCTCCCAGTAGCCGACATCGAGCATTCCTCCTGGCCCTGCCCGATCATGGGACGGAGGTGACCCGATGACCGAAGTGCTCCTGCTCGTCGTGGCGGTGCTGCTCTCACTCGCCTGTGGTGCGTTCGTCGCGGCGGAGTTCTCCCTCACCACCGTCGAGCGCGGGGATCTCGAAGCGGCCGTCGAGCGCGGCGAACGCGGGGCGGCGAGCGCCCTCAAGGCCGTACGCAGCCTCACCTTCCAGCTCTCCGGCGCCCAGCTCGGCATCACCGTCACCAATCTGGTCGTCGGCATGCTCGCCGAGCCGTCGATCGCGAAGCTGCTCCGCGGCCCGGTCGAGGCGCTCGGTCTCTCCCCCTCGACGGCCTCGTCGGTCGCCCTGGTCATCGGTACCGGCCTGTCGACGATCGTGCTCATGGTCGTCGGCGAGCTGGTCCCCAAGAACTGGGCCATCTCGTCGCCGCTGGCCGTGGCCAAGGTGGTGGCGCCCCCGCAGCGGGTCTTCACCGCCGCCTTCAAGCCCTTCATCAGCCATCTCAACAACACGGCCAACCGCATCCTGCGATGGCTCGGCATGGAGCCGACCGAGGAGCTGGCCTCCGCCCGCAGCCCGCAGGAACTGGTCGCCCTCGCCCGGCACTCCGCGAAGGAGGGCGCGCTCGAGGCGGACACCGCCGAGCTGTTCGTACGCACCCTCAATCTGTCCGAGCTGACCGCGGAGAACGTGATGACCCCGCGGGTCCAGGTCACCGCCCTGGAGGTGCAAGCCACCGCCGAGGACGTCGCCAACGCCACCCGCGCCACCGGCCTGTCCCGCTTCCCCGTCTACCAGGGAAGCCTGGACACCGTCGTCGGCATCGCGCACATCAAGGACGTCCTCGCCATCCCGGCCGCGCGCCGTCCCCGCCACCGCGTCTCCGAACTGCTGCGTGAGCCGTTGCTCGTGCCCGAGAGCCTGACCGTGGACCGGCTGCTCGACCGGCTGTCCGGCAAGAACACCATGGCCGTCGTCATCGACGAGTACGGCGGTACGGCAGGCGTCGTAACGCTGGAGGACATCGTGGAGGAGGTCGTCGGCGAGGTGCGCGACGAGCACGATCCGCACGAGACTCCGGACCTGGCCCGGGCGGGCGAGGACGCCGACGGCCGCTCGCTCTGGTCGGCGGACGGCGCGGCGCGGACCGACCAGCTGGAGCGGGTCGGCCTGCGGGTGCCCGAGGGCCCGTACGAGACACTCGCCGGTCTGATCGCCACCGCGCTGGGACGCATCCCCGTCGAGGGCGACCGGATCGAGCTCGCCGACTGGCGGCTCGATGTCGTGGACGCGTCCGGACGGCGTGCGGCCCGGGTGCTGATGCACGCACCGCTCCCGTCGGCCGACGACACCGAGGAGGCCGGACGATGACCGCCGTCCAGCTCCTCATCGGCCTGCTGACCCTGGTGGTCAACGCCTTCTTCGTCGGCGCGGAGTTCGCCCTGATCTCCGTACGCCGCAGTCAGATCGAGCCGGAGGCGGAGGCCGGGAACCGGAGGGCGCGCAGCGTCCTGTGGGGCCTGGAGCATGTCTCGGCGCTGCTTGCCGCCGCGCAGCTCGGCATCACGCTGTGCACCCTGGTGCTCGGCATCGTCGCCGAGCCCGCCATCGCGAATCTGCTGGAGCCGGTGTTCGACGCGGTGGGTGTGGCGCACGGCTTGATCCACCCGATCTCGTTCGTGATCGCACTGTCGGTGGCGACGTATCTGCACATGCTGCTCGGCGAGATGGTGCCGAAGAACATCGCACTGGCCGAGCCCGCGCGGAGCGCGCTGCTGCTCGGCCCGCCGCTGGTCACACTGGCCCGCGCGCTGCGTCCGGTGATCTTCACGATCAACGCTGCCGCCAATGGGCTGCTGAAACTGCTGCGGGTCGAGACCAGGAACGAGGTGGCGGCGACCTACTCGGACGACGAGCTGGCGCGGATGGTGCGGGACGCGGGGGATGCCGGTCTGCTCGACGACCGCTCGGCCGAGCGACTGCGCGACGCCCTGGAGCTGGGGCGCCGGCCGGTGCGCGATGTGGTGATGCCGGTCGAGCGCGTGGTGTACGCGCAGGCCGGGACGACGCCCGAGCAACTGGAGGCGCTGTCCGCCGAGTCCCGGTTCTCCCGCTTCCCGGTGGTGGACTCGGGCAGCCGGATCCTCGGCTATCTCCATGTGAAGGACGCACTGGACGCGACTCCGCGCGATGAGCCCTTCCCCGTCACGGCGCTGCGCCCGATCGCACGGGTGCGGGCGGTGACGCCGCTCGACGACGTCCTCACCGCGATGCGGCGCAGCCGTACGCATCTGGCGGCGGTGCTGGACGAGGACGGCACGCCCGTGGGCCTGGTGACGATGGAGGACGTGCTGCGGGAGCTGGTGGGCATGCCCGGTTAGCCCGCCCCGGTGGCAGGCGCGGCAGCAGTCGTGGTGGCGGCGGCCCGTTCCGTGGTCTCGGTGAGACCCGGGCCGGGCCGTCCGGCTTTGGCCGCGCCGATCGCGGTGAGTACGGCGAGGACACTGGCCAGGCCCGCGGTGGCGAGTGCGGCGGGCCAGTCGACGTCGAAGAGGTTCGTCGCGCCGGCCATCAGGACGGCGACCAGGGACTGGGCGAAGGTGCGCACGGCGCGCTCCGCGGTGGCTTTCCAGAAGTCTGCGGTGAACATGCTTCTGGACATACTGCGGAACGCGCCGTACCGACAGACCCGGCGGCAGATTTACAGCGCGGTCGCCGCCAGCCAGGCATCGAGAACGGCGCGGTCTCCGCTGACGCGGAAGCGTGCGTCGTCGGCGCGGTGGCGTCCGTAGACGAGCAGCAGCAGATCGCCCGCCGTGGCCTCGACGCACGTGGCGGTCTCGTCGGCGCTCTTGGTCCAGGAGTAGCCGCCGTCCCCGAATCTGACCCTCCAGGCGGCACCGGTGTCCCTGGCCGTCAGCGTGACCGAGCCGTTCGCGAGAGCGGCGACCGGCTCGGCTGTCCAGGAGTAGTACGGCAGGTTCTCCAGGAACTCCTCTATACCGTCCGCGGCCGTGCCCCCCTCGATCCGCGGTTCCAGACCCAGCGCGAGTTCGGCGTCGGCCAGATGGACGACGGCCTCGAAGAGCAGCCGGCGCGGGAAGAAGCGCACCCGCTGGTCGGCGCCGTGCGACCACATCGGTGTCTCCGGGTCGACCGCGCGCAGGGTCCGCAGCGTGGCTTCGGCGCTGCGGGCCAGCCACTCGGGATACGCCGTGGGGTCGTCGGGAAGTTCGAGGGGGACGTCCCGCGACCAGACGCGCTCGGCTGCCCGGGTCCGTACGAGGTGCTCCATCCAGCGGTGCGTCGCGCCGTGATGCTTGACCAGGTCGGCGAAGGTCCAGCCGGGGCAGGTCGGCACGGGCGTGGCGGGGGCCACGCCCCGCACGGTCTCGACGAACCGGCGTTCCAGACGCTCGACCGAGTCGCAGTAGAGCTCGTGCTGGTCGTCATCGAGGCCGAAGCTCTCGGGGATCCGCAGCAGGTCGTCGCGCCAGGCGCCGTCGGGCCCGCGCGCCGCGGCCCGGCGCACCAGGGCGGACAGGGCCCGGCGGTCCGCGGGCGAGAGCCGGGCGAGCAGATAGCCCGTGTTCTCCAGCCATTTCACCGCGGTGTCGGGGTCCAGGACATCGTCGTCACAGGTGTCGATCGTGGTCACCAGATCGGCCAGCGCCTCGGCCAGGGCGTTCAGCAGCGCGTCACTCACAGAGCTCCCCTCCCGGTACGGAACCGACGGACCTTACCGCGCGGTACGATCGCTCCGCCATGGAGATGAATGCCAACTACACCAGTTTTGTCGCGGTCGGCGATTCCTTTACCGAGGGGATGTCCGACCTTCTGCCCGACGGTTCCTACCGCGGCTGGGCGGATCTGCTCGCGGGCCGGCTGGCCGCGCATACCCCGGGATTCCGGTACGCCAATCTCGCCGTCCGCGGAAAGCTCATCGGCCAGATCGTCGACGAGCAGGTGGACGTGGCGGCCGCCATGCAGGCCGATGTGATCACACTGGTGGGCGGGCTCAATGACACGCTGCGGCCCAAGTGCGACATGGGCAGGGTGCGCGGGCTCCTGGAGGAGGCCGTGGAGAAGCTGGCGCCGTCCTGCCGGCAGCTGGTGCTGATGCGCAGCCCCGGCCGCACCGGCCCGGTGCTGGAACGCTTCCGCCCCCGCATGGAGGAGCTGTTCGGTTTCGTCGACGAACTGGCGGCCCGGCACGGCGCCCTGGTGGTCGATCTGTACGGCTCCGAGGTGCTCGCCGACCAGCGGATGTGGGACGTGGACCGGCTCCATCTGACGGCCGAGGGGCACCGGCGAGTGGCCGAGGCGGTCTGGCAGACCCTGGGGCACGACGCGGAGGACGACTGGCAGTCGCTGCTGCCTCCAGCGGTGCGGACCGGCTGGGCGGCGCGGCGGGTCGGTGACCTGCGGTTCGCGCGTCAGTATCTGGGCCCGTGGATCGGGCGACGGCTGACGGGCCGCTCCTCCGGGGACGGCCGTCCGGCCAAGAGGCCCGAGCTGCTGCCGTACGAGGCTCCGGGTTCGTAGTAAGCCACAAACCGGGCCGGGGCGCTGGCCTGCGTAAACCGCCAGTAGAATCCGTACACGTGACAGCCAAGCCCCGCATCCCCAATGTCCTGGCCGGCCGCTACGCCTCCGCGGAGCTGGCCGTCCTGTGGTCCCCCGAGCAGAAGGTGAAGCTGGAGCGTCAGCTCTGGCTCGCAGTGCTGCGCGCCCAGAAGGACCTCGGCATCGAGGTGCCCGAGGCCGCCATCGCCGACTACGAGCGGGTGCTCGACCAGGTCGACCTTGCGTCGATCGCCGAGCGCGAGAAGATCACGCGCCACGATGTGAAGGCGCGCATCGAGGAGTTCAACGCGCTCGCGGGCCATGAGCAGGTCCACAAGGGCATGACCTCCCGCGATCTGACCGAGAACGTCGAGCAGTTGCAGATCCGGCTCTCGCTGGAGCTGATGCGCGACCGCACGGTGGCGGTGCTCGCGCGTCTCGGCAAGCTCTCCGGTGAGTACGCCGAGCTGGTGATGGCCGGACGCTCGCACAACGTCGCCGCGCAGGCCACGACGCTGGGCAAGCGCTTCGCGACCGCGGCCGACGAACTGCTGGTGGCGTACGGACGCCTCGAAGATCTACTGGGCCGCTACCCGCTGCGCGGCATCAAGGGCCCGGTCGGCACAGCTCAGGACATGCTCGACCTGCTGGGCGGCGACGCGGCGAAGCTCGCCGAGCTGGAACAGCGCATCGCCGGACACCTCGGCTTCGCGCACGCCTTCACCTCGGTCGGCCAGGTCTACCCCCGCTCGCTCGACTACGACGTGGTCTCGGCGCTGGTGCAGCTGGCTGCCGCGCCGTCCTCGATCGCCAAGACGATCCGGCTGATGGCCGGGCACGAGCTGGTGACCGAGGGCTTCAAGCCCGGCCAGGTCGGGTCCTCCGCGATGCCTCACAAGATGAACACCCGCTCCTGCGAGCGCGTCAACGGCCTGATGGTCATCCTGCGCGGCTACGCCTCGATGACGGGCGAGCTGGCGGGCGACCAGTGGAACGAGGGCGACGTCTCCTGCTCCGTGGTCCGCCGGGTCGCGCTGCCGGACGCGTTCTTCGCCTTCGACGGCCTGCTGGAGACCTTCCTGACCGTGCTCGACGAGTTCGGCGCGTTCCCCGCCGTCGTCGCGCGTGAGCTGGACCGCTACCTCCCCTTCCTGGCCACCACCAAGGTGCTGATGGGTGCCGTACGCGCCGGGGTCGGCCGCGAACTCGCGCACGAGGCCATCAAGGAGAACGCCGTCGCCTCGGCGCTGGCGATGCGGGAGCAGGGCGCCGAGCGCAATGAGCTGCTCGACAAACTGGCCGCCGACGAGCGGATCCCGCTGGACCGCGCGCAGTTGGACGCGCTGATGGCCGACAAGCTGTCGTTCACCGGCGCGGCGAGCGACCAGGTGGCGGTGGTGGTCGCCCGGATCGAGGAGATCGCCAAGCAGCACCCGGAGGCCGCCGGTTACACCCCGGGGTCGATCCTCTGACCCCCGAGGATCTGGAGGCCGCTCGCGACCGCATCGTTCCCGATGTGGTCGCGGGCGGGCTTTCCGTGCTGTTCTGCGGGATCAACCCGGGTCTGATGACGGCGGCGACGGGCCATCACTTCGCAAGACCCGGCAATCGGTTCTGGCCGGTACTACATCTGTCGGGCTTCACCCCTCGTCAGTTCAGACCCGCGGAGCAGGAGGAACTGCTCGCGCACCGGCTGGGCATCACCAATGTCGTGGCCCGCGCGACGGCTCGTGCCGATGAACTGAGCGACGAGGAATTCCGCGAGGGCGGGCGCCTGCTGACGGCCAAGGTTGAGCGGCTGCGTCCGCGATGGCTGGCGGTCGTCGGTGTCACCGCGTACCGCACGGCCTTCGGCGAGAAGAAGGCCAAGATCGGGCCGCAGGAGCGCACGATCGGCGAGACGAGGACCTGGGCGCTGCCCAATCCGAGCGGGCTCAACGCGCACTGGACCGCGCAGACGATGGCCGAGGAGTTCGGCCGGCTGCGTGCGGCAGCGGAGGCGGAAACAGAAGCGGAAGCTGCGGTAGAAGCGGACCGTTCGCCGGGGGACGGCTCCCTCTAAAGCGGGTCTATGTCGGTGACCACGGCCAGCAGTTGGAACTCGGACAGGCCGAGCGCAATCCACAGGTCCTCGATGCGCCACAGGTGCAGCCAGCCCATCTGCTCGCTGAGCCGCCGCCACGGATCGGGCACGTCCTCGTCCCCGTCGGCGCGCAGCTGCGTACTGGCGAGACTGAAGAGGTCCGGCTCGCCCCACCGTTCTATGAGCACGTCCAGCAGGGCGTCGTGCTCGGCCAGGCGCTGTTCGGCGTCCGCGTCGTCGCCGAAATGCCCGTTCAGCTCCGCTATGTGAAATCCCGGGCCTTCCTGGCCGACGTCCGACGGGCCGGGCTCCGCGGGGAACCCCCGGGAGCGCAGCAAGTCGATCGTCTCGAGGTGCTGTGCCGTGGTCATGCCCCCAGTAAACCGGCCTCCACTGACATTTGGCTGTCCGTCAGGCATCCCGGCGGCGCAGCGCCCACCAGCCGGCCGCCACCGCTAGGGCCGACCAGCTTGCCAGGACCCCCAGGCCGCTCCAGGGCCCCAGCGACCCCGAGGGATCCTGCAGCAGGACCTGCTGGCCCGCCCGGTCGGGGAAGAAATCGGCGGCGCCGCTGTCGTTCGAGACGTCCCCGATCACGAAGGGGAGTATCAGGAACAGCGGAACGAGCAGGCTCAGCGCACCCGTCACACTTCGCAGCAGGGCGGCAAGCCCGGCCGACAGCAGGCTGATCAGCATGAAGTAGAGGGCGCAGCCGACGACTGCGCGCAGCGCTCCCGGATCGCCGATGCCTATGCCCAATCCCTTGTCCATGAGTGCCTGGCCGGAAAAGAAGCAGGTCAGGCTGGTGATCATGCCGACGATCAACGCCAGCCCGCCCACCGCGGCCAGTTTGGCCGCATAGAACAGCGCTCTGTTCGGAACGGCAGCCAGGGAGACCCGGATACCGGCGTTCTTGTACTCGGCGGCCATGGCTATGGCGCCGAAGGTGAGGGCCGCCATTTGTCCGAGGTTCAGGCCGTAGTAGGAGAACAGCACGGGATCGAAGTCCGTGACGTCGGGCTCCGGACGGCCGAGCGTGGAGCAGACGAGGATGGAGAGTCCGGCTGTTGCCAGGAAGACGGACATGAGCGAGGCGGAGAGCGAGCGCAGCGAGCGGACCTTGATCCACTCGGCGTGGACAACTGCTGGGAATGACACGGTCATGCCTCCTGGGTCACGGTCGGACGTACGGACTGGTAGTCGGCCTCACCGGCGGTCAGATCGAGATAGGCCTGCTCCAGCGTGGCTTCCTCTTGGGTGAGTTCGAGGACGGGAATGCCCTCCTGCGCGGCGATCCGCCCGATCTCCTCCACCCGAACGTCTTCGACGGTCCAGAGCCCCTCCTCCCTCTGGACGGGCGCCAGACCCTTGCCGAGCAGGACAGGGCGCAGCCGGTCTCCTTCCGTCGTCCTCAGCCGGACCCTGGGCCGGATGCGCGAGTCGATGAAGTCCCGCATCGGGGTGTCTGCGAGCAGCCGCCCCCGGCCAAGGACCACCAGGTGATCGGCGAACGAGGCGGTCTCGTTCATCAGATGGCTGGAGACAAGGACGGCCCGGCCCTCCCCCGCGAGACAGCGCATCAACTCCCTGATCCAGATGATCCCTTCGGGGTCCAGACCGTTGGACGGTTCGTCGAGTATCAGCACTGCCGGGTCGCCCAGCAGGGCCGCCGCTATCCCGAGCCGCTGGCGCATACCGAGCGAGAAGGTCTTGATCCGACGGTCGGCGACGCTCGCGATGCCCGCCTCCTCAAGGACCCCTTCCACGCGCCGCGCCGGGATGCGGTTGCTCACTGCGAGCGCCCGCAGATGGTTCCGTGCGGTGCGCGAACCGTGCGCGGCCTGCGCGTCGAGCAGCGCACCGACCTGTCGCAGCGGCTCGTCGTACTCGACGTACCGGCGTCCGGCGAGGGTGGCGCTTCCGGACGTCGGCCGGTCCAGACCGAGGACGATCCGCATGGTGGTGGACTTTCCGGCGCCGTTGGGACCGAGGAATCCGGTGACCTGGCCGGGCCGCACGCTGAACGAGAGGTGGTCGACGGCGCGGGTCGCGCCGTATTGCTTGGTGAGTTCTTGGACGTCGATGCTGGTCATGTCTCAACTTTGGCCGTCGCACCAGGTCCTGGGCCTCCCCCGCCCGTGGAGATCGTTTCCCCCGTGCGGGGGAGCCGGGGCGATCATGGCGCTGGCACGATGGCAGGATGCTCCACTTCTTCCGCCCGCTGACCCGGCCTGTCACCTACACACGCTGGCTCCATCTGTGCATCCCCATAGCCTTCGTGGCGATTTGGTTGTTCATCGACATGGAGCGGGTCTACATCGTGGCGTTGCTGGCCGTTCCGGTCGGTCTCGTTCCCGCGGTGCGGCTCGAAGAGGGGATGCAGGCCCAGCTGCTGCTGACGCCGGACGAACGGGGCAAGCCGGATGCCTCTATCGCGGTCGCGCCCGCGGCGACCTGGCGGGACCGCTGGCGGACGGTGCTGTGGCTGGAGGCGCGGCTGCTCCTGTCCGGCTTGGCCACGATGGTGAGCGTGTGGCTGCCGGTAACCGCGGTCGATCTGATCTCGCAGGCGTCGGGCGCCGCGCCCACCGACCCCACAGTGCTGGGCGATTGGGAACCGCATTGGTGGTACGCGCTGCTCGCGGTGATACCGATCGTGGTGCTGCTCGCTTGCTTCGTGGTGCTCGGTGAACTCGTCACCTTTCTCGCCGGACGGCTGCTCGGTCCCTCTCCGACCGAGCGTCTCACGGCTCTTGAGGAGCGCACCGAGCAGCTGCTCGAACGCAACCGCATCGCCAGGGAGATCCACGACTCCATCGGGCACGCGCTGACCGTCGCCGTGGTGCAGGCAGGTGCCGCTCGGGCCGCAGGGGACCCTGAGTTCACCGAGCGCGCCCTGGCTGCGATCGAGGAGACCGGCCGGGCCGCGCTGGACGATCTGGAGCGCGTGCTCCTCGTGCTGCGCGAGACCGGGCAGCCGGTGAGTCAGCGGCCCACGCTGGACGAGTCGGACCGGCTGCTGGAGTCGGCGCGGGCCTCGGGTGCAAAGGTCGAGGCGGAGATGACGGGTGCGCTGGAGCTGGTGCCGGGGCCGGTGTCACGCGAGGGGTACCGCATCCTCCAGGAGGCGCTGACCAATGTGCTGCGCCACTGCGGGCCCGTCCCCGTGCGGGTGAGGATCGCCGTCCTGGCGCAGCGCCTGGAGATGGACGTGACCAATCCGCTCACGGACGGCACGGCATCGACGGGTCAGGGCGGCAGCGGGCTGCGCGGCATACGGGAGCGGGCGGCGCTGCTCGGCGGAAAGGCCAAGACCGGACCGTTCGAAGGGGAATGGAGGGTGCGCGTGAGACTGCCGCTGAACGGCCTACGCTGACCGGATGCCGGTTACCGTTCTTCTGGTCGACGACGAACCCCTGGTCCGCGCGGGCCTGCGCGCCGTGCTCGAGGCGCAGCCCGATATCGAGGTGGTCGGCGAGGCCGCCGACGGAGCCGCCGTGATCCCGCTGGTGCGGCAGCTGCGCCCCGATGTGGTGGCGATGGACGTCCGGATGCCGTTGCTCGACGGCATCGAGGCGACCCGGGCGGTGGTGCGCACCGTGCAGGACCCGCCGAAGATCCTGGTCGTGACGACCTTCGAGAACGACGAGTACGTCTACGAAGCGCTGCGCGCCGGGGCGGACGGCTTTCTGCTCAAGCGCGCCCGTCCCGCCGAAATCGTGCACGCTGTGCGCCTTGTCGCCGAGGGCGAGTCCCTGTTGTTCCCGGCCGCTGTGCGCTCCCTGGCCGCCGAGTACGGGAACAACACCGCCCGCGCGGCCATGGAGCGGGCTGCGCTCACCGAGCGTGAGGCGGCTGTGCTGCGTCTGATGGCGCGTGGGCTGTCCAACGCGGAGATCGCCGCCGAGCTGATGGTCGGCACGGAGACGGTGAAGTCCCATGTCAGCGCGGTGCTCGGCAAGTTGGGGGCCCGCGACCGCACCCAGGCGGTCATCGCCGCGTACGAGTCCGGTTTCGTGGCCCCTGCCTGATCGCGGCCGCCTCCTACGGATGCTCGCCGCCGTCGCGGCCAGCGAGTACGATCCGGCAGACACGCGCTCGAGCTGGGAGGACACACCGTGGGGCGGCTGACCGGCGGAGACCCGTCGCTGCTGCGGCGGATCAATTCCGCGGTGGTACTCCATGCACTGCGGGGCGCTGGCTCCCCCACGCTCACGGATCTGACCCGGATCACCGGTCTGTCACGGCCGACTGTCGAGGGCGTGATCGAGGGGCTCATCGAGGCCGGGCTCGTCGTCGAGAGCATCCCCGAGGAGGGCGCTGCACGCCGTCAGGGACGGCCGGCGCGGCGGTTCAGGTTCCGGGCCGAGGCCGGTCATCTGCTGGGTGTGGAGATCGGGTCTCACCGGATCGCCGCCCTGCTCTCCGGCCTGGACGGGCGGATCATCGGCGCCGGATCCAGGGATGTCTCGGAGACGGCGTCCGAGGACGAGCGTCTTGAGCGGGTGCGGCAGGTGGTCGCCGATGTCCTGCGCAGGACCGGGGTCGCGCGGAGCAGTCTGCGGGCCGTCGGGGTCGGCTCACCCGGCATCGTGGAGGCCGACGGAACCGTACGACTCGGGACCGCGCTGCCCGGCTGGACCGGTCTGGCGCTCGGCGAGCGGCTGCGCAGATCCTTCCGCTGTCCGGTACTCGTCGAGAACGACGCCAACGCCGCCGCGGTAGCCGAGCACTGGAAGGGCGCCGCGACCGAGTCCGACGACATCGTGTTCGTGCTGGCCGGGCTGAGCCCGGGTGCGGGCTCGCTGATCGGCGGACGGCTGCACCGCGGTTTCGGGGGCGCGGCGGGCGAGATCGGGGCGCTGCATCTGCTGGGTCGCGAGGTGACCCCGGAGAAACTGCTGTCGACGACGGACGAGCCGCTGCATCCGCTGGACGAGCAGGCGGTGGCCGATGTCTTCGCGCTCGCCAAGCAGGGCGACTCCCGCGCGCAGGAGGCCGTAGAGCGGTTCATCCAGCGTCTGGTGCACGATGTGGCGGCGCTGGTGCTGGCGCTCGATCCGGAGCTGGTGGTCATCGGCGGCTGGGCCGCGGGTCTCGACGGCGTACTCGATCCGCTGCGCGACGAGCTGTCCCGGTACTGTCTGCGCCCGCCGCGGGTGGCTCTGTCGCTGCTCGGCGAGGCGGCCGTGGCGACCGGTGCGCTGCGCCTCGCGCTCGACCATGTCGAGGAGCAGCTCTTCGCCATCGAGGGAACGGTGACGGCCCGCCGCTGAGCGCGAGCTCAATGCGACGGGCCGTACCGACGGGGCGTACGTAAAACAGAAAGCAGAAGGCGGCGAGGCTCAGGAGGCGCGGCGCTCCTGGTCGTCGTGGCTGATCTCCAGATCGCCGGAGTCCCCGAAGGTGAGCCGGCAGGTGTCGGCGCGGTAGGTGGCGACCGAGACGGCCGCGGTCTTGCCCTCGGAGAAGTAGCGCGTGGTGACGACCAGCACGGGCGCGCCCGGCAGCCGGTCGAGCTCCTTGGCGTCGTCGGCACGGGCCGAGCCGAGTTCCACTGCGCGGTCCTGGCCCTCCAGGTCGAGGTGCTGGAGCTCGCGCAGTACGGCGCGGGCCCGGGCGGGACCGGCCGGGGCGTCGATCGCGGACAGTTCGGGCACGGACGAGGCCGGGACGTACAGCAGCTCCGCGGCGACCGACTGGCCGTGGGAGACACGCAGCCTGCGAACGGTGTGCGTCATCTCGTCGGCCTCGGTCTCCAGCAGTCGCGCGACCGCGGCCGGCGGGACCACCGCCGAGCAGTCAATGGACTGCCAGGCGTCCTGCCCGGTGCCCGGCCAGGCGTGCTCGGTGGTGGAGACGTCGACGCCCATGCGCGGCGGGGCGACGGTGGTGCCGACGCCGCGGCGCCGCTGCAACCGGCCTTCCAGCTCCAGCTGTTCGAGTGCCTGACGGAGTGTGGCGCGGGCGACTCCGAAGCGAGCGGCCAGATCACGCTCGTTCGGCAGGATCTCCCCCACCGCGAAATCGGAGTCGAGTGCCTGGCCGAGCACGGTCTTGAGGTGCCAGTACTTAGGTTCCGGCACCGATTCCAGCTGCGTGGTCCCCACCCTGATCCTCCGCAATCGCCGTTTCAGCGGCGGCTATTCCGCGCCCTTGTTTATTAAAGGTTCCTGCACTAACTCTGCGACCATAGGACGGTACATCTACTTGGTCAAGACCAATCCTGCGGCCGTTACGCAGCGGAACCAGCCGGATTCGCAGAGCGTTCACAGGACGTTCGTACCTGGTGACACGCGCGCAGCAAAAGACCCCGTGGCCGGATCTGGACACGGGGTCTGACGTGCGAAAGGACCGTCTATGTCGCGGTCAGCGAGGTGAGCTTGTCGGGGTTGCGGATGATGTAGACGCACTGGATCCGACCGTCGAGGACCTCCAACTGGAGGACGGTGTCCGGCTTGCCGCCGGAGAGCACGAGGAGCGCAGGCGCTCCGTTGAGCTCCGTGAAGCGGAAGCCCGGCTCCGGAATCGGCTGGTGCGCCACGGCGAACAGGAAGCGTCCGACCTTGTCCGCGCTCTCCAGGACCCGCAGGGGCGCCTTGGCCTTGCCGCCACTATCACCGACCAGGCGCACATCGGGTGCCAGCAGGCTCAGCAGCGACTCCAGGTCACCGCCCGAGGCGGCGGCAAGGAAGCGCTCGGTGAGATCACGGCATTCGGTGGGGTCGACGTCGAAGCGAGGCTTGCGCTCCTCGACATGGCGCCGGGCCCGGCCCGCGAGCTGACGCACGGCCGCCTCGGAGCGGTCGAGGGTGGCGGCGATCTCCGCGTACGGGAATCCGAAGGCCTCGCGCAGCACGAACACCGCGCGCTCCAGCGGCGACAGCGCCTCCAGCACCACGAGGACGGCGAGACTGACGGATTCGGCGAGAACGGCCTGCTCGGCGGTGTCGGGGACGGTGTACCCGAAGTCGGTGGCGAGCGGCTCGGGCAGCCAGGGCCCGACATACGCCTCGCGCCGCGACTGGGCCTGCCGCAGCCGGTCGATGGCGAGGCGGGTGGTGATCCGTACGAGATACCCGCGCGGCTCGACGACATCGCTCCGGTCGCCGGCCGACCAGCGCAGCCAGGCATCCTGCACCACGTCCTCGGCGTCGGCCACCCGGCCGAGCATGCGGTAGGCCACGCCGGTCAGAACTGGCCGGTGTTCTTCGAAGACGTCGGTCACGGTGTCGGTTGCCACCCCTCCATCCCAGCCGACCGCCCTGCGCCTGTCCAGCCGGTTTGGGTGCGGCGCGCGACACAACCGCCGCGGCGTAGGCTCGCCCCCTTGAACTCGAAGCTACTGAGCGGTAATTGTTACTGACAAGCCGTCTAAAACGTCTTCACGTGGGCGACACCAGGGAGCAGCAAGTATGGCCGAGAAGATCTCGTTCTCCATCGAGTCCCCCCGCGGCAGCCAGGCGCTGTCCGTCAGCTACGAGCGCGCGGGCAAGGGCGAGCCGCTGCTGTTGCTCCATGGCATCGGGCATCACTGGCAGGCGTGGGAGCCGGTCATGGGAATCCTCGCGGCCGAACGAGATGTCATCGCCATCGACCTGCCCGGCTTCGGCACGTCTCCGGCGCTGCCGGACGGCGTTTCGTACGACCTCACCACCGTCGGCTCGATCCTCGGCGTGCTCTGCGAAGCTCTCGCGATCGAACGCCCTCACGTGGTGGGGAACTCTCTGGGCGGTCTGCTCGCCCTGGAGTTGGGCAGGGAGAAGCTCGTACGGTCGGTGACGGCGCTGTCGCCCGCCGGCTTCTGGTCGCCGGGCGAGCGGCAGTACGCCTTCGGGGTGCTGCTCACCATGCGGCGTGCGGCGCGCGCGATGCCGCTGCCGCTGATCGAGGGGCTGTCCCGGTCGGCCGCCGGGCGGGCGGCGCTGATCAGCACCATCTACGCCCGGCCCGGGCGGCGTTCACCCGATGCGGCCGTCGCCGAGACCCTCGCCCTGCGCGAGGCGACCGGATTCCACCAGACGCTCGCCGCCGGCCGTGACGTCCTGTTCACCGACGATGTGCCCGATGTGCCGGTCACCATCGGCTGGGGCACGCGGGACCGGCTGCTGCTGCGCCGCCAGGGCATCCGGGCCAAGCACGTCATTCCCAGTGCCCGGCTGGTGCGGCTGCCCGGCTGCGGCCATGTCCCCATGAACGACGATCCCGCGCTTGTGGCCCGCGTGATTCTGGACGGCAGCCGCTGAATCCTGGACGGCGGCCGCTGACCGCCTGGTGAACACGCCCGAGCCGAGCGCCGCGCCCACCCCGACCAGCACACCGCCCGCGGCCTGGGGCGCGCCGAACGAGCCCGTCGCCACGAGTGGCGCGGTGAGGGCTGCGGCGACCGGGATCAGTCCGGTGAAGAGCGTGGCGCGCTCGGCGCCGATGCGCTGAACGCCCATGTACCAGGTGACGAAGCCGATGACCGTGACGACGGCAGCCTGCCACAGCAGCGCGAGCGTCTCCCCCTGCGCCGGCATGCGGACAAAGCCAGCGCCGTCGAGGACAAGGCCGATGGCCGTGGACTCGACGGCGGCGATGCCGCAGACGGTGGCGGTGAGCAGTTTGGGGCCGAGCGGCCGCAGCACCGGAGTCGCCAGTACGGCGAAGCCGACCTCACCGGCCAGTGCTCCGACCGACCACACGATGCCGATCAGGTCCGTACGGCCCCAGCCCTGGACGGCGAAGGCCCCGGCGGCGACGAGCAGCGCTCCGTACAGCACGGGCCGCGCGGGCCGGCGGCCGTCCAGGAGCGGTACGAGTACGGCGACGATGACGGGTGCGCAGCCGACGAACACGCCCGGAACGGCCGGTTCCGAGGTGCGTTCGGCGGCCAGGATCGCCAGATTGAAGCCGACCATGCCGACGGCGGCGAGCACGGCCAGCCGAACCCACTGAGACCGGCCGAGGGCCCGCAGCGGCGCGAGCGCGGCCCGGCCGCCGAGCAGCGGCAGCAGGAGCAGACAGGCCAGGGCGTAGCGCAGAGCCTGGCCGCCTGCGTACGGATAGTCCCCGAGGACGCTGTTGGCGGTGAAGGAGGCGCCGACGAGGACATAGGCGAAGCTGACGAGCAGCGCCCCGCGCAGGGAGTTCGCGTTCATGATGGCGACGCTATGGATCAGGGCGGTCCCGATTAAGGTCCACTTCCATGACGTCATCGGGGACCACTTCGGCGGCAGGCGGACCCTCCCGGGGTGACTCCTGGAACGCTGCCTGGGAACTGCTGCTGCCCGCGGCCGCCGCTCCGGCCAGGCAGCGCGGCCGTGCCTTGCAGTCGGCGCTGCGCGACGCCGTGCGATCGGGACGGCTGGCGGCGGGCACACGGCTGCCGTCCAGCCGCGAGCTCGCAGCCGATCTGGGCGTCTCGCGGGGCCTGGTCACCGAGGCGTACGAGCAGCTGACGGCGGAGGGCTATCTGCGCAGCGACCGGGGCGCGGGCACCTGGGTCGGGGACGCGGCGCGCGCGGCAGTGCGCGGGGCGCGGGACCTGGCGCCGCGCGCTCCCGGCGCGCAGGTGGACTTCCGTGCCGGGACGCCCGATCTCTCGCTCTTCCCGCGGGCCGCATGGGCCGCCACGCACAAGTCCGTGCTCGCACGGCTGCCGCACCGCGCGCTGGGCTATCCCGATCCGCGCGGGCTGCCTGAACTGCGCACCGCGCTGGCCTCGTTGCTCACCCGGCGGCGCGGCGTGGTGGCCGATCCGGAGTCACTGGTGGTGTGTTCCGGCGTCGCGCAGGCGATGACGCTGCTCGGCTTTGTGCTGCACGGGCACGGGCTGCGGACCGTGGGTGTCGAGGACCCGGGCAGTCCCGAGCACGGACCGCTGTTCTCGGCGGCAGGGCTGAGCATGACGGCGCTGCCCCTGGACGACGAAGGGCTCGCCACGGGGCCACTGGAGGGGTCCGGTGTCCGTGCCGTGGTGACCACGCCGGCCCACCAGTTCCCGACCGGAATCGAGTACTCCGCGAGGCGTCGCGCCGAACTCCTCGACTGGGCACGGTCGGTGGACGGTCTGATCGTCGAGGACGACTACGACGGCGACTTCCGCTACGACCGGGCTCCCGTCGGGGCTCTCCAGGGGCTCGACCCGGAGCACGTCGCGTACACGGGCTCGGTCAGCAAGTCGCTGGCGCCGGGGCTGCGACTCGGCTGGCTGGTGGTCCCTGCGCACCTGGTGGACGAGGTGGTCGAGCGCAAACGCACCATGGATCTCGGCAATCCCGCCATCGACCAGGCGCTCCTCGCGGAATTCGTCGACCGCGGCGGCTACGACCGGCAGTTGCGCCGCTGTCAGCGCGCCTACCGGGAGCGGCGGGACACGCTTGTCGCGGCGCTGGCGGAACACTTCCCGGGCTCGCAGGTCAGCGGTATCGCGGCCGGACTGCACATCATCGCCGCGCTGCCGGAGCACTACGGCCCCGAGGCACGCTTTCTGGAAGGCGCAGCCGGCGCCGGTGTCGCGGTGCGCCCGCTGGCCGACTACCGGACGGTGAGCGCCGAGGAAACGGGCGTACGGCTGGTCCTCGGGTATGCGCACCTGGCGCCGTCCGACATCGTCCGCGGGGTCCGGCTCATGGCGGAGGCGGCACATCCGGGACCGTAAGCCGTAGGGGCAGTTGTTCACTTGGGGTTCGCGCTCCGGCCGTGGCCGGGCGCTAGGCATGGCTCGGCACACCCGTCCGACCTGCCCCAGGAGGCGCAGCGATGTCGCACAGCCCGCGGAGACCGTCCCCCGACCGCCGTTCCGTACTGCGCGGCACGGTCGCCGCTTCGGCGGCGCTGGCGCTGCCCACCCTCGGGGCGGCGCCCGCGCTGGGGCTGTCCGGCCGCCCCCGCGCCGCGTGGGGTGTGCAGACCGGCGATGTCACCACCTCCTCCGGCCTGGTGTGGGTGCGCTCGGACCGTCCCGCGCGGATGATCGTGGAGACCTCGGCGACGGACTCCTTCCGGCGCACGCACCGCCGGCACGGCCCACTGCTCGGGCCCGGCACGGACTTCACGGGCACAACCTCGTTGCGCGGTCTGCCTGCGGGCGAGCAGGTGTACTACCGGGTCACTCTGGCCGACCCCGACGATCCGCGGCGCACCAGTGAGCCGGTGTACGGGACGTTCCGTACGGCTCCTTCGACGCGCCGCGCGGGCGTGCGTTTTCTGTGGTCGGGCGATATCGCGGGCCAGGGGTGGGGCATCAACCCGGACATCGGCGGCTACCGCGCGTACGAGGAAATGCGGCGTCTGGACCCGGACTTCTTCCTGTGCAGCGGCGACACGGTCTACGCGGACGGCGTGATCCAGCCGAGCGTGACGCTGCCGGACGGCCGGATCTGGCGCAACATCACCACCGAGGAGAAGTCCAAGGTGGCGGAGACCCTCGGAGAGTTCCGCGGCAACTTCCGCTACAACCTCCTCGATGAGAACGTCCGGCGCTTCAACGCGCAGGTACCGACGATCGTGCAGTGGGACGACCACGAAGTACGCAACAACTGGTACCCGGGCCAGATCCTGGACGACGTGCGCTACACGGAAAAGAACGTGGACGTGCTCGCGGAGCGCTCCATGCGCGCCTTCAGTGAGTACTTCCCGATCTCGACGCTCCCCTCGGGCGGGAGCGACGGCCGTGTCCACCGGGTCGTGCGGCACGGCCCGTTGCTCGATGTCTTCGTCCTCGACATGCGTTCGTACCGCAACGCCAACTCCCCCGACCGGCAGGCCGACGACACCCAGGGCATCCTCGGCGCCGAGCAGCTCGCCTGGCTGAAGCGAGAGCTGTCGCGGTCGCGTGCGGTGTGGAAGGTGATCGCCTCCGACATGCCGCTCGGCCTGGTCGTGCCGGACGGCGCGACGAACTTCGAAGCCGTGGCGCAGGGCGATCCGGGCGCGCCGCTCGGGCGCGAGCTCCAGATCGCCGAGCTGCTGCGGTTCATCAAGCACTGCCGGATCACGGGCACGCTCTGGCTCACGGCGGATGTGCACTACACATCGGCGCAGCACTACGCGCCGGAGCGTGCGGCCTTCAAGGACTTCGCGCCGTTCTGGGAGTTCGTCTCGGGTCCGCTGGCGGCGGGCGGCTTCCCGGCCAACGCGCTCGACGGCACCTTCGGTCCCGAGCGTGTCTTCGTACGGGCGCCCGAGCGCGCGAATGTCTCGCCGATGGAGTCCCCGCAGTACTTCGGCGAGGTCGACATCGACGGCGGCAGCGGCGAGTTGACGGTGCGGCTGCGGGCCGAGGGCGGAACGGTTCTGTTCAGCAAGGTGCTGCAGCCTGGGCGCGGGGGCCAGTAGTGCGCGGGGGCCAGCAGTACCTGGCCCGTCCCCGTGCCGGGACCGATTGTCAGTGGTGGGTCCTAACGTCGTTTGCATGACGCGATCAATGCAGGCGCTCGCCTACGCCCGGCCGTCCGCCCTCGAATCCGCAGGGGGCGGACGGCTCCTCGGCCTGGAGACTTCGGGCGGGCTCACCCCGACGGGCGCGCAGGCCCATCCCACGTTCTTCTCCGGCTTTCTGACGTCGCCGCAGATAACGGCACGCGGGCTGCTCGCGGTCGCGGATGTCGCGGCCGCCCGCTACTGGGACCCCACCCGGCGCCCGTTGCTCGACCCGGTGGTGACGGGGAACGGCGACCGGCTGCGCTTCGAGTCGTTCTCGGGCTGCTGCGGCGTGTACGCACGGCTCGACGTGCTGCGCGAAGGACTCGACGGGGCCGAGACCGGCCACGGTACGACCAATGTGGATGTCAACAACCCCCTGCGCGAGGCTCTTTCGCGGATGACCGGCGACGACCCGCTCCATCTGCGCGTGGGACCGCAGGAGCTCGCGGTCACCACGCTGGAGGGCGCGGTGGTGGAGCGGAAGGTTCCGCTACCGGACCGCTGGCTGCGGGGGTTCGCCGAGGCACAGGTGGCAAGCGTGGGCTTCGATCTGCGGGCAGAGCTGCCGGCCGCCGACACGGTGCGTTTTCTGCGCTCCCTGCCGCGTGGGTCGGGCGTTGCGTCCCGGGGCGCGATGTGGGTCGTACCGGCGGGCAGGACGCTGCGGCCGACCACGAGGCCGGTGACGGGGGCTGTGTGTCTGCCGGGTCCCGAGCGGCTGGCCGCGCTGCAGCGGGTGCTGCGGCATGCGACGGCGCTGCGGGTGTACGGCCCGGCGACGGACGGCGCCGCGACGGCGAGCGCCTGGGAGGTCGTGCTGCCGGGGATGCGGCTCACCCTCACTCTCTCCCCGGAGGCGTCGCGGGGATTCTCCGGCGAGGGCGGGGTGCTGGAGGCGCTGGCCACCGAAGAGGCCGCCCAGGACGCCGAGTTGATCTCCGTACTGCTCGCCTGGGAGCCGAAGATCGACCCGGCGGAGCTGGCTGACCGGTCAGGGCTGCCGGTCCAGCGGGTGAGGGCCGCGCTCACGAGGCTCGGCACGGCGGGCCGGGTGGGCTATGACATCGCCGACGCCGCGTACTTCCACCGCGAGCTGCCCTACGACGCGGACCGCGCGGAGCGGCACAATCCGCGTCTGGTCGCGGCCCGCGAACTGGTCTCGTCCGGGGCGGTCGAGCTCGCCGGGGAACTGGCGTCGGTCGTCTCCGGTGAGCGTCGTTACCAGGTGCGCGAGTCGGCGGGCGCTCTGAGCTGCACCTGCCAGTGGTGGTCGGACTACCGGGGCAGGCGCGGCCCGTGCAAACACGCGCTGGCCGTCCGCATGGCCCGGCGTGGGGCCACGCCTGCGGACACCCCGATGCACGGGATGACCGCCGATGCGACTGCTGGAGAGACGCGATGAAGGAGCTGCTCGAAGCCGTGCGGGCAGGGCGGTCCGGCGAGGTTCCGGGTCTGCTCAAGCCTCTGACTCCGGCCGAACGCAAGGCGCTGCTCGCCGAGTTGAAGACCATCCGCGCCGAGCTGCGCGGCTGGGACTGGGACCGCTGGCGGGAGCGCGCCCGTATCCGGGCCGCCATGGTCGTCGCGGGCGCCGGCTGTCACACGGGGGCGGCCGCCGCCGCGGCCTGGATCGGAGCGCGCGATCTGCGCGACTGGCAGGACCTGCCGTACGGGATGATCGTCGACGTCCTTTCGGACAGGGATCCGCAGTGGCTGGGCGATGTCGCCCACCGGCTGGCCGGGCGGACGTCGACCGCACAGGACGACTATCCGCTGATTCATGAGCTCGTGAAGCTGGCCAAGTGCCCGGTGCCCACGACGGACGGCTATGTGTACGGATGGGCAGAGGCCGTCTCCCGGCCGCAGGGAAACCTGCTCGCCACGCTCCGCGAGGACACGGCCGTCCGGATCCTGGTGCCCCGGCTCTTCGAGACGCCCCAGCTGGCCCGCCCGCTGGGCTGGTACGACGAGCCCGACAACCCGGCCCACTGGCCTTCGGTACTCACCTGCCTCGCCGACGAAGGTGTGCTCGACCGGGAGCTGTTGGTGGACGCCTGTGTCTCCCGGCTGCTGCGCGGTGGGCGGCCTGGTGAGATGCGGTTCTTCCTGATCCTGCTGCGCCGCCTCGCGCTGACCCCGGCCGAGGAGAGGGCCCGGGTCGCGGACTGGATGGGCATGGCGTCCGACGGGACGTCGACCGTGGCCGCCCACGCCCAGAGCGTGCTGGGCCGGATCGCCGGGACCGGTGGACTGTCCACGTCCGCCCTTGCTCATATGTCGGGCGCCGTTCTGTTCCGCAGCGAGAAGAAGCTGGTACGGGCTCAACTGGTGCTGCTGGGCAAGGTGATGCGGAGCGACTCGGAGGCGTCCCGGGAGCTGTTGCCGGTGGTGGCCGAGGCGTTCGGCCATCAGGATGTGGACGTTCAGGAGCGGGCGCTGAAGCTGGTGGCCCGGCATCTGCGCGCTGTCCCGCCCGTCGGCGAGCAGGACCTGCGTGAGGAACTGGCCGCCTCAGCCGCCCTGTTGAGCCCGGCGCACCGGGCTGCGGCAGTCGAGGTATTCGGCGCCCTGGCCGATGCCGGGACCCGGGAGGCGTACGAAGAGATCCTGCCGCCACCGCCCGAACCGAGGAGGCTCGCTCCCGCTGCTGATTCCGTCCCCGAACTGGTCGAGGACCTGATGGTCCTCCTGCGCGCCGACGATGACATGAGCCGTTACGAGCGCACGCTGGACGGCCTCGTCCGCATGATCCACCGGGAGCCGGAGGCGCTGGCAGAGGCGCTGCGCGCCACTCTGGCCGATCGGTGGTGGCTCGACAGCTCCTTCCGCTGGGACCGCGACCAGCGCTTCTCCGGGCATCCGTTCGGGGTGGAGGTGGTGGCCGCGGCCTTGCTGGAGCGGGTGTCGGTCAAGACCCTGCACAACGCACGGGTACGGGCGACCGCGCCGGACACCTGCGCCCATGCGGGGCTCGAGGCCGTCGTCAACGCCCGGCTGTGGGAGGTCGCGTTCTTCGTACGCACCCGGCCGCTGCCGTTCCTGCTGGCAACCCCGACCTGGCAGACCGGTGCACTGGATCCTGCTGAACTAGTTGGGCGGCTGCGGGAGTACCAACGGCTCGATGTGCCGATCGCTCCTGTGGACTTCGCTCTGGCTCTGTTGAGGGTTCCGCGGTCCGGAGCAGATGCGGTGGCCAGGGCCGCCGCGGACCTGGGTACCAAGGAGGGCGACCGGCTGGCCGCGTGGTTGTCAGGGGGCGGGCCCGCCATGCCCGCGCTGGAGGCCGACGCCGAGCCGGAGCCCTCGGACGTCCCGGCACGCCGGTTGTTCCAACGGCCCGCCACGGTCACCCGCCGCAAGCTGCACGAGACCAAGGAACGGCTGGCGATACAACGGGAGTTCCCCCGTCCGTTCCACTGGCTGGGCCGCGCGCAGACCAACTCGTACCGGCATTGCTACCACTGGGCGGGCCTGCACGCGCACGCGTCGGCGATCCTGCCGCACGAGCGGGAGGCACTGGCCGGCTGGCTGCTGCCCGCGCTGATGGAGTCCGCGCAGGAGGATCTGCCCGGCACCACCGCGAGTCTGCCCACGCTCGCCGAGGCCGGAGGCGCGCGGGAGGTCGCGGGGCCCGCGCTGCATCGGGCGCTGGCCGCGGGTCTGGGAGCCCGTCGCCCGGAGGACCGGCTGGCGGCGGTGGATGCCCTGCTCGTGCTGGCCGCCCGTGGACAGCTGGACGGCGAGCTGCTCGGCCGTGATCTGGCGGAGTTGGTGGGGCGGGGCACGGTGAAGCCCAACCGGCTTGCCGACTCCGCCCGTACGGCGGCGGCGACCGGCGCCTATGCGACGACCTGGTCCGTGCTCGCAGGGGCGCTGCCCGGGCTGCTGAGCCCGGATACACCGGCGCGTGGGCTGGGCGAGATACTGGGCGTGGCCGCCGACTGTGTCGAGCACTGTGGGACGGCCGGGACGGCAGAGACCACCGCGGCGTCCGCGGGGACGCCCGCGGCGGTCTCGGTGGGTCCGCAGGGGATACTCGGGCTGGCGGAGCTTGCCACGCGCCGGGGCTCTTCCCAGCTCGTGGCGCAGGCATCCCGGCTGCAGACCGCGCTGCATCAGGGAGCCGATCAGTCCAGGCCAGAAACGGCGAAAACCAGTCGATAGCGTTCCAGATCCGGGCTTAACCCATCAGTCACAAAGCGTTCGTGATCACGCAACACCATTCGGTCACAGTGATGCCATGACTGATGTGACTTCTGCGAAGACCGCCCGCCGCCCGCACCACTGGCGGCGGGATCTCGTCGAGCTGGCGGCCCTGTTCACCGCCGTGGCCGTCGCCGATGCCATCGCCAACATGATCGGGCACGGGCCCGACGGTCCATTCCTGCTCATCGCCTCGGCGGTTGCGCTCATCGCCACGGCCGCCTTCCACACATGGTGGGCACGACGCCACAGCCATGCCCCTCCGGTGATCACATCCGATACCGCCGGCGGGGCTAAGCAGGGCGCCGCGGCCCAGGGGGTCGTCGCCACCGAACTCGCGGGACAGGGCGGTGAGCTGCTCGAGACCTCGCTGTGGCGGATGCGCACCACCGTGCGGGACACACCCGGGAGCCTCGCCGCGCTGTGCACCGCACTCGCCCTGCACCGGGTCGACATCCTCACCCTGCAGACGCACCCGCTCGCCGAGGGCACGGTGGACGAGTTCCTGCTGCGCGCCCCCGCCTCCCTCCAGGCCCAGCAGCTCACCCGGGAGATCTCGGCGGTCGGCGGCAGCAACACGTGGATCGAGCGCGCCGACACCCACGATCTCGTCGACACCCCGACCCGGGTGCTCGGCCTCGCCACCCGTACCGCGCTGGATGCGGCCGAACTGCCGCTCGCGCTGCGCCAGTTGCTCGGCCGCTGCACGATCCACTCGCTCCCGGCCGTCAGCCTCAGCGGCCGCCCCACGGGCGAGACTCCGCCTGTGGAGGGCGTGCTGGAGGAGACAGTGATGCGGCTGCGCGACCCGAACGGCGGCGCGATCACCGTCGAGCGGCCCTATCTCCCGTTCACGCCCACGGAGTTCGCCCGGGCGCGTGCCCTGGTCGAGCTGGATGCCCGACTCGGCCCTCGCATCCCGCGCAGCGAGGACGTCCTCACCCTGCCCGAGGGCAACGAGATCACCGTGCGCCGCGCCGACCAGGGCGACGTCCAGGCGGCCAAGGCCATGCACGACCGCTGCTCCGACCGCACCCTGAGCCTGCGCTACCACGGCCCGATCGGTGACGCCGACCGCTATCTCAACCATCTCCTCAGCCCTCGCTTCGGCCGCACCCTCGCCGTGCAGACGGCCTCGGGCAAGCTCGTCGCCCTCGGCCATCTGCTGTGGGACGGCGACGAGACGGAGGTCGCCCTGCTCATCGAGGACGCCTGGCAGCGCCGCGGCATCGGCTCGGAGCTGCTCGGCCGGCTGGTCGACCTCGCCGTCGAGGCCGGCTGCGAAAGCGTCTACGCCGTCACCCAGTCCTCCAACACCGGCATGGTCGCGGCCATGCGCAGTCTCGGGCTGCCGCTCGACTTCCAGATCGAGGAGGGCACGCTGGTGATCACCGCCCGACTGGACGCGACTGCCGTTCGCCCCCGTTCCCGGTTCGAACAGGCTGAGCGCTGAGGGCCTCGGCCAGATCGCGCCACAGATCCTCGACGTCCTCAAGACCGACCGACAGCCTCAGCAGCCGGTCGCTGACGCCCGCCGAGCGCCTGTCTCCCTCAGCCACGATGCGGTGGCTGATGGAGGCCGGGTGCTGGATCAGGGTGTCGACGCTGCCGAGACTGACCGCCGGAGTGATCAGCCGTACGCCGGCGATCACGCCGTGCGGGTCGCCGTACACCTCGAAGGAGACCATCGCGCCGCCGATCTGCGGGTAGTGCACTCGGGCGACGCGCGGGTCGGCCGCCAGCCGGCAGGCCAGGTCGGCAGCGGTGGTGGAGGCGGCCCGTACCCGTACGGGCAGCGTCGACAGTCCCCGCAGCAGCAGATATCCGGCCATGGGGTGCAGAACGCCGCCGGTCGCGAAACGGACCTGGCGCAGCTTGCCCGCGAATTCCTCGTCGCAGGCCACCACCCCGCCCATGACATCGCCGTGCCCGCCCAGGTATTTGGTGGCGCTGTGCAGCACGATGCGGGCGCCGTGCTCGACCGGCCGCTGGAGCACGGGAGTGGCGAAGGTGTTGTCGACGAGCAGCGGCACCGAGCCGCAGGCGTGCCGTACCGCACGCAGATCGACCTCCGCCAGCGTCGGATTCGCGGGCGTCTCCACCATCACCAGACCGGTGTCCGGCCGGATCGCCTCGGCGATGCCCGCCGGGTCGGTCCAGGTCACCTCGGTGCCCAGCAGCCCGGCACCGAGCAGATGGTCGCTGCAGCCGTAGAGGGGACGGACCGCGACCACATGACGCAGGCCCATGCTCGCCCGTACGAGCAGTACGGCGGTGAGCGCCGCCATCCCGCTGGCGAATGCCACCGCGCTCTCGGCCCCCTCGAGCCTGGCGAGTGCCGTCTCGAAGCGGGCCGTGGTCGGGTTGTCCAGCCGGGCGTAGACGGGCGGCCCCTCCAGGCGCGCTCCGGTGGCGGCGAACTCGTCGATCCGTTCGGCCTCTCCGGCGGCGTCGTACGAGGGGTAGGTGGTCGACAGATCCAGGGGCGGGGCGTGCAGACCGAGCTGCGCGAGATCCTCGCGTCCGGCGTGGACTGCTTCGGTGGCCAGCGCCCGGGGTGGGTGGGCGGCGAAGGCTGCGTTCTCCATGCCCGCACTGTGAACACCTACCGGCAGGTCTTGGCCAGAGCCCGTGCTACGTTCGGCGAATGGCTGAAACTGTCGCTCTCGACCCGGTGGATCTTCACATACTCCGCCTGCTGCAGAACGACGCCCGGACCACCTACCGCGACCTGGCGGCGGAGGTCGGTGTCGCTCCTTCCACATGCCTCGACCGGGTGGCGAGGCTGCGCCGCTCCGGCGTGATCCTCGGGCACCGGCTGGCCCTGGACCCGGCGCGGCTCGGACGGGGACTGGAGGCGCTGCTCTCCGTACAGGTGCGTCCGCACCGGCGTGAACTGATCGGCCCGTTCGTGGAGCGCATCCGGGCGCTGCCCGAGTCACGCGCGCTGTTCCATCTCACCGGCCCCGACGACTACTTGGTGCATGTCGCCGTGGCGGACACCGCGGATCTGCAGCGACTTGTGGTGGACGAATTCACCTCGCGGCGCGAAGTCGCCCGTGTCGAGACCCGGTTGATATTCCAGCAGTGGGACTGCGGCCCGTTGCTGCCTCCTCAGACAGGTGGCTGACAGGCCGCTGAGACCGGATGATGGTGACGCGGAGGGCCCACTCGTATGAGGATGTGCGCATGCCAGTCACCCTCAGCAGCCAGCTGCCCCGCCAGGTCGCCGACGCCTACGTCGACGCACTCATCGAACTCGATCCGACCATTGGCACATATCTCGGGGTCAAGAAGAGCTCAGGTCTCCTGCCCGACTACTCCCCCGCAGGTCAGGAGGCATTCGCCGTACTGGCCCGCGAGACCCTCGCCCGGCTCGACGATGCGGAGAAGCTGCCGGGGGCCGACACCGACGCGGAGCGGCGCTGCGGGCGGTTGCTGCGGGAGCGCCTTACGGCCGAACTCGCTGTTCACGAGTCGGATGAGGGGCTGCGCACGGTGAGCAATCTGCGCTCACCGGTACATACGGTGCGCGAGGTGTTCACGGTGACGCCGACGGAGACCGATGAGGACTGGGCAGCCATCGCGCAGCGGCTACGTGCGGTGCCGCGCGCGCTCGATGGTTACCGGGCCTCGCTGGAACTGGGACTCGAGCGCAAACTGTTCGGCGGTCCCCGTGCCACACAGACGAATATCGGCCAAATGACGGAGTGGCTCGGCACGGGCCACAGCTGGTTCGACCAGTTCGTGGCGGACGGCCCCGTCTCGCTCCGCGCCGAACTCGACGCAGCGGCCCGCTCGGCGACCGAGGCCCTGGCCGAGCTGCGTGACTGGATGCGCGATGTGTACGCCCCCGCCGTCGCGGACGCGCCCGACACGGTCGGCCGCGAGCGCTACGCCCGCTGGTCGCGCTTCTTCAACGGGACCGACCTCGATCTCGACGAGGCATACGCGTACGGCTGGTCCGAATACCACCGGCTGCTGGCCGAGATGAAGACCGAGGCCGACAAGATCCTTCCGGGCGCGGGGCCCTGGGAGGCGCTTGCGCACCTCGATGTGCACGGCGAGCACATCGAAGGCGTCGAGGAGGTACGGGTCTGGCTGCAGAAGCTGATGGACGAGGCGATCGAGGCGCTGGACGGCACCCACTTCGAACTCGCCGAGCGGGTACGGAAGGTGGAGTCACGGATCGCTCCTCCGGGCGGCGCTGCGGCGCCGTACTACACGGCTCCCTCCGAGGACTTCACCCGGCCCGGACGCACCTGGCTGCCGACCATGGGCGACACACGCTTTCCGGTGTACGACCTGGTGTCGACCTGGTACCACGAGGGTGTGCCGGGCCACCACCTGCAGATCGCGCAGTGGGTGCATGTCGCGGACCAGCTGTCCCGCTACCAGGCGACGGTCGGCGGCGTCAGCGCCAACGCGGAGGGCTGGGCGCTGTATGCGGAGCGGCTGATGGACGAGCTCGGCTTCCTGCCCGACGCGGAGCGCAGGCTCGGCTATCTGGACGCGCAGATGATGCGGGCGTGCCGCGTGATCGTGGACATCGGCATGCATCTGGAGCTGGAGATTCCGGCGGACTCGCCCTTCCACCCGGGCGAGACCTGGACTCCGGAGCTGGCGCAGGAGTTCTTCGGCAGTCACAGCGGGCGGCCCGCGGACTATGTGGAGAGCGAGCTGACGCGGTATCTGTCGATGCCCGCGCAGGCGATCGGCTACAAGCTGGGTGAACGGGCGTGGCTGCTGGGCCGGGAGAACGCCCGCAAGGCGCACGGCGACGCGTTCGACGCGAAGGCGTGGCACATGGCGGCGCTGTCGCAGGGGTCGCTGGGTCTCGACGATCTGGTCGACGAGCTGTCGAAGCTCTGACGCCCGCGGTCTGAAGGACGGGCCGGGTGCCGGGCTCAGGCGCGAGGCGAAGCCCGGCCCGCCGTCGGCTGGGGCGGGCCCGGGGCCGGGCACGCCCCCGCGTCGGCCCCAGCGGGGTGCGTCCGGGCTCGGCCGCGAGGCCTGAGCCCGCGGCCCCCTCTGCCCAGCCGTCCCCCGTACGGGTTCAGCAGCCGCAGTCGTCCGCGTCGACCGGCGCCGTCAGCGGGTCGGCCTCCCGCTTCCGGCTGCCCTCCCAGGTCTCGAACTCGAAGCCCTCACGGGCCCAGTACTCGAAGCCGCCGAGCATCTCCTTGACCTGGTAGCCCAGTTCGGCGAGAGCGAGCGCGGCGCGGGTCGCACCGTTGCAGCCCGGACCCCAGCAGTACGTAACGACCGGTACCGACTTGTCCAGCAGCTGCTCGGCCTGCTCGGGGATCAGCGCGGTCGGCAGATGGATCGCACCGGGGACGTGCCCTTGGTCCCAGGACTCGGTGGAACGGGAGTCGAGAACGACGAATCCGGGGTCGCCACCCGCCGCGAGCGCCGAGGCGACGTCGGAGACATCGGCGTGGAAGGCGAGACTGGCACCGAAGTACGCGGCGGCAGCGGCGGGCGAGGCCGGCGGCACGCGGAGGACGGGGTTCGCGGTGAGCTGCGTCGTGGTCATGACTGAAAATCTACGGTCCGTGATCGTCCGGCTGAAGTGAGAATTCCCGGGGCTTGTCTTGATCGGCCGGGGAATCCCCTGTTATCTCTCGGACATGACCGGATATTCACCGGACGCCACCGACTGGCGCATCCTGCATGCCCTGCAGCACCAGGGCCGGGCCACTTTCTCCGAGCTGGCACGGGCCGTCTCCATGTCCGCGAGCGCCGTCACCGAGCGGGTGCGGCGGCTGGAGGAAGGGGGAGTCATCGCGGGCTACACGGCGGTGGTCGACCAGGAGAGGCTGGGACTGCCGATCCTCGCCTTCGTGCGGCTGCGCTATCCGAACGGCAACTACAAGCCGTTCCACGATCTGCTGGAGACGACCCCGGAGATCCTCGAGGCCCACCATGTGACCGGCGACGACTGCTTCGTCCTCAAGGTCGCGACCCGCTCGATGACCCATCTCGAAGAGGTCTCCGGCAAGATCGGCGCGCTGGGGTCGGTCACGACCAGCGTCGTCTACTCCTCACCTCTCCCGCGGCGGGCGATCAGCCGCTGAGCGGGGTCGAGAGGAGCCGCACGACAGAGCCGTGCCGTTCCTTGACGACCTCCAGCTGGGCGGGGATCCGGCGGCGCAGATCGGCGACATGGCTGACGATGCCGACGCTGCGATCCCTTTCACGCAGCGAGTCGAGAACGTCGAGCACCTCGTCGAGGGTCTGGTCGTCCAGGCTGCCGAAGCCCTCGTCGATGAAGAGGGTGTCCAGTCGTACGCCACCGGCCTCGTCGGTGACGACATCGGCGAGGCCGAGCGCGAGGGCGAGCGAGGCGAAGAAGGTCTCGCCGCCGGACAGCGTCGCGGTGTCGCGTTCGCTTCCGGTCCAGGCGTCCACGACATGCAGGCCGAGCCCGGAGCGCTTGCCGCCGGCCTTGGCATCGCTGTGGACCAGGGTGTAGCGGCCGGACGACATGCGCTGCAGGCGGGCGGTGGCGGCGGCCGCGACCTGCTCGAGGCGGGCCGCGAGCACATACGACTCGAGGCGCATCTTGCGTTCGTTGTCGGCGGACGTGCCGGCGGTGAGCGCGGCGAGGCGGGCGACGCGGTCGTACTCGTCGCGCAGCGGGCCGAGCCTGTGTACTTCTGCCACGGCCTGGCGCGACAGTTTCGAGAGTTCGGTGCACCGGTAGCGGGCGGCGGCGAGCACGGACGCTGCGTTGCGCAGCGCTCGCTCTGCATCGTCGTGGGCGGCGCGGGCTGCTTCCGGGTCGGCGGGCGGATGCTCCGCGGCGCTCCGTGTGTCCGCCTCGGCCAGCCGGTCGGCGACGGCGGCCGCCTCCGTCTGCCAGGCGTCGATACGGTGCTGAAGCTCGCGGTGCTCCGCGGCCCCGAGCAGCGCGGCGGCCGCAGCGCGCGGTGTGTCGAACCCGGCCCGGAACGCGGCGTCGGCCAACCGGTCGTCGGCCTCCTTCAGCCGCTGCGCGGTGAGGTCGAAGGACCGTACGGCCTCGGCGGCGTCGGCGAGCAGCCGCACCCGCCGCTCCAGCAGCGCGGCATGCTCGGCGACACTGCCCGCGCCACCCCTGGCCCGGGCCAACTCGCTTTCCAGCGCGGCCTGTTCCCGGTCGAGCCCTTCCCGCTGCGAGGTCCGCGCCGCGACCCGCCGCTCGGCCTGCTGCTGCGCATCGAGCCGCCCCTGGTGCTCCCGCTCGGCGCGGTCGAGCGCCTCACGCGCGTCGTGCATGCCGGAGGCGACGCCGTGCGCGTGGTGGTACTCGCGCTCCAACTTCTCGACGAGGGCGAACAGCTCGGCGGCATCGGGGGCGGTGTCGGCTCCGGTGTCGGCTTCGGTGTCGGGGAGGAGCGGCGAGCCGCCTTCGCCCGAGGCGGTGGCCCTTGCCTGCTCACTCGCCGTCGTGAACGCCTCGCGCACCACCGCCAGTTCGCGTTCCGTCTCCGTCTTGGCGGCCTCCGCGCGCGTGTAGTCCTGGTAGGCCGCGTCCTCCGCCGCGCGGTCCACGTGGCCGGTTCCCGCGCGGGCCGGGGCGGGGTGGTCCGGCGAGCCGCAAACCGCGCAGGGCTCGCCGGGGACCAGGCCGGTCGCCAACTCCGCCGCGATGCCCCGCAGTCGGCGTTCCTTGAGGTCGAGCCAGCTCTCGCGCGCCGCGTTCGCACGCTCGCGGGCCGTACGCAGCCGTTCCTCCAGCTGCACGGTGCGTGCCGCCAGCTCGTCCCGTTCGCGGGCCGCCCGTGCCCTGCGGTGCGCGGGCTCGAGCTTCCCCGCGAGGTGTTCGGCGCGCGTCGCCGCCTCCTGCGCGGCCGCGATCCGTTCCTGATGGGTGCGCCTGACCGTCTCCCAGCTCGCCAGCCAGGCCGCCGCATCCTCGAGGATGTCGTCGTCCGCCCGGGCCTGACGGTCGAGGTCGGCCCGCTCGCGGGTGATCTCCGTGCTGCGCCGTTCCGCGCGCCGGGCGGCTTCGAGGCCGCCCAGGTCCTGGCGCAGTTTCCGCTCCAGGGCCGCCAGTTGCTCCGCTCCCGCGTCCTGGAGTTCGGGCGGCAGCCCGGCACGTACCCGATCCCGGTCCGTGTGGGCGCCCCGGTGCTCCCGCTCGGCGTCGTCACGCAGCAAAAGCGCGGGCTCCACGCGCTCCGCCTTCCGGGCGCGTTCCAGCCTGGCCTGGAGCTGTTCACGCTCCGGACGCCGAGCCTCCAGGGCTTCACCCCGCCTCCGTGCGTCCTCGTATCTCGCCTGCAGCCCGGCCAGTTCGCGCTCGGCGTCCAGGGCATGGCGGGCGGCCGCCTGCCGGCTTTCGGCCGCGGAGAGCGCGCAGCCGGCGATGTCCTGCGTTTCGCGGGCGCCCGCGCGGGCGACGGCCGCCCACTCCAGGACGGCCGCGGCGAGTCCGGGATCCCCTGGCTGCTGCCTCGGCGGCGGCCAGTCCCCCGCAACCGTGCCCGCGGCCTGCTCCATCCGGTGGGCGATCGCGAGCAGCCGCTCGTCACCGGCCCGTACCTGCTGCTCGGCAGCGCGTCGCCGGTCGGCCAGGCGCTCCTCGACCGCGGCGAAGCGGCGCGTGTCGAAGAGCCGTCCGAGCAGCTTGCCGCGCGCCTCCGCGTCGGCGCGCAGGAAGCGGGCGAAATCGCCCTGTGGCAGCAGCACCACCTGGCAGAACTGCTCGCGGCTCATCCCCAGGAGCTGCGCGATCTCCTCGCCGATCTCCTGGTGGGACCGGCTCAGCGCCTTCCACGCGCCTTCCTTGGCGTCGTACTCACGCAGCCAGCTCTGAGCCTTCTCGGTGGTGAAGCCCGCGCCCTTGCGCTTGGGACGAGGCTGCGCGGGTCGGCGCCGGATCTCCAACCGCCGCCCTCCGACGGTCAGTTCGAGGCAGACCTCGGTGAAGGTCCCGGCCGCCGCGTGGTCGCTGCGCAGTGACGCGCCCGGGCTCTGCCGCGCGCCCGGCACCGCCCCGTACAGCGCGAAGCAGACCGCGTCGAGGACGGAGGTCTTGCCCGCACCGGTCGGCCCGTGCAGCAGAAAGATCCCTGCCGCGGACAGCGCGTCGAAGTCGACTTCCTGGCTGGAGCCGAACGGCCCGAAGGCGGTGACGCTCAGCCTGTGCAGTCTCACCTGGCCACCTCGCGTACGCCCTCGGCCACCCGTACGTCGTCGAAGGCGCCGCGCAGCACGGTGCGCTCCAGACCGTCGGGCCCGCTGCCGCCGCGCACATGGGCCACGAAGTCCTCGGCGATCTGGTGGTCGTCGCGACCCTTGAGCCGCTGTGCGTACGAGGCGACCTCGCCGTCGTCGGACCGCTCGGGTTCGAAGACGAGACTCAGGGTGTACGGGAACCGCTCCGCCAGGCGCGCCATCGGCTCGGCCGGGCGGACGGGGTCGGTGAGGGTGGCCTCGAGGAACGACTGCTCGTGCCCTTCGAGCGCAGGGTCGTCCAGCAGTTCCTGAAGCGCTCCGCGCAGCCGCGCGAGCGGCCGCGGCACAGGACAGTCGATGCGCTCGGCGCCGATCTCGCCGTCCGCGCCGAGATCGATGAGCCACATCGTCTTGCGGTGGCGGGTCTCCGAGAAGGAGTAGGCGAGCGGCGATCCGGAGTAGCGCACGCGATCGGTGACGGTCTGGCAGCCGTGCAGATGGCCGAGGGCGACATAGTCGACGCCGTCGAACACACCGGCGGGCACGGCGGAGACACCGCCGACCGTGATGTCCCGCTCGCTGTCGCTCTCCTCGCCGCCCGCCACGAAGGCATGGGCGAGGACGAGGGACCGGGTGCCCGCCTCCCGGGTCGAGAGGTCGGCCCGCACTCGCTCCATGGCCGCACCGATGACGGACTCGTGTCCCGCCTTCTCCGTCCTGAACTCGTCCTTCACCAGGGCGGGTTCGAGATAGGGCAGTCCGTAGCAGGCCACTGGCCCGTGGGCGTCGCTCATTAGAACCGGTGTGCCGCACCCGGCCGGATCGGTACGCAGATGGATCCCTGCGCGCTCGATCAGCCCGGCCCCGACACCCAGCCGGCGCGCCGAGTCATGGTTCCCGGAGATCATCACGGTCGGCACACCCACGGCGGCGAGCCGGTGCAGCGCCCGGTCGAACAGCTCGACGGCGGCGAGCGGCGGCACCGCCCGGTCGTACACATCTCCCGCGACCAGCACCGCGTCCACGTCGCGATCGCGCACCGTCGCCACCACGTGGTCGAGGAACGCGGCCTGGGCGTCGAGCATGCTCACCCGGTGGAACGACCGCCCCAAGTGCCAGTCCGACGTATGCAGGAATCTCATGATCCCCGAGAGTATCGGTGGGGTCTGACATCACGGGCGGCTTCAGGCGTCTCCATACGCCTCGCCCCCCAGCTCCAGTCCCGCCGTCCCCGCCGTGGCGTCGGCCAGCCAGCTGCGGAAGGCATCGACATCGGCGTCCGGCAGCCCGATCTCGATGGTCACGGTCTCCCCGTACCGCACCTCGCGCACAGCCCGCCCGGTCGCCCGCAGATCGTTCTCCAGCTTGCCCGCGCGCTGGTGGTCGACGGTGACGGTGGCAAGCCGGAAGCGCTGCCGGGTGATGGTGCCGAGCACGTCCAGGGCCTCGCCGACAGCTCCGCCGTACGCCCTGATCAGCCCGCCGGCGCCGAGTTTCACACCGCCGTAGTACCGGGTCACCACGGCCACGGCATAACGAACATCACGCCGCATCAGCATCTGCAGCATCGGGACACCCGCGGTCCCGCCGGGTTCGCCGTCGTCGCTCGCCTTCTGCACGGAGGCGTCGGCGCCGATCACGTACGCGAAGCAGTTGTGCGTGGCGGTCGGGTGCTCCTTGCGGATGCGTGCGACGAAGGCCTGCGCCTCCTCCTCGGTCGCGGCGGGCGCGAGCGCGCAGATGAAGCGCGATCTGTTGACCTCGGTCTCGTGCACACCCTCGCGGGACACCGTCCGGTACTGCTCCTGCATCCGGCCACCCTATGCGCCGCGCAGACACAGACCGACCGGAGGGGAATGCTCCGCGCGGGCCGCCCGTTGTCCCGTGCATGTACGCAGACGCAGAGACGATCCGCAGGATTCTCACCTCGACGGGCGACACCTGGGCGATGGTCGGCCTGTCGAACAACCGGTCGCGGGCGGCGTACGGGGTCGCCGACGTCCTCCAGCGCTACGGCAAGCGCATCGTCCCGGTGCACCCCAAGGCCGAGACGGTCCATGGCGAGCAGGGCTACGCGACGCTCGCCGACATCCCCTTCGCGATCGACGTGGTCGATGTCTTCGTCAATTCGGGCCTCGCCGGACCGGTCGCGGACGAGGCGGCGGCCATCGGCGCGAAGGCGGTCTGGTTCCAGCTGGGTGTGATCGACGAGGACGCGTACGAGCGCACCCGTGCGGGCGGTCTGGACATGGTGATGGACCGCTGCCCGGCGATCGAGATACCGCGGCTGGGTTAGGGGGACCGGCAGGTCAGGAAGGGCCGATTCCAAGGCCCTCGACGACCACCGCGCCCGGCAGTCCCGCGAACACCTTCCCCGGCACGATCAGCTTGCCGCGCCGGCGCCCGCTGCCGATCAGGACCCACTCCGAGTCGACCACCGCCGAGTCGACGAGCAGCGGCCAGCCGGCGGGCAGCCCGATGGGCGTGATGCCGCCGTACTCCATCCCCGTTTCGACGATCGCCGTGTCCATCGACGCGAACGACGCCTTGCGGGCGCCCAGTTGCTTGCGGACCACGCCATTGACATCGATTCGGGTGCTCGACAGGACCACACACGCCGCGAGCGTCGATTCGCCGCCCCGCTTGCCCGACACCACCACGCAGTTCGCCGACTGTTCGAGCAGCTCCTGCCCGTAGTGCTCCACGAAGACGGCGGTGTCCGCGATCTCCGGGTCGGTGTCGACGTAGATCAGCTGTTCCACCGGGATGTCGCCGTGCCACGCGCGCACGGCGTCCGCGACGGGCCGGGTGAGCAGTTCGAGGCAGTCGGGGGCGGGCCGGGCGTCGTCGAAGTTCCCCATCGGAGCGCGCATGCCGTCACGCTAACAGCGCCGCCGCCGGGCACGATTGGCCGTCTCAGCGTACGGGCGGGATGGAGACGGCCATCGTCATCTCCACCGCCTCGTCCCCCTCGTTCCGGTAGGCGTGCGGAACGTTCGCCTCGAAGGTGGCGGACGTGCCTGACGGTACGGTGTGGGGCTCGCCGTCGACGACGAGCGTGAGCTCGCCCGCGGTGACGTGGAGCATTTCGATCGTCCCTTCCGGGTGCGGGTCGGACTCGCTGGTGTCGCCGGGCATCAGCTTCCAGGCCCACAGTTCCAGGGGCCCGCGGCGTTCGGTGCCGACCAGCAGAGTGGTGTAGCTGCCGGTCGATGTGGACCACATGCGGACGGCCTGCTCCGGGGGTACGAGGCGGACCTGAGAGCCCTGCTCGTAGTCGAGGAGCGTGGTGATGCTGACGCCGAGCGCGTCGGCGAGTTTCACCGTGATCCCGACGCTCGGATTCGTGCGCGCCTGCTCGATCTGGATGATCATGCCGCGGCTGACCCCCGACCGGGCGGCGAGGGCATCGAGCGTGAACCCCCGCTCGCCGCGCCAGCGCTTGAGATTGCGGGCGAGCGACTGCGTGAGCTGGTCGAGGTCCGACACGTTCCGTCCAATATTCTGGATGACAGAGTTCAATACAGTGCACTACCGTGTGATGCACCCAAACGTTCACTGCACTGTACTGCGAGGCCCGCCATGACCGCACTGTTCGCGCTGGCCACCAGCTTCCTGTGGGGGCTGGCAGACTTCGGCGGCGGACTGCTGACGCGTCGCATGCCGGCCCTGACGGTCGTCGTCGCCTCGCAGGCGATCGCGGTGATGGTCCTCGGCGCGATCGTCATCGCCACGGGCGGCCTGGACGAGGCCGGACCGCAGCTCTGGTACGCCGTCGCGGCGGGCGTCGTCGGCCCGGTGGCGATGCTCTCCTTCTACAAGGCGCTCGCCCTTGGCCCGATGGGTGTGGTCTCCCCGCTCGGGTCACTGGGCGTCGCGGTGCCCGTATGCGTCGGGCTGGCCCTCGGTGAGCGGCCCGGGCTGCTGCAGTTCGCCGGAATCGCAGTCGCCGTGGCAGGGATCGTGCTGGCGGGCGGACCCCAGCTGCGCGGTGCGCCGGTGCAGCGTCAGGCCATCCTGCTCACCCTCCTCGCCGCCTTCGGCTTCGGTGCCGTGATGGCGCTGATCGCCGAGGCCTCGACCACGATCACCGGGCTCTTCCTCGCCCTGTTCGTACAGCGCGTCACCAATGTCACGGTCGGCGGCGCGGCTCTGTTCGTATCGGTGAAGCGCGGGGCGCGGGCGCTGCCCGAGGACGGCGGGATGCGGGTCGTCCTCGCCTCGCTCCCGGCGCTCGCCTTCGTCGGGCTCGCCGATGTCGCGGCCAACGGCACCTACTCCATCGCCGCGCAGCACGGCCCCGTCACCATCGCCGCCGTACTCGCGAACCTCTACCCGGTGGTGACGGTCCTCGCCGCGCTCATGATGCTCAAGGAGCGGCTGCGTGTGGTCCAGGCGACGGGCGCGGGGCTCGCGCTGGTGGGCACCGTACTGCTGGCCACCGGCTAGGCCCTAGGAGGCGTCCGGGTCCAACTCCGCGAGCGCCAGCAGTTGTTCGGGGGTGACGCCCTCCGGGATCGGCACAGGAGCCGGCGTACGCAGCGGAGGCTGCCAGCCCTGGACCGGATCCCAACTGCGTACGACACGGGCGGGAGCCCCCGCTACCACCGAGTGGTCGGGGACTTCGCCGCGTACGACAGCGCCCGCCGCGACCACCACATTGCGGCCGAGCCGAGCGCCGGGAAGGATCACCGCTCCGGTGCCCAGCCAGCATCCAGGGCCGATGTCGACCGGCTCGGTTCGCGGCCACTGCTTGCCGACCGGCTCATGAGGGTCGTCGTAGCTGTGGTTGGTCGAGGTGATGTAGACATACGGCCCGCAGTACGTGTCCGAGCCGATGGTCACCCGGGTGTCGGCGATGACATGGCTGCCGCGGCCGAGAACCACGCCGTTGCCCAGCGTCAGTATGGGCTCGGCGCCCAGGTCAAGACCGGGCATCATCCCGGCCGTGAGGGTCACTTGCTCGGCGATGATGCAGTGGTCGCCCAGTTCGATCCACGCCTCGCCGAAGACGGTGCCCTGCGGGAAGGCGAGCCGGGTGCCGGAGCCGAGCCGGCGAAACCGCAGCCGGCCGGGGTGCTCCGCCGTGACGGCGCCCGCCTCCTGCACCCAGCGCCAGCCGCGGTGCACGGCGCGCGCGAGGACGCGGCGCCGCCAGGCGGCAAGCGATGAGAACATGTTTCGGTTCTTGGGCACCCGCACACGGTAGTCCGCCCACCTGGCCTGATCACGGCGGTTGGCTGTGATGTTCACCCCACCGCGCAGCACACAAGGTCATTGATTGTCCGTCAGCGACGAAGACCGTGCCCGGGGCCGGACCCCCCTTGCCTCAACGAGGGCGGCCACCGTGGTGGGGGACGTGGCCCGCACTCGCCCCGGCCTTCCGGCAATCCCGGGCACAGCACCGAAGCGGGCACTCTGCTGCCACGACGAGACGCGGCAACGGTGCGTTCCGCTTTTCGGTGCCTGGAAGCTATGCCGCAGCCAGACGGGCGCATATCCGTGGAGGCGATCTACGGATACGCAAATAAATCAGCCCGGGCGGTGGTTCCTGGTCCGGCTGAGCTGCTGCCGGGACTGCGATTCGAGCTTCCGGCGAGCGCGGGAGACATGCTGTTCCACGGTACGCGGCGACAGGTGCAGCGTCGCGGCGATCTCCCGGTTGGTGAGCCCCGCGGAGGCCAGGTCGACGACCTCCTGCTCGCGCGGGGAGAGCTGGTCCCCGTAGCTCGGGCGGCCACGGGGGCGCTGTTCCGCCGCGGGCTGATGAGCCCGCAGTGTCGCCCGTACCCGTGCCGCGTCCCAGCCCGCGCCGAGATCGGTCAGCTGCTGGACGCACAGGGCCAGGTCTTCCACGGCACCCTCGGCGCCGGTGCTCGTGCCCGACTCAAGTACGCACTGGGCCGCGACCTCGGTGGTCAGGATCGCCGCATACGGGCGGGGCATCTCCGTGTACATGGCCGCCGCTTCGCGGAAGTGAGGCACCGCCTCAGCCTGTTCACCCGCCGTCTCCAGCAGGACGCCGCGACACCAGTGGAGTGCCGCCACGGCCGACGGGACGAGATTGCCCTTCAGGCCGGTCTCGAACTCGGCGAGCATGTCTTCGGCCGCCTGCCGGCGCCCCGCGCGGGCGGTCGCCTCGACGGCCCAGGGCGCGAGCTCCGGGGCCCACACCCAGACGCCCTTGTCACGCAGCCTGTCCCAGGCGTCGGCCGCCTCGGACGCGGCGGTGTCGACATCACCGCGGGCGAGTGCGGTGCGCACCAACGCACCGGCGGCCGCGGCCACATGCGGCAGCGGTGAGCCGACGGGCAGCGGATGCCCGTCGCCCGACAGCCAGGCCGCCATCTGCTGCCATTCGCCCTGCGCCAGGGCGAGCATGCCGAGGACGATCCGGGCGTCGGCCGCGGGGCCCGGCATGACGCCCGTCTCGGCGACGAAGGTACGCGCGCGGCCTGCCAGCCCTTCCCACTGGCCGGTGATCCAGTCCAGCAGCAGAACGGTGCCGCGCCCGTCCTGTTCGACGTAGGACGCACCACTGCGGGCCGCCAGATCGAGCCCTTCCTCCAGCAGATCTCCGACGCGCTGCAGATGTCCGAGCCACAGGGAGGCGTCCGCCGCGTTCACCAGGCCGCGTGCCACATGCGTGAGCCGGTCGGGGTGATCGGTGTCCGCGCGCAGCCGTTCCAGCACGTCCCAGGCCGAGGGATCCCCGATCTCCAGCTGTACGGCGATGCAGTTGGCGGCGACCGCCGTGCGCACTTCGGCGTCGTCGCTGCGGGCTGCCATCTTCTGGACCTTTTCGAGCCAGTGCAGATTGCGTTCCAGCGGAACCGCGGACATCACGGGCATGGCGAGCGCCGACATGGCGCGTGCCGCGAGGGCCGGACGTTCCGTCAGCTCGTCGACCGCCTGCTCCAGTTCCACCCAGCCCTGAAGCCCCATACCGGCCTGGTTGTACAGAACAAGTCCCAGGTCGAGCCGGATCTGGCCGCGTACGGCCGGGGGCAGGGACTGGTCGTCCAGGATTTGCCGCAGCACCTGCACGGTCTGGTCGGTGTGCAGCCCGAGCACCGCGCTGTGGGCCAGCAGTGGCGCGAGGCGGGCACGCACCTCGCGCGGGACCGAGGGGTGGGACAGGGCATGTTCCAGCAGGTCCATGGCCCTTTGGTGCTCACCGGCCTCCGCGGACTGCTCCGCGGCCCTCTCAACGGCCTTCAGCCAGCCGCGCAGCTGGCCGCCGCGGTGCCGGTGTGTGGCGAGCCGGGCCCAGGGGACGGGGTGGCGGCGGGCGAGGACGGTGGCTGCCCGGCGGTGCATGTCCTGGCGCAGTGGCCCGGGCAGCTCCTGGTAGACGGCCGTGCCTGCGAGCGGCGAGGGGAATCCGTACACATCGCTGCCGGTCTCCTGGAGTACGGCTCCGCGCAGGGCCGCCACGAGGGCCTGGCGCCCTGTTTCCGCGGGCAGCGCGGCCACCGCGTACAGGTCATCGGCGGTGCTGGGCTCGTCCAGTACGGCCGCAGCTCGGGCGACGGCCCGGTGCTCGGGCGCCAGCGCGGCCAGCCGGCCGAGTACCAGCTCGGCCAGCCGTACGGGAGTCCCCGTGGCGTCCACGTCCCGTGCGGTGTACCGCTCCCTGGGGCCGCACATGTCCTCCAGCTGGCGCACCAGGTCGACGACGACCTGCGGGATTCCGGCGGAACGCTCGTGAATCCGGACGACCAGTTCCGGCGGGCAGCTCTCGGGGCCCAGCCGATCCTCGATCAGCCGGCGCACCTGCTCGGCGTCCAGCGGTTCGAGACGTATGCGCAGCAGGGACAGCCGGGCCGGGTAGGCGACGGGCCTGCCCAGCACCAGACCGGGTTCGGCCAGCTCCTCGGGCCGGTAGACGAGTACGGCCGCGAGCCCGGCGGGCGGCCGCTCGAGGAGGCGGCGCAGCAGGTCCTGGCTGCCGGGGTCGGCGCGGTGCACGTCCTCCGCGATCAGCAGTACCGGGCCGCCGGACTCCAGCAGCGGTGCCAGTTCCTCTGCAAGGGCGGCTGCCTCCGGATAGATGCGCGGCGGCAATGGGGGCGGTTCGAGGCGGGCGCGCCCGACGGGCCCGTCGCTGCCCGCCTCGGGGCGGGGCGGATGCGCGGGGTGATGTGCCAGTGCGGTGCCGGAGGCGGTGAAGGTCAGGACGACGCGTGGCCGTGAGCCCGTCTCGGAGGCGTCTAGCAGGCGGTCGACCAGCCGGCTCTTGCCGGTTCCCGCCACTCCTTCGATCAGCAGCAGGGCCGGCTGGCGGGTGGGGCGGTCGAGGGTCTGCTTCAGCCACCGTTCCCAGGCCTCGTCACTGAGCGTGCTCACCAGCTCACCCTCCTCGACATTTCCGGGCATTTCATTTCTTTACGTATCCGTACTTCAGTCTCCCCAATTGCGCGGACTGTGCGCCGCCCACGAGGTTAGACCCAGCGCCCGGGCATCACCTGGGCAAAAGGAGCCGACAGTGATCGCATCAGCAGAGGAGTCCTCCCACCATCCGCCTACCGGCCGGGTGCCGCATGGCGGAATTTCGGGTCTGGCCCAGTGTGCGATGTCGGCGACGCCGGAAGCCGCGCGCACGCTGAGGCACTTCGCCCGCGCCGTCGCGCAGCGGTGGCGACTCCACGACGACTTCCACGAGGCACTTGCGGTGATCGTCACCGAACTGGTCAGCAATGTGGTGCTGCACAGCGGAAGCACGTGGGTGGCAGTGGCCATCAGGGTGCGTGGGAACACCCTGATCACCGAGGTCAGGGACGGCGGGCGGTGGAAGCACCGCTCAGTACGGCGGACGGAGCCGCTGGATGCCCACGCCGACCTCGGTCATGGACTCCGGCTCGTCGACGCTTTCGCGACCCGCACCACCACGCGCCGGCTCGAAGCGGGCAGCGTGGTGGCGGCCGAGATTGTCATGCCCGCCTCCCCAGGCGGACCGCCCGTGTAGCCGGCTGCGGCCGGGTCGAGCTCCCGCTGGGAAACCTGCGGGAGTTCAGTCGGTCTCCGTGGCCTCGCGATGCCCCTTGGCCAGCAGCAGATACATCGCGGCGTTGAGCTTGATGCCCTCCCGCTCCTCCTCGGTCAGCTCACGCTTGACCTTGGCGGGCACACCCGCGACGAGCGAGCCGGGCGGTACGCGCATCCCCTGCGGTACGAGCGCCTGGGCGGCAATCAGCGAACCGGCACCGATGTGAGCGCCGTTGAGGACGGTCGCACCCATGCCGACCAGTACGTCGTCCTCGACGGTGCAACCGTGCAGCACGGCGTTGTGACCGACCGAGACGCGCTCGCCCACGGTGACAGGGAAGCCCGGGTCGACATGGACCGTGCAGTTGTCCTGGATATTGGTGTCGGCGCCCAGGACGATCGGGCCGCAGTCCGCGCGCAGCACCGTGTGGTACCAGACGCTGGAGCCCGGGGCCATGGTGACCTCACCGATCACGACGGACGTGGGAGCGGTGAAGGCGTCGGGCGCGATGCTCGGCTTCTTGCCGCCCACTGCCGCGATCAGTGCCTGTCCTGCCATCGCCTGTGCTCCTTGTCGAGGCCGGTTCGAACCTGGTTCGGACCGCGTTGTACGGGTCGGACCGTGCCGCTCAGTCGGTGGCGGGCAAGGGCTCCGGCTCGTCAGCCGGACGGGCCTGCGCCTGCGCGGCGGCCTTCTTGGCCCGGCTCTTGAGCACGAGCATCGAGGTGAGTCCGATCAGCACGGCGAGGAGGAGCCCCAGCCACGAGAAGCGCTTGAGCCAGGCCTCGGCGACGACGCCCACGGAGTAGATGACGGCGGTCGTGCCGCCCGCCCAGATGATTCCGCCGAGGACGTTGGCGATGAGGAACTTCCAGTACGGCATGCGCAGGACGCCCGCGAGCGGCCCGGCGAAGATACGCAGCAGTGCGACGAAGCGGCCGAAGAAGACCGCCCACATGCCCCACTTCTCGAAGGACCGCTCGGCCATGGCGATCTGCGCCTCACCGAAGTGCTTGGGGAACTTCCCGCCGAGCCAGGCCAGCAGCGGCCGTCCGCCCTTGCGACCGATGGCGTAGCCGATCGAGTCGCCGATGATCGCGCCGGCCGAGGCACAGGCGCCGAGGATGTACGGATTGATCTCGCCGTGCTGCGAGGCGAGCAGGGCCGAGCTGACGAGGACGATCTCCCCCGGCAGCGGGATGCCGAGGCTCTCAAGGCCGATGACCACCCCCACCAGGAGGTAGATGCTGACCGCAGGGACGGTCTCGAGCCACTCCTGGACGTGCAACGCCGGTTCCTCCCGAGTTCGCTGGGCAAGGGCTGCCCGGCGTGCGCCCGGGCGGGCGCACCCTGTCCGGCGACGCGGCAGGCGAGGCTCCGGCGCCAGAGGTGTCCGCCAC